>CAJWBN010000007.1 GCA_913020735.1 uncultured Acidimicrobiaceae bacterium
CTCGCTAATTGAGGGTCATTGACAACGTCTCCAGCGTCGAGAACGGCGCCGGCGGGGACACCAACTCCTTGGAGGTCCTCCATGAGTTCCCGATCGTTGCATTCCGCTGTGAAGGATGCGATTCGTTCATCAATTTCATCGTGCCGATGCCACCTCTCGTCAACGTTGAGGTCTCGTAAATCACCCCAATCGGCTATTTCACAAAGTCCGTTCCAGGAGGCATCATCGATGACAGATATTGCTATCCAGCGGTCATGACCAGAGCAGGGGTAGACCCCTTGGGGAGCTCGTCCCGGTCGTCGATTCCCCCATCTTTGGGGGGCTCCGTTTGTCTGAGCCGTTACGACATGCTGACCAATCATATTTATGGCTGTTTCCGCTTGAGCTACCTCAACCGTTTGTCCCTTCAGACCGCAACATTGACGATCAAGCAAGGCAACTAGAGTGGCTGCCGCTGCATGCAGCCCGGCAGTTGGATCGGGCCAGGCAATCCCACATTTCCAAGGAATTTCATTTCGATAGCCGGTCAACCACGTATGTCCTGCGTGACCGTCAATTGTCGGTCCATACGCGACCCAGTCCTTATTCGGCCCTGATCTTCCATATCCGGGCATCGTCACATAGGTTAAATCTGGGTTGTGTTGCTTAAGAACGGTTTCATCTAATCCGAAGTTGGGCATAACCCTCGGCGCAAAGTTTTCGATTACGACATCTACCTTTGGGAGCATCCGTAGAAAAAAATCTCGCCCCTCTTCCTTGTCGAGTTCGACAACTGTTGAAAGTTTGTTGTTGGCGTACTTGTTGTGAAAACCAGTTCTATTCCAAGGTCGCTCTCCCGCTTCATCATCTGGGAAGAAGTGTGTGGAATCCACATAACTTTGCGGAACTTCTAGTGGTGTCCGAGTCCAAGGAACCTCTGACATCAGAACTTCGGCGCCTAAGTCACCAAGAATGCGGGCTGCTAGTGGGCCCGCCCACACGCGAGTCATATCCAGCATCCGAAAGCCTGTTAATGGCCCATCATTAAGTTGACTTATTACCTCGCTCCCTGATTCCAAATCTCCATCTTTGTCCTTGGCTCCAATTTGCCAGTCATGATGACTCATCCGAAACGGAGGGCCCGGAATATGAACTCCATGGCTATCTGACCGCCAAAACTCCCGTTCTCGAAGGTGTGGGTCGTCGAATAGGTCTTCCACCGTCGATATAGGCGCTATAGGAAGCCGGAGAGCTTGAAACAGTTCCACCAGCTGGTCTCGTTGCTGCGTCTTCAAAAAAGGAACTAATTCAGTGTCAAGAAGGTCTTGGTCTGTCATAACGTCATAAATCGTTTCAACGTCATCGCGTTCCAGAAGAGCGGTCAAACCCGTTACTTCTAAGAGGCGCTCCATCTGGTCACTTTGACTGATTGCTAATCCGATCCAGCCATCGGCGCACTCATAGGCTCCGATAGGAGTTCCCGGTCCGCTATATCGGTTTCCCATACGATTCAAGATTGCGCCATTGTGCGTATAGCGGAGAAGGCTGAACTGATGCAGCGCGGCAATAACTTCTTGGTGCGAAGTTTCAACTACCTGACCTTGTCCCGTACGAGCGCGGGTCATAAGGGCAGCAAGCGCCCCTATAAATCCAGTGACGCCGGCAGCCATGTGGACTAAGTCAGGGACACCGTTCAGCGGTTCTCTCTCTGGGCTACCGCTAAGTCTGAGATGTCCACCTATCGCAGCGTCGACTAAGTCGGTTGACCTCCAACCTGAATAAGGGCCGTGAGAAGCGAACGGTGAAATTCGCAGGACTATCTGCTGGGGGTTGCACGGCTCAAAAAGTGATGCCAATGGGTCGTTACTGGAAGATTGGATAACTACATCAGCTTTGTCGGCTATATCGACATCAACGAAATGTTTAGATGCGTCAAAGAATACGTTCGCTGCCGAATCACGCCCATCTCTGTTTACATGGACTTCGCTGCCATAGTCAGCAAACAGTTTTCCGGCGTATGCCCCCGCTATTGAGTCGCCAATTTCCATCACTAGAAGAGATCCAAGTGCTGTTTGGGTCACGGGATGACTCCCGATTCTTTCATTTCTATGATGCGATCCCAATCGATACCCAGTTCGTTAAGAACGAGTTCTGTGTCTTGCCCAAGCGAAGGGGCACCATTCGAAACTTCCCATTCTGTGACCGAAAAATCGATGGGAGACGCGACCATTTCTACAGTTTCTGCATCATCTGTACTCACCTGTATCCAGCAGCCAGCAGCTCTGCTTTGCGGATCCGTCAACAATTCGAGACTGGACTGAACTGGTGCCCACCAAACATCGTTTGCATCAAAAATTCGACCCCATTCATCACGTTCTTTGGTTAGAAGAATTGCATCCATCTCAGCAGTCAGAATTGATGAATTCTCCATCCGGGTTTCAATTCCAGAGAATCGTTGATCTTCTAGCCATTTCGGAACTTCCAAAGCCTCAACTACCTGTGGCCAGTGTCGGTCTCCTTCAA
The DNA here is from genome assembly GCA_913020735.1 of uncultured Acidimicrobiaceae bacterium. Taxonomy (GTDB): domain Bacteria; phylum Actinomycetota; class Acidimicrobiia; order Acidimicrobiales; family Poriferisodalaceae; genus MedAcidi-G3. Next base: position 2,503 of record CAJWBN010000007.1, read on the forward strand.
GCCCTAGCATCCACAGCCATTTGCCATCAGAGCATTTGTAGCAATTAATGAGGGGGTTGGGCTGTTCATCTCGGCCTCTGACCACAACGTCATCACCTGTAGCTGCCGTCACGTTGTGATCCCAACCCAACATGTAGGTTCCAATTCGCATCAGCGAAGTTTCGACTAGTTGGCCTTCCCCGCTTCTTTCCCTGTGGAATAAGGCGGCTGATATGCCAGCTACAGCTCCTAAGCCGGTCATATGATCTCCCATCCCTCCTCGTTGCACGGGAGGGTCATCTTGACCTGAGCTCAGAGCGTGGGCAATTCCAGACCGCGACCAGAAAGCTCCAATGTCGTATGCCTGGCGGTTAGCTTCTTCTCCACGAAGCGACATCCCTGTCACGCTTGCGTAGACAAGTTTGGGGTAGCGGTTACACAGTGTTTGGTGGTCCAAACCAAGACGTTCAAGGCCTGCTGGGCGATAGTTCGTTAAGAAAACGTCTGCTGTCTCCAGGAGGAGGTGCATGACTTCCATTCCTGGGGAACTTCGTAGGTTCATCGCGACGCTTCGTTTACCTCTGTTGTCTAACTCGAAGGGCGGGTTGCTGTCTCCGGCAAACAGCCATTCAAGTCCCCGGAACGGGTCACCTTCATGAGGCTCGACTTTGATGACATCCGCGCCCCAATCAGCAAGAATTCCGCCGCATGCGGGTCCGGCTACCCAAAGTCCTAGTTCTACGACACGCACTCCCTGCATCGGCCCTGGCATTTCGTCACTCTCCTCCCTGATGCGGGATCGTAGTCACTTCCGAGCGTCTAGGGTTTTGTAACCGGATGATGTCGCCCGAATTAACGAGTCAGCAGGTAGGCCCGGGACTAGCGGTGAGACAACCGTCATGGCTCTTGCTTCAAAATCCGAAACGGCTTCTTGGTTTCGAAGGGGTCTTGCAGTTGCAACGTGAATCCATTCATCTGGGTCGACGGGAACAACAGGTGAGTCCGAAGAGAGAGTGACCTTGATACTTCGCTCAACAAGCGACGACAACGGCCATAACCACGCCTGTTCAACGGGCGATAAATCTTCAAGATATTTGTCTAGACGTCTAGTTAGAAATGACGGCTGAGTGCAGACAGACGCATCGAGTTGAGCTAGACGATCTAGTTGTTCAGGCATCGCAAGCGAGCAATGCTCCAGCCGGTCAAGAGTAAGTGCTGGTGGTGGTGAGGATTCAAGGGCATGCAAGGTGTCGTCAAGCATGTCGATATCCATGACGTGAACCGCTACAGGGAAACCGCTGGCATGCGCCTGATTGACGAGCCAGCTGAGATCTTCTTTACCGTCTAGATCAGGCATCACCTTGGCGTGGCCTATCCGAATGCCTTTGTATGTTTCACCGAACTGCATGCCGTCTAGTCGGTCTGCACCAACCATTGCGGTAATGCGAGGACCGTCGCACTCTTCAGCTATTTCAGCCAAAATATCTATAGAGGCCCGATCGTTGGTGTGGGTAGCGTCAGTGATCGCCACTAAACCCATTCGCTTCCAGTCTTTGAAAAGATTGCCAGCGGTCTGTTTAAGGTCTGCCAATTCGAGTCTCGGAACGCGACTCAGTAAGTCTTGTCGCTCAACCAAAATTCCATCTGGATAGTCATGAATTTCTAATATCTCAGCAGCGACGCTGTTCACAACGGCGACATGACCTGATCGATCGTGAACGACAGTCGGGATCCCCCGCGTAACCTGATCTAACTCCAACTTCGTAGGGTGACGCTTCTCTCTCAGCAAGCTAGGTTCATACCCCCATGCACGCATCCAGCCGTTCTCTCCGGCGGAACTGGACCTAAGTAGATCTAATAAATCAGCTAGGGACGTGGCGTTTGATACATCAATTGAGCAGTGAGTGGCCAAAGTTGAAAGAAGGTGAAGGTGGTCGTCTCGCCAACCAGGTTGCACAATTTCGTTTGTATCTAGCTCGATGACTTCGTCAGCTTCTTCAGCACTGGTCTCGATTTCATGAACTACCCCATCGCGCAGCAATAAATTTGTCGCGACGGGTCGACTCGCATCGAAAGTATGGACCTTTCCTCTCACGAGGAGCGAGGTCATTAGTTTTAGATACCTAGTTCTTCAAGCAACGGGATCAGATCTCTTCTTAGGAGCTTGCCCGTTGAAGTGCGAGGCAACTCTTCCATCAGGTGAACTGCTTCAGGCCTCTTGAAGGGCGCAAGTTTCTCCTTCGCAAAAGCGACAAGGTCTTCGGGGGTAACTCCACTTCCCTCGCGGATGACAGCTGCCGCCACAACACGCTCGCCCCATTCTTCAGAGGCAACCCCTACTACTGCGCATTCCAAAACGGCACTATTTTCATAGAGGACAGCTTCAACTTCGTCGGGGGAAACATTCTCTCCTCCTCGAATAATCATGTCACCGGTTCGGCCACCTAGAAATAGATAGTCGTCTTCGTCTAAGTACCCGAGATCCCCTGTGTGAACCCATCCTTCGTCGTCAACGGTGACGCGAGTTTTTTCTTCATTGCCCCAGTATCCGTCCATCGCTCGAAAGGTTCGGAGTTGGACTTCGCCTAGGACTCCAGCCTCAACCGGGTTCCCTGCTTCGTCAACGACTCTGACCTCAACATCATCGAGGACCTGCCCGACTGAGGAGAGACGCTTTAATTTCAGCGCTTGTTCTTCTTCTGTTCCTTCTACCCGGTGATCATCAGGATCTAGCACAGCTACCGTCGAGGTAGTTTCGGTTTGGCCGTATGCACCGGCAAAGGAGACGTTCGACGGGAATTCACCGATAGCCCTGCGGATCACAGAGGGAGGCATTGGCGCGGCGCCATATGTTATTGCTTCCATGCCAGCAAACGCTTCAGGCGAGAAGTTATCCGCTTCCATTACCCGGCCCAGCATCGTTGGCACTAGGAATGCGTGAGTTACTGAATGTTTTTGGACAGTGGTAATCCAAGCCGAAGCTTCAAACTGAGGCAGCAGCACGACTACCCGTCCGCTGTAAAGAGCGTTCAACATCGAGGTCACGCCGGCAATGTGGTACAACGGCGCCGCAAGCGCCATTCTGCCCATGTCCTCTCCTGTAGCGGCATCATTGGTTCCCATGACGTAGCCAGTGAGGGCACCGTTGGTTAATTTCACGCCTTTAGGTAGTGAAGTTGTTCCACTTGTATAGAGAAGAGCACATAGCCCATCCGGATCAACATCTTCTGGCACTGGGAGCTCAAATGCTTCATCTCGAGCTTGGGCATATGAGTCTTCCTCATTAAGCATAAAAACATGTTCGACACTGTCTGGCCGATTTTCATCCACCAGATCTCGATAGCGCGTCTCGGTGAACAGGACCTTTACTCCACTGTCAGACATGAGATGCGCTGCTTCTTCAGCCCCAGCGCGAAAGTTCATTGGAACAACAGTGGCCCCAACAAATGCGGCACCAAAAATTGCTTCAACGCACTCAACGCTGTTCGTGGCGAATACTCCGACGCGATCGCCGGCCTCTACCCCCAGCGTCGTTAGCAGCCCTGCTGTTCTACTAACATTTTCAAGGAGCTCGCCGTACGTAACTTCACGCGCGGCCCCTCCTTCGCTCTCAGTTGAAGTGTCAATTAGAATTATCTGCTCGCCAGCTATCGAGGCTGGCATGAAAAGCAACATTCCCAGGTTCACGGTATCCCCCTGTTGTCCTCAGGAATGATCGCGGATGAAAGCACCCGCGCGCCACACCAGAGCAAAGTTTCCTTTAAGTCGAGCTTCTGAACTTACGCTCTCAACCAAGTTATTCTTGCTTTTATGGCAAAGAACATCGAATTTTGGGTTGACCCTATATGACCTTGGTGCTGGGTGACGGCCCGTTGGGTCGTCGACGAAGTCGCATCACAACGCGACCTTTCAATCACTTGGCAACCAATAAGCCTTCTGTTCAAAAACGAGCCCGCTGAAGACACTCCGTATCACGAGTCCACAATGCTTACACACAAAATGTTGCGGGTCATGGAGGCGGTAAGGGCTAGTGGAGCTGAGAATAAAGTTTTTGATCTGTATTGGGAATTTGGCAGTCGGATCCACCACGATGGTGACCGAACTTTCGATTTAGCAGAAGCTTTGGAAACAGCAGGGGTTGCTCGCGAATACTCAGCAGCCGCAGATGAGGAAAAGTGGGACGCGATAATTAGGGCCAAGATGGATGATGGATTGTCTTTAGTCGGCGACGATGTCGGAACTCCGATAATCGCCTGGGACCGCGGAAACGGTGACCGGGTCGCTCTATTTGGACCAGTCATAACAAGGGCTCCGCGAAACGAAGATGCGCTGAAGCTTTGGGATGCAATGATGATGCTTGGAGATATCGAGGGGTTTTGGGAGCTAAAAAAGACTCGAACCGAACGACCTGAATTTGGCGAGCGACCCAAGTGAATCCCGAGGTCTTCAAAGATTTAAAGGTGATTGACACCGACAGCCATTGGTCCGAGCCTTACGACCTCTGGACAAGTCGTGCGCCAGCAAAGTGGCGGGATCGAGTCCCTCAAATGGAGGAGCGTGACGGCAAACGTCGCTGGTGGTTTGACGGCGATATTCCGATCGGTCTTCCAATCGCATCTTCCGTGATTAATCCTGAAGGTGAAAAGATCACAGGTACCGCCTTCTTCGATATGGATAACGAGGTAGTGCACCGAGCCAGCTTCGACCCTGATGCTCGGGTTGCAATGCTCGATGCTTTAGGCATCCATGCGCAGATTATGTACCCAAATGTTGCCGGCTTCGGAAATCAAAATTTTCTTAAATCGCCCGATGAATCGTTACGTTTGCTCAGTGTCGAAATTTACAACGATGCTCTCGCCGAATTTCAAGCAGATACCGACCAACGGGTATTCGGAATGGCTCTCTTGCCTTGGTGGAACTTAGATGCCGCGGTACGAGAAATAGAGCGAGCCCACAGAAATGGGCTTCGAGGTGTAGTGACTTGCGCCAACCCTGAAGAGGCCGGAATGCCCGATATGGGAACAGATCATTGGGATCCAGTGTGGCAAGTTTGTTCTGATCTCGAAATGCCAGTGAACTTCCACATCGGTTCATCTAAAGGGAACATGGATTTTTTCGGTCGCGCTCCTTGGCCATCTTTTGGTGAAGAACGAAAATTGGCTGTTGGTTCGGCAAATTTATTTATGGGGAATGCTCGTACGATCGGGAATCTCATTTACTCAGGTATCCCAGAGCGCTTCCCTGAGCTGAAGTTTGTGTCTGTCGAAAGCGGAGTCGGTTGGTTGCCATTCTTTCTCGAAATCCTTGACCATCAGATGACTGAGACGGCGCCAAACGAGCTGGCACATTTGTCTCTTCTCCCATCAGAATATTTTCGCCGTCAGTTTTTTGGATGTTTTTGGTTTGAAAGGTCAACCATCAAACCAACAGTCGAATTTCTTGGGAGCAATTGTCTGCTCTTCGAAACTGACTTTCCACACCCAACATGTCTTTATCCGAGAGATGATGCTCATTTGCTCGAGGCTTTCAGCGGGTTAGAAGACGCGGATATCCAAGCGATACTTCAAGATAACGCTGCAGCGTTATACCGGATAGATGTTTCTTAGTGAACGCGCCTTGCGCTCAATAATGACGGCGACACGGTTAACACGCCCTCAATTTATCTGTGAGTGACCTGCTTGAGATTATCTATATGAGCTCCAAGTTCAGAAGCTGCCCGCATCATTCCAAGTCTCCACGAGATGGCACCTTGAAAGGGATTTGTCACCCATATATCGATTGCTCCCGAATTGGACATTTCTTCGGTGAAACGCAGACTTCGGGTTCGACCTTTGAAGCGCATGGTCACACCGACCGAGCCATCTTTCATCGTTACGGGCTCATCCATCCCTAAACCAGCGTTTCGCCCTTCGATCACGGCGGTACGGGCCTGTTGTCTGAGAACGGCGGTATTCATAACGCAGGGGACATTAACCGCCAAATGAGCAATACCTTTTCATTTCAGCCATATTTCCATTTTCATTTGGCTTCGTTAGCCGAGTTATCCCCTTAGTTCAGTCAATGAAACTGATAGATGGGTCAAAGAAGTCTCGGGTTAGAACTATCTTCGACGCCATGATCAAAGAATTCGACAGTCCACTTGCAGGGGTCAAAGTGGTTGAGATCACCTCAATCTATTCAGGACCAATGGCCGGAATGATGCTCGCCGAACTCGGGGCTCAGGTGACAAAAGTCGAGAGCCCTAACGGCCCCGATCCTGTTCGTTCTCAGGGTTTGGCGGGAACTGCAGATGGGGTCAATAGCACCTTTTATTCGCTCAACCGAGGAAAGCGCTTCTGCTCCATCGACGCCAAGACTTCGCGGGGCAAAGAATTACTTTTCGAACTCGTCACAAACGCAGATGTCTTTATCCATAACATGCGCCCCGGTAAAGCCGAGGGCTTGGGACTCGACTACGAGTCCCTGTCAGCGGCAAATCCAAGAATCATTTATGGAGCCATCACCGGCCACGGGCCCGAAGGACCTGAAGCACACCTTCCGGCTTACGACTACGTGGTTCAGGCGAAACTAGGGATGGTTGACTACCAGAGGGATAAAGACGGACGCGGCGATTTAGTCCGCCAAGTCGTTGTAGACAAGACCTCAGCTAACGGTCTGGTGCAAGGCGTTCTAGCGGCTCTATATATGAGAGAAAAGACGGGGAAAGGACAACGAATCGATATTCCGATGGTCGCTGCTGGGCTTGCTTTTCTTTGGCCAGATGGGCTGGCTCCGGCACACGCTGAACTAGAACCAATGATGCCCATTGACCAGCTGCCGCCCTGGCTCGAATCAGCACCAGGTTCTTTCCTAGTCGTGCTGGAGACCTCAGACGGCGAGATCGCCACCGGTATTCTTCTTCCGCCGTGGGATGGCCTGTGTTTAGCTCTTGAACGGACTGATTGGGTCACAGATGAGCGGTTCACTGACCAATTAAATCGAGTTCTCAACTTGCCTGCCCTAATAGATGAGGTAGCAACCGAAGTAGCCAAATACTCAACCGAAGAAGTGCTGTCACGATTCCAGACCTACGATTTTGCAGCAGGCAAAGTGGTGACCAGAAGAGAAATTCAGGATGACCCCACTATCCAACACTTGGGCCTAATTACCGAACAAGAGGCTCCCGGAGTAGGCCGTGTGCGCCAACCAGCGCCAATGTGGATGTTTAGTGACGCCAAAACTGAAATAACCACAAGCTTGAACGTGACAGGGGGCGATTCACTCGAAGTTCTAATGGAGATAGGCGTTTCCGCTGACGAGTTCGAACAACTCAAAGAAGCAGGCATTGTTCTTGTGACAGATAGCAGTCAGGAACCTACAACTAGCTAGTCTCCAAAATGGCAGCGGTTACATTCGTGTGGCACACCGCATCGAAACAACCTCAGGAAGAGCGCGCCAACCTGCGTTCCAGTTGCAACCCAATTTCTAGGGGCAGATCTTGAGACGCTGCGATGCATCGTCGAAGTGCTGAAGCGACCGATGGGTCAAGGCGCGCTAGTTGTTCTGCCATCGCCTTGGCGGTATCTCCGAGATCTATGGGCTCAACCAATTGGGTGACTATTCCCAGCTCAAGAGCATCAGGAGCATTTATCTCGCGACCTGTAAGGATAAGGGGCAACGCCTTATGGGGACCTATTACCTGACTAAGGCTCTGCGTTCCTCCCGCCGCCGGCAACATACCGAGTTTGGTCTCAGGTAGCCCCATCACTGTGTTAGTTGCTGCTATTCGCAGGTCGCACAGCAATGCCATTTCAAGGCCTGAACCCATGGCATAGCCTCTGAGCGAAGCAATCGTTGGCACAGGGAGGCTTAAAAGAGGCAACCAAGGGTCTCTTTCCCATCTAATCCTCCGAGCCTCAAAGATTGAAGAAGCGGAACCAAATTCGCTGAGGTCTGCTCCAGCGCTGAAGTGTTCGCCTTCAGATCGAAGCAAAAATGCTCGGGCATCGGGATTGTCTCTAACTGCACTAATAGCTTCAATCAATCCATCTCTCATCTCCAGGTCATAGATATTGAGAGGCGGGTTGGAAATAACTGCGGTGGCTACCCCTTGGTCCGAAAAGGAGAGGGTGACCTTGTCGCTCACGGTGTGCACTCCAAAGCGGCGACGGACTTATCTAAAGAAATTCGGCAAACCTGGGGAAGATCTCTCATCATTTGACCAAGAGCTACAGCGCATGCTTCTAATCCAGCTAATGGATCCGGATAAGAGAAAGCAGGGGTCACTGGTCGCCCCATCTGCCATCCATAGCCTGAAGTCGCGTGCACTCCTGTGCCATAGGCAACCCAGTCACTTTCATCGCTTGCCGAAGTAAATGCTGTGATTGTTAGAACTGCGATGTCCGGATTAATTGAGCGCAGCTGCTCCGGGGTGATCCCGAGGTTCATGTTGGCTCTCGGAGACAAAGATGTAACGATCAAGTCAGCAGCTCGAAGTAACCGATGAAATTCGCCACCTTCTGAACAATAACGAAGGTCAATATCTGCAATTTCTTTTGATTTATTGAGCTCCTTAAACATCGGAGCTTGACCTAATCCATTATCCCCATCTCCATAACGCAGCCCATCAGGTCGACAAGATGGTTCAATTTTGATGACCCGAGCACCAGAACGAGCAAGAAGTTCTGTGCAGAGCGGACCCGCCCACATCGAAGTTAAGTCAATTACCGTTAGGGATTTAGAGTCAATCGTTCGACTGCAATAACCCAGGTCATGGGGCGGCAGAGGTGTGGGGGATTTTCGGTACGGAGTAACTGGAAGTCTCCACACCTGCGCTCTTCGAGCAACTGACTCAGGGTCATGATCTGTTTCGGCTAAAGCTTCAAATCTTGTCCAAGTGTCCTTGTCGTCGGGACCCAAATCAAGACATATAAAACCATCCCCCCATGATGTGGCTGGTTGCGGTCGAGTTGGCTCATCAACTACTCGTTCTGGCATCTCAATCCAGTAATCAGCGGGACCTACGATGTCAGTTCCGACTCGACTGACGATTACATCAGCAAGTTCTACTCCTCGCTCATGAAGATTCGCAGGTAGCCAGTAATCGGTCATCGTCCAGAAAAGTCAGGCGGCCGCTTAGAAAAAAATGCTTCCAAACCTTCAGCACGGTCATCCGTGGCTGCTAATTGATGGTTGAGGTCGCCTTCAAGTCTTAGGCCATCTCGCAATGGGAGTTCACTACCTCGATGCACAGCTTCTTTCGCCATCTGAAGCGCCAAAGGGCCACAGGACATCAGCAATTCGACGGTCTTTTCTAATTCGACCCCGTCGCCTTGGTCTACAGAATGGATTAGACCCCAAAGTTCTGCTGTTGCTGCATCAATTTCTACTCCCAATAAGAGCATCGACGCGGCTCGCCCATGGGAAATAGCTCGCGGTAAACGTTGCGTTCCGCCCCACATAGGAAGCAGACCATTTGTTGGCTCTTTAAGCGAAAAATAGCTATCAGGAGTTCCAATACGTATGTCACAAGCAAGCGCTATCTCTAAGCCACCAGAGCTACATGTCCCTGAGATCATTGAAACTACGGGTATTTTCAGCGCTGATACACACGTCGCCGGGTCCGGTGAAACAAATTGCGGATCAAAGTCCTCTGCAAGACCGGTACAAAAGTCAGAACCAAGTGACGTCAGCACTACTACCCGGATCTCGCGATCCTCTTGGATACCTTGACACGCTTCGTTGAGTTCCGTTGCCGTGCGCGCTTCAAGGGCACCGCCAGGCATGGTCACCGTAGCTACGTGACCATCGGCTGATGTTGTAACGGCGACCGAATCGGACTGCAGAATGGCCCTCGCTGTTTCGTCGTGTGCCGACTGATCAGTCGGCAGATTTAGTTTTCTTAGGCTCTTGCAGTTGCATGTCTTTACCATTGCACTGCAGGGTGATCTCGCCTGGCTTGGTAACCAGAACTTCGATGCCTGTATCTTCGTCTTGGTAGCGCTTCCCTACTTTTAGGCCCTCGCCGCCGTCATTGTGGGTGATATCACCTTCGCCGCCTTTGGTCACGATGACTTGAACACCGCCGTCGAAGTCGAGACGGTCACCTGCTTTGGTCGCCACTATGCGTACCCCCATATCGATGGAACTTTCAGAGAAACCTACCGTAGATCAAGCCACTTTTTCCTCCCGCGACAAGAACTCAGCAGCGAGAATGTGGAAATGATGACTGCGCTAATAATTGGCGGCACTGGCCCAACAGGGCCATATGTCGTAAATGGGCTCATAGATCGTGGCTTTCAGGTCACTATTCTTCACACCGGTAGACATGAAACTGAGCTCATCGGTCCTGAAGTGGAACACATCCATAGTGATCCCTTTGACGTCAGAAAAACCGCTGAGGACTTAAATAATCGAACGTTTGATCTAGTAGTGGTGATGTATGGGAGGCTTCGTGATTTGGCTCAATTGTTGGTGGGGAGGGTAGGTCACTTCGTTTCCATAGGAGGTGTCGGTGTTTATCAGGGTTTCGCAAATCCAGATGACTTGTTTCCCCTCGGAATGCCCATTCCACTTCCTAATGGCTCTGATCTAGTCAACGATGACGAATCCTTTGTGAAGCTTCGTCGAATCCGCGAAACAGAAGAAGTTGTTTTTACCGCCCACCCTGATGCAATCCATCTGCGATATCCACAGCTATACGGTCCCCGTCAAATACTTCCCCGGGAATGGCCAATCGTGCGTCGCGCTCTTGATCGTCGACCATTCTTGATCGTCCCTGACGGAGGCCTCACAGTAAAGAGCCAAGCCTGGGTAGAAAATGCCGCTCACGCGACACTCCTCGCTGCAGACCGGCCTGATGCGGGCGTTGGAAACATTTACAACGTCTCGGACGAAAAGTTGTTCAGCATCCGCCAGATAGCAGAAATCATTGCAGACGAACTAAATCATGAGTGGGAGATAGTTTCGCTTCCTCAAGAAGTCGCTACCTCTACTCGCCCCATGCTGACGAGTTGGTCAAGTTCACACAGGGTTCTAGATATTGGACCAACAATTAGAGACCTCGCTTATAGGGACCTAGTCAAGCCCGAGGATGCTTGGCGAAGTGCCGCTCGCTGGTTGGCTAATAACCCACTTGAACGCGGCGGCAACATAGAAGCTCGGCTTCAAGACCCTTTCGAATACAGCAGCGAAGACCGCCAATACGAGATTTGGGAAAAGTGTCGGCAAAATCTCAGCGAAATTAATTGGTCAGTTGACCCAGGCTATTCATCGGCCTATGTAGGGCGTGTTCCGAACCCAGCGGCCGACTAATCGAGAACGCCACTGCCTCGCAACTGTTGGATTTCATCTTCACCCAGAGCAAGTAAAGAGGACAAAATTTGGTCAGTGTGCTGACCCAACATCGGTGCCGGGGATTTGACTCCATTTTGACAGTCACGCAACAGCCATGGAATGCCCGTGTGCGCCAAGGTTCCAACCACTGGATGGTTGAGCCGTTCAATAAACCCTCTGTCGTTAAGGTGAGGGTCGCCTTCTAAGGATTGTGCATCAAGGGACGGCATCGCTGGTATCCCTTCACTTTGTAAAAGACGCGTTATCTCCCATTTATCGCGAAGTACAGTCCAATCTTCGATGTGGGCATCGAGTTCGGCTTCCCATTTCTTTCTTGAGGTTTGAGATTCAAATTTGGGATCATGCAGGCCTAGAACCGCTGCCAGGTCATGCCACTGTTCTTCGGTTGCGCAACTGATCGCTACCCACTCATCATCTCCTTTACAGCGGTAAAGATTGTGGGGCGCCATAATCGGGTCCCTGTTTCCATAGAGATCTGGTTGCTGGCCTGTTAGAACATGTTGAGTCCAGCCTTCGACGGTGCTCGAAGCCGTTGCTTCCCATAACGAAGTATCTATGAACTGGCCTTCCCCAGTCCGGCGTCGAGCGATTAAGGCAGCGATCAGTAGATGAGCGGTTGCAATACCTGCCGCCGGATCTCCAAGAGAGACACCTACTTCTTCAGGTTTTCCGCCTTCGTATCCAGTCATTGAGGAAAGACCTGATAACGGCGCGGTTGTAGGTCCATATCCTAAATAGTCTCGGTATGGACCGTAATTGCCATAGCCACTTATCACCCCGACGATCACGTCGGGTCGTACCTCCATCAGGTCGTTATATCCGAGACCAAATTTTTCCATTACCCCAGTCGCATAGTTGGAGACAACCAAGTCGCAGCTAGTCGCTATTTTCTTGGCGACCGCTCGACCCTCCACGGTCGACAAATCTAACGTGACACTCTTTTTGCCTTGACCCCACTGGTTGAAATACCCATTACTGTCCACCGAAGCTTCGTGGTTAACAGAAAAGAGTGGGAGGCGACGCCCTAAGTCCGGGGCTTGTTTTGATTCAACCTTTATTACTTCGGCACCTAGGTGGGCTAAATGCATCGTGCAAAAAGGCCCAGCCCATACCCATGTAAAGTCCGCTACGGTGACCCCTTCCAGAGGCCGCGAACGAGACTTTTCACGAACTAGATCACTGCTTCGAGGTTGAGTAAAGGTCGCGTCTTGGTGTTCTCCAAGAGACGGAGCGGGTTCACGAATAGACCACCAAGGCTTTGATAGTCGCGCTACCGGGCCGGGTAGCGCAATTTTGCCTAAACCAGGCTGATCTACCTCAACTATGAACCCCCGTTCGCGTAAATGAGGATCATCAAGCATTTGTTCGATCGTATTGACAGGGGCAAATCCAATTCGCTTACCTTGCCCAAGATGGAACAGATCCATGACTTGTTGAGGCGCTGCCCATTCTCCAAGCCACAGGTGAAGCAAATCTTCAGCATCTGCTCGGCCCGCTTGGGTGTCGAAGATCTCCATCTGAGACCATTCAGGGAAACCCATAACTTCTTTAAGACGTGACCACTGATCATCTTCCACGCAAACTATGAAGATGCGACCGTCAGCTACCTCAAAGATGCGCCAAGGATTCAGAATTCGGCTCCCAGTTCTACCCGGGATTTCATTTAGATAACTCCAACTGATGAACCCCGCCTCAAGCATGCTTGAGATATAAGCAATGCCTGCTAGATCAAGATGTTCTCCTTCACCGGTGCATAGAGCTCGGTCCAACGCTCCTAAAGCAATAGTCGCAGCGGCGAAGCCGATCTGAAAACCAGCTTGTTGCCCTGCTGGTTTAAGCGGTGGAAGGTCTGATTCATCCGAACAGCCTGGCGTGAGCCAACCCCAGCCTCCCCCATGAATCAGCTGCAGATCTTCAGCGGCCCAACGCGAATAGGGCCCGGATCGGCCAAAGGGAGTCACCGAAACTGTTACCAGCGAAGGGTGTTGCCTCGCTAGTTCATCTTCATGCAGACCAACTGAATTCGCAACATCAGGTGGCAGATCATGAAGCAGCAGGTCGGCTTCTTGCAGCAATTCGTGTAGTCGCGTTACATCCGAAGATTTGGTGAGGTCGGCCACAACACTTCGTTTGTTGATATTTAGATGAATAAATAGGCCACTTTGAGATGCATCCGGACCTCCCGGAAATGGACCTCGTTGTCTCGCGCGGTCTCCTTCAGGAGGTTCGATTTTGACTACATCCGCTCCCAAATCAGCTATTAAACGGGTAGCCCACGGGACCGCGATCATTTGTCCAAGTTCGACTACTCGTATGCCTTCCAGCCCTTGCATATCCCCCTCAAACCTCTAATTGCCTACTAGCGAATAAAGCATGCCTCATCAGACGGATTTATGCACGAGGTGACACTCCACCGCTAGATGTGATCCACTGTCTAGACCGGTCCGAGGGGGAATGATGGAAAACCGCACTTACACAGAACGTCACGAAGCGGCACTCGAGATTTTTGACGGATTTATGGGAGGTACGGTCGCTGAGCCAGAACGGGGCGCCCGATCTTTCAGCCGCCAACATGGAGCCCTAGGGAGCTTTGCGTTTGATGTAGTTATGGGGGATGTGTGGGCTCGACCCCAACTAAGTCGTCGCGACCGAAGCCTCATCGTTATCTCGGTTTTAGCAACCATTGGCAGCACTGAAGAACTGTCCTTACATACCCAAGTAGGCCTCAATAACGGCCTTACAAGAACCGAAATCGAAGAGTTGATCATTCACGTGGCTGCGTATGCAGGGTTTCCGATGGCTATGCAAGCGAATCGAGTTGTCTCTGATCGTTTTTGTCAGATCGATGGAGTTGATCGACTTCCCGAACGAACTGGTGCCGAACAGCTTGATGATGCTGAAAGGAGATCTAGAGGTCATGACGTTAGAAAATCACTGACAGCTGGCCGGTGCGCCGACACCGTTGAGGCGGATTATCAGGCAATGGTTGACCATCTCGGTGATGTGGGAGTAATCGCTTATCACTGGGCTTTCGGCGATTTGTGGTCTCGAGACGAATTAAGTCGTCGAGACCGAAGTCTTGTAGTGATCGCGATTCTCACCGTATTAAGCCGCATCGACGAACTCGCATTTCATGCTCCGGCCGGCCTCAACCATGGTCTAAGTCGGGAGGAGATTGAAGAGGTAATGGTTCAAATGACTATTTACGGCGGAATTCCAAGGGCCGTCGAAGGTATCCAAGCAGTGAGACGGGCGTTCGAGAAGATCGATGCGCGCAAGCAGTAAATCTCAGCCTTAGCCGAAATTACCGAAGCGGGATTGAGCATCCGCTGTCTTAATTGCCCGAGCTGAAGCATCGCCGTCGAATTCCGACAGGTCACCCATCCGACTCATTTGGCTATAACCACGCATTTGGTACTTCGCCATTTGCACAGACACCGAAGGCAGAGAAAGAATCCGTTCCGTCCAACGACCAACGGCGGCGTCTAGTTCAGTTTCGTCTCCAACTATCTCGTGAACAAGCCCCCACTCTGCTGCTTTTCTGCCATCGATCCGTTCTGAAGTCATGACCATCTGACGGGCGCGAGATGCGCCGATTTCATGAATCAGCCTGGGAGTTGCCCCCCAAGGAAGGGGTACTCCTAGTTCAACTTCCGGAACATAAAAGAGTGCGTCAGCTGTGGAAATTCGAAAATCGCATGACGCAGCGAAACAACAGCCTCCCCCAATTGCATGTCCATGAATCCGGCCGATAGTTACGATTTCGCAGTCTTCGATTGCTCTTGCCGCTCGTCGGCCTAGTTGCCCTAAATATCGGGCCTCTAAGTCGTTCGTTGGCTCTGGTAGCTGTTCCTTTCGGTCGGCACCAGCGCAAAAAGATTTTCCATTGCCACCTAGAACAGCTACTCGATATTCTGACTGGCTATTCAACGCCATGAACAAGTCTCCGACTTCTTTAACCATCTGTTGATTATGAGCGTTGCGTGATTCAGGTCGGTTGAACCAAATACGAACTACTTCTCCATCAGGTTCCACCTGGAGTGTCTCGAGCTTGAGTTGAAATGCCATGTTCATAGTCTCGCTGAAAGTTTCGTTCTGCGGGCTATGAACTTAGATTCTTCTAATTATTAATCTCTGACGTGTTCTGGCTCAACGGCGTTTTTCGGACTTTGTAGCAAACAGCGGAGCTGAATAACCCAGAGCTGCGATGACTGCAGCAAAGATGAAAGTTGCTCGCAGCCTGCCAAGAGACAAGTCCGCGCCAGCGAAAGCTAGCATTGACTGAATACCTAAAATCATGCCCATCCACATCACTGTCTGGTTCATTCCATTAGCTATCCCTAGGTCTGAATCCTTAACGGAGTTCGCCACCATCGTCTGATAGGCCGGAGATCCGATACCAGCAGAGACGCCTGACAGCACAAGTCCAATAACGATGAACACCAGCCCGTAGCTCGCCGGGTTACTGCCGTAGGCGAAGGCCAGCATCGAGCAAATCATCGCTGTTGAACCTATGACCATTGGAAGACGCATGCCTGTCTTGGTAACCAGAGCGCCGCCAAGCGGAGATGCAATTGCAAAAACTCCAGGTCTGGGGACCATCAGTAGAGCGGCCGCGCCAACCGAATAACCATAAGGTCCCTGAAGAACACTAGGTATGACAACGAAGGCGCCCATGTATGCGAATTGGCTGCACGCGGCAGAACCCAACGGCAAAGCAAAAGTGGGCTTAGTGAACAACCGGACATCTAGAAGTGGTTTGGCGACTCTCTTTTCCCAGAGCACGAAAATCACGTAGAGGGGGATGCTGCTGGCGATAAGTACCAGAATGGGTAAGTCCCTAATCACCGATCCTCCTCCACGCGTCACCTGCGGAATTCGTGTGATCGCGAGAAGTACTAGCAGCGTTGCCGTAGCAAGGAACAAAGCTCCTAACCAGTCAATTGAGGCCCGTTCCCCTTTAGGGATTGGCTTCACAACGAAGATCGCAAGAACAGTGGCCAAGCCTCCTACAACACCAAAGATCGCGAAGACCGATCTCCACCCAAGGATGTCCAGTAGCGGGCCTCCAATCACGACCCCGATAGTGGGCGCTCCTGTCATGGCAAATTGAAACCACCCAACAGCTCGCGCTCTCTGTTCAACACCGAAGGCATGCATCAAGAGGGCCATGCCATTTGGCATCAGGAGAGCACCGCTTATACCGAAGAGAACTCGGACAGCAATGAATGTGCCAATATTCCAGACCCAGTAGTTAGCAATCATCGTGACGGTCATTCCGACCAACCCGGCAATGAAGCTATTTCGATGGCCATATATATCGCCAAGCTTGCCTCCTGCGGGTGTGCCAACCGCCATGGCAAGCATCAGTCCCGTGAGGACCCAACCAGCGGTAGCTGTTGTCGTGTTCAGGTCCTCTGCGATAGTTGGAAGCGCGGCAGTGACCAAAGTCATTAAAGAACCAAACCCGAGAACGGACAGTCCTATCACCCACAAAAGAATCCAACGGTAACGAGCCGCCTGGTGTCCTTCGTTATCAGCTACGTCTTGAGGTTCAATGCGCCAAACACTGGGCTCAACGGCTGATGGTGCAAGGCTCACTGCCTTTAATTATGTAGGTATTATGTTCTTTTTCTACATAATCTTAGATTTTTATATTTTCTTAGAATCTGACCCGTTCACCTTGTTAAACGCTGGTCCTCAAGCATCGCTCTTGACTGGTTAACAGCGATTTCACCCATCTCCGGGTGGGTGAGAATCCAAAATTTCTCGTTAATCACTGCGTCCAAAACCATCGGACCTACTTCAGCAGGATCCATCCCGTTTGCCAAAGTTCGAGTCAAGAATTCCCAGAATTTTTGGCCTTGTTCAGAATCAATGTGGGCAGCAGCGTCATCAGGATCGCGATTTCGTTCACTATCAACGATCTGCGTATTAATCGGGCCGGGGCAAAGAACCGAAGCGCGTACTTTTGATTCTCGCCATCGAAGGTCTCGCTCCAGTGATGCCATCAATGCAACTACTCCATGTTTGGCAACGTTGTAGGCACCCAAAGAAGCCCCGGCATATAAGCCCGCCATAGAGGCAGTCGAATTTATATGGCCCTCCCCTTGCTCCTCGATCAAGGGAAGGAAGGTCTCGACACCGTAGATGGGTCCCCACAAATCAATATCTAGAGTCCATTTCCAGTCAGCAATCGAGGTGTTTCCTACCGGTGCTCCAACTCCTACTCCGGCATTGTTGCAAAGCACATGGACAGCTCCGAACTCTTTAAGAGTTTCATCGGCAAGTGCCTGAACTTCATCAAGTTTCGATACGTCAGTACGGACTCCAATGGCACTATGTCCGTCCCCAGAAAGGTCATTGACAACTTCGTTGAGCGCTGCCTCTTCGATATCAGCCAACACAACTTTCATGCCTGAGTTGGCGAATGTTCTAGCCATTGCCAAGCCCATGCCGCTAGCCGCGCCAGTAACAACAGCTACTTTGCCATTCACGTCCATATAGAACGCCCCCTGTAATTCATTTATCTTTTAGATGTTTACGAGAAATCGATCACTGTTCTAGCGCCAACTCGCTGGCGCATCTGCTCATAGCCCTCGTTGATTTGGTCCAGATGAATGTGGCTAGAAATCATCTCATCGAGCATCAGGCGGCCATCGAGATACATATCTACGTATCGGGGCATATCAACCCGAAACGAGTTCGACCCCATCATCGACCCTTGAAGTCGTTTCTCCATCATGAAGACCTCGTAGCCCGGGATTTCGATTTTTTCTCCAAAAGGCATCATGCCAACAATGACTGTCGTTCCACCTAACTTCGAAGCAGCCCATGCCTGCTCACAGGTTGCCTTTAACCCAATACATTCAAAGGCGTAGTCAACTCCGCCTTTGGTCATTTCATGAATCGCAGCGACAGCGTCTGTCTCTGCGCCATTTACTGTGTCTGTGGCTCCGACGGAACGAGCGGTTTCTAACTTATCCGCCGTCACATCCACGGAAATGATGCGACCAGCTCCTGCGATGCGGGCGCCTTGAACCGCTGAAAGGCCGATGCCACCAGCCCCAAAAACAGCGACGGTTGATCCGGGTTCAATTTTCGCTGTTTTGAACACAGCTCCCACACCAGTGGTAACCCCACATCCAATCAGTGCAGCACGATCCAATGGCATGTCTTCGCGAACAGCGACAACCGCGTTTTGATGCACCAACATTTCTTCCGCAAAGCCACCGAGTCGAGCAAATTGGGCAACCTCAGTACCGTCGTCTTTGGTCAACCTTGGCGTTCCACCATCTGGTCTGCTGACAGCAGAGTTGTTTCGGCAAAGGTTTGGGCGTCCCGTCAAACACAGGTTGCAATTCCCACAAAACACCGACAGACAAGTAATGACGTGATCACCCGGTTTGACATAGGACACATCAGCCCCGACGGCTTGAACAATTCCAGCGCTCTCATGGCCCATAACCGCCGGCAGCTGAGTTTGCCAAGCAGCGTCCATAAAGTGCAGGTCGCTGTGACACAAACCAGCATTGACTACTTGCAGTAGAACTTCATTTGGTCCTGGCTTATCTATGGAGATGTCTTCAATCTCTAATTCACCGGGAATCTGATTTAGAACGGCGGCTTTCATAACCCCTGTCCCCTCTCGAAAGTGTGAAAGGGATCGTAGTCAAGGGAAGCGCTTCTGTCATAAGTGTCTGTGAGCTGCTCGAAATACCACTTTCAGGTCAGTGCCGAGAAACCCTCTTCAAACGCTAAATATCAGCAGATCTACGCATTCCAAGAACTTCTCGGTGAGTCACAACCCAAACACCTAATAGAAGTAGTCCGCTGACCGCCATAGTTACAACAGCAGACGAAGCTCCGATCTGTTCCGCTATCTCACCAAGCAAAAACGTCCCTATCGGCAGAGCTCCTATAGCCATACTTAACAGGCCCATCGCTCGGCCCCTCATGTCAGTGTCCACAATGGTCAGCACGAGCGTTGATTGGGTGGCGCCGAAAAAGCCTGAGCCAATGGCAGCTATAAATAAAGCGCTGGCAGCCATGGGCACAGAACTGCTGGTTGCAAACGGAACTAACATGATCATCCCAAATGCCACACCGCTGATATAGACAAGTCCGCGACGTTCAGGCTCCCAGAGCCCGACGATGAAGGACCCAGCCATCATCCCAAATCCAGTCATGGCTGCTATCAGTCCAATCTGACTTGGAGTGGCTCCAATTCGGTCACCGATCCGTTGGACTGCTGGAAAATAAGAGAACAAGAAAAAGTTGGCGAGGAACGTGACTCCGAGAATGCTGCGCAATCCAGTATTTGTTCGAGCCAGCGATAAGCCCTCTTTGAGTTCAGTCAACGTTGAAGAATTCGAGGGCGGAGACCTCACGGCTGAGTTGTCGCTGGGTACCCAATTCAAACTGACGAGCCCAAGCAAGAGAAGACCTGCCACAACAAAGAACGCTTCGCCGATACCAAAGCTTTGGGCGACGCTTCCACCTATAAGGTTTCCTACAGCTACTCCACTGGCAAGCGTAAACGCCTCGTAGGCCATCGCGTTATCGATTCTGTCGGTACCCACCAGTTCGAACACCAAAGCTCGCCGACTGGTCATATCGCCCACCCATCCGACTCCAGATGCCAGGAGAAACGGGTAAATCATCCACACCGACAGTTGATCAATCGATTCCAAAAATCCGATCAGAACGACCATCGGTATCAGCAGAGCTAATTGCCATTGAACCGTTCGCAGCCGGTCGAACCGATCTGCGAATACTCCTCCCAGAGCCCCTCCCAAAAGAAGCGGAGCCCACATTGTTGTTCCTGTTAGTTGGACCATCCGCGGTGAGTCCGTGATCTCATTGATCCAAAAAGCCGACAAAAATGCTATTCCCCATCTAGCCCAATGCCAGCACATTCCGGCAAACAGAAGCGGAAGAAAACCTTGGACGGCTAGAGCGCTTCTGTCTCGGCGCGAGCCCGTCAAAGTCCTTCCGCTTTGCTTCATCGCCGGAGCCTAGGTTTCGCTGTCAAGGAATGCTCGCTGCTTCGCGGAAACGCCTACGATCTTCACAATGACGGCAACTTCGAAGGTGTGCGTAATTCCTGGAGACGACGCGGCCCCTGAAGCAATGCAAGCTTCCTTGCGTGTCCTCGATTGTCTTGAACTCCCCATTGAGTGGGACCTGATGCCCGCAGGAAAAGACTTATTGAATGAGGGGATTGCGGAGCGGGAAAAATTGTTCAGAGAACGAATCGATGCAGCCGATACCGTCCTGTTCGGAGCGAGCAATGGAACGTCACCTGGGGCTGGATACATGCGTTGGGGCAAGTTGACCTTTGCAAACGTTCGGCCTATCTGCTGGCAGCCTGGCTTCAAATCACCGTTGAGGGAACCTGAAAGGATCGACTACGTAATTGTCCGAGAAAATCTAGAAGACATGTACGTCGGCATCATGGGCGACGCGAAAGACCTGCTAGATGCCGGACTGGCAGACCCCAGGTCCCGTCTTCCTGAAGGCGCCACAGATGGGAGATTCGCGGCGAAGATCATCACGCGACCCGGAACCGAACAAGTCGCGAAATTCGCATGTGAACTAGCCCTACAAAGGTCAGGACGGCTGACGGTCTCGGCTAAAACGAACATGCTGCCGGCAACTGACAGGTGGTTTTGTGAAATCGTCAAAGAGGTAACTCAGGACTATCCCGGTGTTCATTTCGAAGAATTCATAGTGGATGATATGGCTCACCGTTTGGTGGTGAAACCAGACGAACTTGATGTCCTGCTTCTTCCCAACCTCTACGGAGACATTTTGTCAGATCTTGGCGCGGGGACCATCGGTGGGCTAGGACTAGCTCCCTCAGGATGTTACGGACACGACTTTGCGTATTTCGAATCGTCTCACGGAACCGCGCCAGATATTGCAGGTATGGGAGTTATCAATCCAACCGCGACTCTATTGTCGGCGGCGATGATGTTTAGGTACTTGAAACTTACCGAGGTCGCAGATCGTCTGGAAACCGCGATTACGGAGGTATATCTTGCTGGCTCTGACCTAACCCCAGATCAAGGCGGAGACGCCGACACGGAAACATTTGCCGACGCTGTGATTGGAGCACTGTGACGAACTCGGATGAGCATTCACCTCGAGGGATACCCGAGGACCTTCCTAGCCATGACCAACCTGATGGCCCAGTCAGCTTTTATATTGACCAGCTTCGACCTTGGGGGGTGCGTGCTTACTCGGCTGCCGGGATGTCCCTTGAAGACGCAAATACTGTTGTAGACAACCAACTGTGGTCGGATTTACGAGGAGTAGATACGCACGGGTTCCAAAGAGTGAGTTGGTACATCAACTGGTTTCGAGATGGCTCTACCGACCCCAAGGCCCAGCTCGAAATCGTTAATGAAACGCCTGCCGTTGTAGTGGCAGATGGGAACCACGGCCTAGGTCAGCTCGTCATCACCAGATTCATGGAACATCTAATTGAAGTTGCCTCAGACAGCGGGATGGTCGCCGGGGTTATTCGAAACTCCAATGACTGGGGTTGCGGCGCTAATTATCCATATAAGGCTGCTGAAGCAGGTTTCGTATGCTTTGGAACCACAACCAGTGTGCCCAATCTCGCTCCTTTTGGAAGCCGTCGTAAATTGTTTGGGAATAATCCGATTGTTTGGACATTTCCGCGGAAAAATCAACCTCCAATTGTTCTCGATATGGCGATGACGCCGGTCGCCCTCGGCAAAGTACTTCGAGCCCGCTCGGAGGGAACTGACATCCCTGAATCGTGGGGCTTTCTTGATCGGGATGGAAATCCAACCGTAGATCCCGATGTCGCTATGAAAGGGATCGTGCCTGCAATCGGAGGGTATAAGGGCATCGGAATGATCACCGCCTCCAATATTTTGGCGGGAATTCTATCGGGGTCAGCTCACACGGAAGATGTCGCCGTTGGGCATCGCGGCCAATTCTTCTTACTAATGGACCCTGCCATCTTCAGAGACAGTGAAGATTATTACAGGGACATCGAAAGTATGGTCGACCAAATCCGGGCCGCGGGCAACGAAGATGTCCTTCCGGGCCAGAAGGTTTACCTACCGGGCGAGATAGAACAACAAACCATGGAGCAACGAGCTGAGGACGGAGTCGTGGCCTACCCTGGTTCAGTCGTCAGGGCACTTCACCAAGTAGGGGAAGACGTGGGAGTTGCATTTGACTGCGAAGTAGTCGAGTAGCCCAGCGGATAGTTCTCAATCTTGCTTGGTTCGTTGATGAGCTGGCAGAGGAAGTTCGATTGGTGCAAGCACGCTCATGTCGATATCAAGAAGTGTCGGTCCTTGACGTTCTAATGCTCTAGCTAGAGCGGCCTCGAATTCATCAACGCCCTCGACCTGTTCAGCCTCAACTCCCATACCGTTAGCAACCGCCACAAAGTCGACTTTGGATAACTCGGTTCCATGCTTGTGTCCAAGGACACTGTCTTGAATCATTCGCAGAATGTTGTAACCCGAGTCGTTGAAAACAAGAACGATTACGGGAATTTGGTGCTCAGCGCAGGCAGATAGCTCTCCGATTGAAAGTTGAAGACCCCCATCTCCTTGCACTAACAAAGCATGGCTGCCTGTTCCGAGGGCCGCACCCATAGCAAGTGGCAAACCTGGGCCTATTGCCACAGCCGCAGGTCGAATCGAAGTTCTGCTCCGCACGATGGGTAAAAGTCGATTTCCCCAGGTGTAGTTAGGCACAGTTGAATCGCGAACAACCGGGCATTCATCAGGTAGCAATCTCCGAATGATCGAGACGATTTCGGTATGGTCGACTCCTATTTCGCCTCGCACGGCTTCTTCATCCGCCGCCTTAATCTTCCGACAACGATCAACAAATTGGATGTCTACGCTTCCTTGGTCAATTCGTTCAAGCATGCCCTGCAAAGAAAGTTTGGCGTCACCGACAATTGCCACAGCGGCCGGATAGTTGCGCCCAATTACCTCGGGGTCAACGTCCACATGAATCAGGTTGTCCGGCATTGGCAATTGCCACACTCGCGTCGCGTAATTTTGAAAGCGAGTGCCAACAGCGAAAACGACATCCGCCTCTTCGAAAATCTCAATTCCAGTGCGTCTATCCGTCCTGAAACCAAGACTTAATTCATGCATTTCTGATATCGCGCCGCGCCCCTCTATGGTCGTGACAACCGGAGCACCTATCCGTTCGGCAAGAGCCGTGAGTTCATCACTAGCTCCAGAAATATTGACGCCTCCGCCGGCCCAGATGACAGGTCGTTCAGCTTTTTGGAGAAGGTCCGCTGCTTGGTCCAACAAACTGCCATCTGGAACCAAGCGAGTGACCTGTTGTGGTCGGGTTATCTCGATGTCGACTTTTCGGTACTGAAGATCAATGGGAATCTCCACAGCTCCAGGTTGTGGGCGCCCTCTCCGAATATCGTCAGCGACCGCCACTATGTCTCTACTGATGTCCTCGGTGTATCGAACTGAAGCAACAGATCTACATACAGTTCTAAGCATCTCGGGCTGCTTTTCATATTCATGCAGAAACCCCTTGCCTTTGCCTCGAAACCTGGACTCAATTTGGCCCGTAATCATCAACAGCTGCGATGAAACAAAGGCAGCTTCGTATATCCCCGGCACTGCGTTTAAAGCCCCTGGTCCAGTCGAGGTAAGGATCACACCTAATTTGCCAGTTACACGGGAATAGGCGTCTGCAGCGTGGGCTGCCGCTTGTTCGTGACGGACATTGGTGACTTCGATATCTGGGTGGAGTGAAAGAGCATCATAAATCGGCAGATTATGAACGCTTACGATTCCAAAAACTCGTCTCACACCAAGGGAATAGAGAGTCTCGGCGACCGCTTGGCCGCCCGTAATCATGGCCATAGGGGCACCGTAGCTCTCATAATGAACTTTTGACAGCAACGATTCCTATCAGTTGACGCAACTCGTTGATTTTACGACGGATGGGCGAATTCTCTCTTCAGCGCAACATCGCTCCCAAGGTAGACAGGGTCACTACGCTTTGTTCGGCGTAAGATGCCTTTGCTATGTCGGCAGAGCTCTCGGTCATTGAATCTCGAATTCGCAACGCGGGTGAACTCGCAAATATCGATAAAGAACTTGTTGAACTAATTGCCAAACCAATTCGGGTAATCGAAATGAGTTTGATTCTCCAACGTGACAACGGCAAAAGATCCCTATTTTCGGCATGGCGAGCTCACCATTCTGATGTCTTAGCGGTCGACGGGATGAAGGGTGGATTTCGAATCGCACCCGATGTGAACCGTGACGAGACGGTGGCTTTGTCGGCTGGCATGACCTTAAAGACTGCGCTTGTTGGTCTTCCTCTTGGCGGCGCGAAAGGCGGGATCTGCGCGGATCCCGCGACCCTTACATCAGCCGAAATAGATCGACTTGTTCGGCTTTATGCACGAGAACTGAACCCCCACCTAGGCGAGACCGGCAACTTAACTGACATTCCTGCTCCGGATCTCAATACAAATCCACACCACATGGCAATTTTTGCAGATGAAATCTCACGCATTCGCGGAGGTCTAGTGGCGGGATGCGTGACGGGAAAGCCAGTCGAGCTTGGCGGTCTTCCAGGTCGCCTATCTTCTACCGGGTTCGGGGTTGCTGCATTAGCTGAATTAGCTGCGGGCAGCTTGGATGGGCTCTTTGTAGCCCAGGAAGGATTCGGAAACGTAGGTCGCTATGCCGCTCGAACGGCACACGAACGAGGCGCTGTCTATGCAGCTATCTACGACATTGGCCTTGGCGGTTGTTTGTATTCCGAATCAGGGATCAACATTCCGGATCTTACGGCGATAGTCGATGAACATGGTTCGCAAGCCTTTGAGGTTTACGCCAATCGCCACGGTGCACAATTCGGGGATTTCTCGTGGAGAGATGAGCATCTATCCAGCGGGAGAAAAATCGATTTGTTCCTACCCTGTGCCGCTTCCCAGACAGTTACTGCTCAGGCCGCTGAGAAGATGGTTGCTATGGGGCTGAAGTATGTGTCCGAGGGTGCCAACAACCCAACAAGTCCCGAGGCTGACAAGCATTTCTTAGAGGGCGGTGTAACAGTCATTCCAGACGTTCTAGCTAATGCTGGAGGTGTCGCTGGCTCCTACATGGAGATGAGTAAAGCTGCTTCTATGTCTATCCCAACCGAACACGAGACTTTAGAAGCGGTCCGGGGCATCTTGACTACAGCTTGGGAACAGGTAGTCACGGCCTGCGATGGTTACGGCACGGCGAGCCTTCGACTGGCTGGAGACGCCTTGGCTGTTTCCAAAATCGCGGCTGCTCATCAGATACGCGGCTGGTGATGCGGCCAAGCTACAAACGAGCACAGCTTAAAACCTGAAGGTTAAAGAGTTCAGTTAGAGCTACTTGGTATTTGATCCGCAGACAATAAGGACACAATTTTCGGTGTCGTTAACCTGCACGCGACCCGTTCTCAGGGCTGCGTACCCTGCGGATGCAGCAGGTTCAGCAACCACATCGAATTTATTAAACAACTCGGCTTGAGCTTCTTTAACTTCATCGTCGTTCACGATGCAACTTTCCGCTTTTGAATCAGCAAGCGCCTGCCAGCCAATTTCTCCCAACCTGCGTGCGCCCAAGGAGTCAGCAGCTACACCCGAGACATCAACATCAACCGGTTCGCCTGCTGCCAAAGACCGGGCAAAGGTCTGGGTACCTTCAGTCTCCACAAGCACCAATCGCTTCGAGTCTTTCCACCAAGTCGCTAACCCGCCCGCAAGCCCACCCCCGCCACAAGCAACGATGATTGTCGTCGCCGCCGCGACTTGACTATCAATCTCCATCGCTATGGTTCCGGCACCCAACACGATCTCGGGCTGATCGTATGCATGCAATTCGACGCACGTACGTCCCTTCTGAAAAGACCGCGCTGCCTCGAGACTCTCCTGATACTCAGCTCCCACAACATGGATTTGGGCCCCATAGCTTTGGAGTCTCTCAAGCTTGGACTGAGAGATGATCGACGGAACGAAAATATTGGACTGATATCCAAGTGTTCGGGCAGCCCACGCTACCGCCGCACCATGGTTACCTCCCGATGCTGCGACTACACCATCTGAACCCACATCCGAACTCAACATGGCGTTCATCGCGCCCCTAGCTTTAAACGAACCGCTGTGCTGTTCACTTTCAAGCTTGAGGCTTAAACGGTGCGCTACCGGAATGATCTTGGTGCGAATAACTTTGCCCTGCAGTCGCTTGGCTGCCCGCCTTATCTCATCCCTATTTAGATTCACACCTGGGGCCAGTCATCATTGGCTATGAATTTCTGAACGCGGTCGACATATTCGGACCGGTCGTAGATCCCGTAAAGCGCATGTTTCATTCGAACCGGGTCACCGAAGAAGAATTGTTCATAAAGCGCCTGACGACCCCCAAAGCCTGAAATCGTCATATCCCAAGCAAGACGAAACAAACGAAGTCGTTCTTCAGCTGAGCCATTCTTTCCCTGCAAGAACTTTCCAATATCAGCTCCGCGTTCACCTTCCCAATCGGCCTCACTAGGCACCATGATTAAACCGCTTGATGAACATAATTGAAGTACCTCTACCAGACGCTTGTGGACCGCCGGATAATAATTCCGAGCAGCATCCAAAGGCCCTCGTGCAGGTGTCATAACGCCGTATTTATTAATACTCGCTTCTTCTTCTGAAGCGAGCTTTAAGGCTTTCATTATTTCCAATGTGATGATCACTTCGGCAACCATTTCCTGAACGTGCGGATAATGGCCGGTGCCGATCATGTCGATGACTGACTGAAGGGTGCCCAGAATAGCTTCGGTTTTGGCAATCTTTAGATTTACTACCTGATGGGCCATATGCAGCACTGCACCTGTCTGTGCATAGGCCTGATTGGCTCTATCAATATCTCGGATCAAGAACACTCGATCCCATGGAACTAAGACATCGTCGAAGATGACCATGGCATCTAATTCATCGAAGCGCGAACCCAAGGGATGATCCGCGTGACTGCGTCCCTGGTCCAAAGGTTCCCTGCATTGGAAGCGCAGGCCGGGCGTGTCATTGGGTATCGCAAACCCCAGAGCGTAAGGTCGCATCTCGTCGCCACCCTGAATGACAGTTGAAGGGAAGATTAAGATCTCGTCAGAGAGTGGCAGTGTGGCAAGCATCCTGGCACCGCGAACCAAGATTCCCTCAGCAGTCTCTTCCACCAAACCAAGTGCGATATAGGGATCGTCCAGTTCATTGGCCTGTTTGGATTTATCGATCTGCGGATTCGTTAACGCGTGAGTTAACGTCAGATCATTTTCTCGCACATACTCGAAGTAGTTCCTCATATTTTCACCAAAACGTTCATCAGTTTCAGTGAAATAATCCGCTGCCATGCCCGCAGCCATCACGTTGACGTTCATGTAGTCGGGTGACCGACCCATATGACCCAAAGTCGCGTCCGCCCATACTTTGTGCATTTCGGACCGTTGACGTAAATCGTCTTTGCTTTCAGGGACAACGAAACTTCGACCAACTAGATCGCCAGACGAAGGCGATTTAAATGTCATGACATCTACAAGGTCTTCTCGATACTGAAGGTCATACAGCGCCGCAAGTGAACGTACTGCGTTGCGAGTACGTGGGTGAGTAGTCGGGTCTTCAACAAGTTGACCATCAAGCCAAAGAGTTGGGGGGTGCTGCTGTAATCGGTCGATCACTTCTTTACCGGTTCGTGCGGGCATGTTTTATTCCTAGCTTTCACTCTCAAGTGATTTATCCGAATATAGAATACTCTAACCGATTATCGAGTAAAGTGTCAGCCAACATGGTTCCTAAATCATCCCCCGATTCAAGCCGTTCCCAAACACTTGACCGCGGCGTCAGGGCATTGAATCTCATCGCTACTTCTCCCAAACCTATGACCATCGATGAAGTCGCTGATCAACTTGCCTTGGGACGTTCGGTCACATATCGAATAATTCGCACACTTGAGGACCATCGATTAGTGATGCGCGACGCTTCCGGTCGCCTGGCCGGAGGGACACAATTGGTTGCATTAGCCGGGGGTGTCCGAGCTGAGATGCAAGCAGTCGCAGCGCCTATCTTGACTGAGCTAGCGAACACACTTCAAATGACCTCGTTCCTCGTTGTCTCTGACGGCCAAGAAGCGGTGACTGTTCAAGTAGCTGAACCAACTAGCACAGCTGCGCACGTCGCTTACCGGCCAGGAACTCGACACCCGCTTGAGCGCGGCGCTCCTGGCATCGCCTTACTCGCTGGGCTAGATGTTCAACCCGGTGAGCGAACGGAAGTTGCCGCAGCTCGTGTCTCAGGTTGGGCCTATTCCGAGGGGGAAGTGATTGAAGGAATGGCTTCTATCGCCGCTCCCGTTTCAACAAGTGACGGAGCAACAAAAGCAGCCATCGCGGTGGTCCACCTAGCCCTCAGCCTGAATTCCCATGATGTAGCACCACAGGTAGTGAATGCAGCTAACGGCCTAGGAGTAAAACTCTCCTAGCTACAGCCCTACGATGCATAAACGAGCGGGAAATGCCGATCATCATCGGGGTACTGTCCGCTTTCTACGTTCGTATCTTCGTCTGTGACCGTTGGGTCACTGCCCGGATGCGGATACCAGGTCACGTCGTCGCCAAGCCACCGGGTGGACAAAGCGGTGCGACGCCTGTCCCCGGCATTGCCTGGGGCACCATGCAAAATCCATGCCGAAAAGAAGATTGCATCGCCTGGTTCAACATCAAAACCGACAATGTCAAATTCATCGCGAGCGCCAGCGACATCAGGAGCAGGCTCACCTTGGAAATCACTAGTCCAATTCTTCGAGCCATCGAAAGCTTGGGGAGCGAAATAAGAATTCCAAGCGTGAGAACCTCGGACAAACTCCAATGAACTCTCCGCTACCGTCGCTTCATCTACAGAGACCCAAGCTGAGCAAATCTGTTTGCCCCAAAAAGGCCAATACGGAATATCTTGATGCCAAGGGGTAGGCGCTTCCGTCCTAGGTTCTTTAACTAACAGGTGATCAAAGTACAGACGAGCGGTTGATGATCCCATCAACGTTGCTGCCATCTGGGCTATCCCGGACTCATACACATATCGATTTACAACTGAATCAGTCTTCCATCGATAACGGCTAGTGAATAGCCGGTTGGTCTTGGCTCCTGGGTTGGTGTCCGTTACCCATTTACCGGGAGCTGCAAGTTCGTCCTCCGCCATACTCGCTATTTCAGACAACCACTCACCTGAAACTGCGCCTGGAATCTTCACAACACCGTCAGATAGATAGGACTCTCGGATGTCGTGGGTCACTTTCGGATGAGACGGCATCATAAGCAAGACCCTTGTTATAGAAGCGGCACACCACGTTAACTTTCGACTTCAGCCCGGTAAAGGCAAATCTCAATACTCAAGAGGATTACATTAAGCCGGATTGCAGCCATCAAAGATTGGAATGAAAGCATGAAGGTTGGCTTTATCGGACTGGGTAATGTTGGCGCCAAACTGGCCGGAAGCATTTTACGCAACGGCTTTGACCTGACGGTACGAGACCTCGATCCTGCAGTAACAGGCGAGTTTTCACGCTTGGGCGCTAAGGTCGCCGGCTCACCAAAAGAACTAGCTGAAGATTGCGACGTAATCATCACCTGTCTACCCAGCCCATCAATCAGCGCTTCAGTGATGGAAGATACAAATGGGGTACTTGCCGGCTTATCAGAAGGAAATATTTGGATCGAAATGAGCACTACAGATGAGCAAGAGGTCCTCCGGCTCGGGGCCAAAGTTCAGGAAAAAGGTGCTCTAGTTGCCGACTGTCCAGTTTCGGGCGGCTGTCATCGCGCAGCCACAGGGAACATAGCCATCTTTGCTGGCTGCGATCGAAAAGTGTTCGACAGCGTTTTCCCTTTGCTTGCAGCTATGGGGAGACAGGTACTGCACACCGGGCCGCTGGGAACAGCTTCAATCCTCAAAGTCGTAACGAACTATTTGGCTACAGCAAATTTAGTTTCCATTTGTGAGGCATTGGTCACCACAGAAGCAGCAGGACTAGATCTTGCAACTGCGTATGAAGCTATAAAAATTAGTTCCGGGAACTCATTCGTGCACGAGACAGAGAGCCAAGTCATACTCAACGGAAGTCGCGACATCAATTTCACTATGGATCTCGTGTTAAAAGACATATCGCTGTTCCAAGAAATTGCCGATCGTGGTCAAGTCCCGCTCGAAATTTCCCCCCTGCTGATCGATATTTTTCGGGACGCACAAGACCGTTATGGACCGAGAGAATGGTCCCCCAATGTGATCAAACGTCTTGAGGATGCGACAGGCCTAGTTATCCAGGCACCAGGGTTCCCATCAGAAATAAGCGACGAAGAACCCGAAGCCCCTGGCCAAGAAGTTGGAATCGCGAAGAGCTAAATGCATGATCTTCCGAACAAGCAGATCCAACCAAGTAAATCCCAGATCCCATTTAAGGCGCTTTCTTCGAAATAACCCTCTACCCTTCTTACTTCGGATGAAGTCGAACACGGCTTCAGTTTTAATTAATTTAGGAGGCCCCAGATGGGCCAAGGTACAGTCAAGTTTTTCAACGCGCAGAAAGGTTTCGGATTCATCGAACGTGAAGACGGCGATGACCTATTCGTACATTTCTCAAATATTGCTGGTGATGGCTACAAATCACTCGATGAAGGCCAACGAGTCGAATTCGACATTGGTCAAGGCCAAAAGGGTGACGAAGCCCAGAATGTAAGGCCTGTTTGATCTCAGCGATATCTAACTAAATTTCTCAAAGGCCGCCCTGACTATTCGGGGCGGTCTTTTGTTTTTCCCCTTTGGTCAGCAGAGAAAACGTCTCAGATCGCTTCTGAGTAATCTGGGTTCATGTCAATTGGGCTATCAGACGACGCATTGCAACTCTTGCCGTCAACAGAAGAGGCGCCTAGGTGCTCGTCTTATTCTCAACTAATCAGCGCTGACCCATGTGGAACTGCCCTATCAGTTGAGGCTCTAATCCTTATTGAAATTCCTCTTCCCTGGCCCAAGCCCGTTTTTGATCATCCTCTTCTTCAAGGATGGAGTTCAACAATGAACACATCGCTTGGACTAACTCGCGTCTTAGCTGTAGTTCCCAGGGATGAAGGATCCGGTATCGGAGTTTTGGTATACCAACGCGATGAAGTAGGAGTGAAGAGTTGGGCTTTTAGGCCTCAAAGCCCTTCTGCTCTCGCCCAATTTGCGACCGATGTTCTCAAACTGACCCCTAGCCAATTAGAAACCGAACCAGGACATCCACATCCTCCTGAGTTAGCAGTGTTGATTTGCACCCAGGGAAGTCACGACATTTGTTGTGGCAGCGAAGGAACAAAGCTGGCAAACGAACTACAAGAACGGGCGCCAGGTCTAAACATTTTTCGCGTTAGCCATACGGGTGGCCATCGGTTCGCTCCGACAGCTATGACCCTTCCTGATGGTCGGATGTGGGCCTATTTGGACGCAGACACGACTTTGTCGATTCTTGAACTTACGGGAAAGCCATCAACCTTAAGTTCTCAATGCCGCGGCTGGTGGGGTGCTCCTTCAGGGCCAGGCCAAGTAGCCGAGCGCGCTGTATTTCAAGAACTCGGGTGGGACCTCGACACTTTGCCTCGAGATATAACGGTAACTCCCTCAGAGGCTGGCTGGACCGTCAACCTCTCCGTGGCCCTCCAAGAATGGTCAGTAGACGTGCTTCAGGGAAGAGAAATCCCCACAATTGCATGCCGCTCTAATGGTGGACTACCCGCTAAAGCAAACTATGAATACACAGTGAGTGAAATCAGGTCACCTCGATAAAGCATTTCCTGGGGTTACCGAAACGAAAAGTCGATAGTGCCCAGATCTCGGTATTCGACTTTGAAGTCATCACCTGCTCGACAATCGACAGGCCGCGTGAATGACCCACTCAAAACGATCTGGCCAGGCTCCAATCCAACGCCATGGTCGGCGTAGCGTCGCGCCAACCACGCAACTCCCAAAGCCGGATGACCTAAAACTGCAGACGCGACACCCGATTCTTCGATGTCACCGTTGCGACGACAAACCGCAGCAACCCAGGCCATATCGATGTTATTTGGATCCTCTCGACAGTCCCCCAAGATAATCCCGGCATCCGCGGCGTTATCAGAAATAGTGTCAGTCACTGAACGAGTAACCCCAGTTTCCGGGTGTTTGCGATAGGAACGGGCATCAATCAATTCGATAGCTGGGACTACAGCTTCAGTTGACTCAAGTACCTGTTCGATGGTCACATCAGACCCTTCTATGCGGCTCCCAATGATGAAGGCAAGCTCAACTTCGATCTTCGGGTCACAGAAGGCAGCAGCTTCCAAGCGGCAGCCATTTTCGAAAACCATGTCATCCAACAAGTAACCCGAATCTGGTTCATCGATGTTCATTGCAAGCTGCATGGCTCGAGAAGTCAGTCCAATCTTGTGACCTACCAACGTCTGACCGCGCTCCAACTCAATCTGCAACCAGCGATTCTGGATGGCATAGGCATCATCAATTGTCATTTCAGGGTGTTGCACCGTTACGGGATCAATTTGCTGAGCTGTCCTTCTGGCTTCGTCATGTAGACGCGCCTGAACTTCAATTTCTTTGTCGTCCATATTTCTCAAGTTTTTCTCACTCCCAATTTCCCTATGTCATGTGCGTCAAAGGCCACGGCTACGTTCTTAGTTTCCATATAGAAATCGAAGCTGTAGTCACCGCCATCTCGGCCGACGCCACTTCGTTTTGTTCCACCAAACGGAGTTGGTAGATGCCTGACATTTTGGGAGTTAACCCAGATCATTCCCGCATCAAGAGCTTCAGCCACACGATGCGCTCGTCCGACGTCTTGTGTCCACAAATACCCAGCAAGCCCATAGTCAACATCGTTGGCAATTTCGATGGCTTCACGTTCGTTCGAAAAAGGAATCACCGTAAGCGCAGGCCCAAAGATTTCTTCCTGGCTTACTCTCATCGAGTTGTCAGCCTCAATAAACAACATCGGGTTGACGTAATTTGAATTCTCGTCGAATGCATAGTCCCCAGTGACCACTCTGGCACCGTCTTCGATCGCCTTATCGACATATGAGCGCACTTTGTTGCAATGAATGGGGTGGATCAACGGGCCAATCTCTGTCGCAGGGTCTAAAGGGTCACCGACCACAAGGCCTTTTACTCGTTCCGTTAGTTTCTCGACGAACCAATCATGAATCGTTTCATGCACCAACAGACGACTACTTGATGTACACCGTTCACCGTTGAGGCTGTAAATCATGAAAACAACAGCGTCTAACGAACGTTCTAAGTCAGCATCATCGAACACGATGACAGGATTTTTCCCACCTAACTCGAAATGCACACGCTTTAAAGAAGGGGCCCCTTGAGCTTGGATAAGCGCGCCAGTCGAGGATTCGCCAACAAAAGCAATCGCCTTAACCGCGGTGTGCTCGGTCAATGCTTTACCGGCTATTTCTCCAGTTCCATGCACGACATTCAAGACTCCTTTGGGCAGTCCTGCTTCGTGCGTGATTTCGCCCAAAATTGAAGCCGTTAATGGGCTCCACTCTGCGGGTTTGTGGACGACCGTGCAACCCGAGGCTAGAGCAGGTGCAATTTTCCAGGTGGAAAGCATAAACGGCGTGTTCCAAGGAGTGATGACTCCTACAGGTCCGATCGCCCGTCTGGACGAATAATTTAGGTGAGTCGGAGTGGGCATTGATTTGCCATCAAGAGCCCCGGGTGCGGCATCGGCAAAGTATCGGAAATTCTCGGCGCCTCGTATCGCTGCGGAACTCATAAATCGTATTGGTTGACCAGTATCGACTGATTCGACCGCCGCTATTTCGTCCGCTCGTTTAACGATAAGTTCAGCGACTCGATTCAGAATTTGTTTTCGTTGAAGAGGTGGCCGTGAACACCATTCTTCGAACGCTGATGCAGCTGCTTCGGCTGCTAGCCCTATTTCAGTAGCTCCCCCGGCAGCGACTTGTCCTAAAAATTTTCCGTCAGCGGGAGAAACGTTGTCAAAGGTGTCCCCAGAAGCACTACCAACAAGCTCTCCGTCGATCAGATGCAAAAGGGGTCCTGAGGAATATCTCGTCAAGGCTTCTTTCGCTGCGGCCTGGTTCTCTTCAAAAGTTCGAGATGAATTCATCGCAACTCCTCGTAATGGTCTCGCATCGAGTTTTCGTTGACACGCATCGCGGCCTCTATGGGTTGCACTTCAACTGACACGGCTATTGGTTGCTCCTGCATCAAATCGCCCAATGACCGTTGGAGGCCTTCTGCCAAGAGATCACGAACTTCAATTAGTGGGCCATGCCCTCGATCTCCATTCAATCGAGCGATTACGGCGACGAACATATTGGAGCTGTTGCCATTCGCAATTAGATATTGCTCGCTTCGTATAGCTCGCGTTCTTAACCCTGCTAACGGAATCGAAGGGTGCGACGCAGCTGCTTCGTGCAGCGTCTGAAGCATCTCCGCCACGTCAATATGTTCTTCAAGGTTGGAAGAGTATTCAATAAAGACGTGAGGCATGTGGCCGCTTCCTGTTAAGGCCTCTAATTTGGCCAACTTATATGCGTAACATGTTACCAACTGTTGGTGGAGGGCTTTCTTATGAGATTCGTGACCTGTCGCTACGAAGGAAAAACTACTTGGGGGGCGGTAACCGAAGATGAGACTGGGGTTATAGATCTCGGCAGACGCTTACCCGACGTTCCCAATCTGAGTGCCGCACTCAAAACTGGTCGACTCACGGAAGCAAAGGAAGCTGCCGGCTGGGCTGATGCTGACTTTGCCTTGGCGGATGTTGAGTACGATCGAACAGTTCCTTTCCCGGGAAAAATCTTCTGCATCGGCGTGAATTACGGAGGCCGAAACGCTGAATATGAAGATGCGACTTCAAGCAATAAACCAAGCGTCTTCATCCGATTCCCCGAATCCTTAACTGGACATAAGCAAGCGCTGGTCCGCCCGCCAGAAAGTGTTCAGCTGGACTACGAAGGGGAAATAGTTGCTGTAATCGGGCGCAGAGGTCGTCGGATACCTCGAAGCCGGGCACGCGATCACATTGCGGGGTTGACACTCGGCAACGAAGGAACCATTCGTGACTGGCTCCGTCACGCAAAATTCAATGTAACTCAAGGAAAAAACTGGGAACGTTCAGGATCGATGGGGCCATGGTTGGTTCCAACCGAAGAAATCGGAAACTTCGAAGACCTCCGCTTGCAGACCCGAGTGAACGGTGAATTACGCCAAGACGACACAGTCGCATCCATGGCTTTCCCAATTGAGTTTCAAATCGAGTATTTATCGACGTTCATAACTCTGGAACCGGGTGATGTGATCTACACCGGTACCCCTATCGGAGCGGGAGCTCGGCTGGAACCACCTCAATGGTTAGAACCTGGTGATGTGGTTGAAGTTTCAGTCGACCAAATAGGCACTTTAGAAAACTCGATACAAGATGAGGTTCTATCTTGAGTCAGCCACTGCGGCCATTTGAACGATCGCTACCCATGGCGCTGATGCGGGCCCGCGAAGCAGTCATGCGAGAATTTCGACCTCGACTAGCAACGCACGAGCTAACAGAACAACAGTGGAGAGTACTTCGAGCATTAAACACTCAAGAAGCACCGCTCACGACACGTGAACTCAGCGAGATGACATTCCTTTTAAGCCCGTCGCTTTCACGGATCACGGCCAACCTTGCCAATCGAGGTCTTCTTAATCGAGACGCGAACCCATCTGATCAGCGGAGCAGTCTTCTTAGCTTGTCCCACGATGGGAAGGTGCTACTTTCCGCCATGGCCGCGAATAGTGAATCTGGCTATCGCGCCATTGAAGAAAGTTTCGGACAGGACCGGTTAGAACTGCTCTACAACCTTCTTGATGACTTAGCTGCGACGCGAATAGCGAAAGACACCTAAGGTTTCCGAAGTTCTACTAATTGAGGAGAGACTCGCCATGACCGCACCGTTGGATGGCATCCGCGTGATTGAATTCGCGAACTTTGCAGCAGCACCTTCCGCTACAGCGATCATGGCTGACCTCGGAGCCGAAGTAATAAAGGTGGAGGCGATCGGAGGCGATCCCATCCGCGGGCTTATGAAGCAAGCAAAAGTGGCTGAGGGGGATCACAACCCTGATCACCCATTTCAATTTATTAACCGAGGCAAGAAAGGGATAGAACTAAATCTTGACAGTGAATCAGGGGCTGACATCGCTCGCCGCCTGGTGTCCCAATGCGATGTAGTCGTCATGAATTTACTCAAAGAGCGAAGGCAACGATTCGGCCTCGACACTAACGATCTCTTTTCAATCAAGCCCGATCTTGTCATCGGATTGTTGTCTGGCTATGGCGAGGTAGGCGAAGAAATTAATCGCCCCGGATATGACGTAACCGCTTTCTTCTCACGTTCAGGCGTTTTCGGTGGCGGCACCACCCCAGGTAGTCCGCCTCCCCATGCCCGACCAGGTTCTGGCGACCACACCACCTCGATCGCTTTATTCGGCGCAGTTATGGCCGGTCTGCGATCTCGTGATGTTACGGGAGAAGGTCAGGTAGTCGAAGCCTCGTTACTGAGAACTGCTACCTGGACGATCAGTCTTGATCTAGTTACCTCTTTGATCGATGGTAAACCCGCGTACGACCGTCCTAGAGAAAAAGGTTTATCAGCGATGCTGGAAGCCTTCCAAGCGTCGGACGGTAGATGGCTGCAATTTGCGATGCCCGATACCGGCGATGCCTGGAAACGCTTTTGTGTCGCTTTAGATAGGGAAGATCTTTTGACTCGAGACGAGTTTTCTAGCGGTCGGCTTCGCTATCAGAATATGACTGAGCTTCTGGCGACCTTGGATGAGAGTATCGGTTCCAAACCGGCCGCTCATTGGATCCCCCGACTTGATGAACATAAATGCATCTGGGCTCCCATTAACGATTCAGCATCCGCCGTCCAAGATCCACAGGTTCGAGCCGCCGGCGCGTTCGAAACTATTACCCATCCGGTGGTCGGCGATTTCGAGACCGTGGCAGCACCCTTTCGAATGCACGACTCTCCAGAAGTTCGGGTAAAGGGCCCCGCTCCAGAAAAGGGGCAACACACAACTGAGGTACTCAAACAGCTACTTAACTTGAGTGAGGTAGAGATCGCTGAGCTGGAATCAGATGGCGTTGTCCGCCGTGGATAGCTCCCAGACTTAGGATCTTTGTAATGGTTGAACTCACGTACCAATCCGGTTTCGGAAATCATTTTGAATCTGAGGCCGAATCAGGTGTTTTGCCTATCGGTCAAAACTCCCCCCAAAAGGTCATGGGCGGTCTGTACACAGAACAAATAACAGGAACAGCATTTACAGCGCCTCGGAGCTCGATGCAAAGAAGTTGGGCGTACCGAATACGACCTTCGGTTCAACACATGACCAACTTGGTGTCTGTTGATATCGGCTTGATTCGCAC
>CAJWBN010000008.1 GCA_913020735.1 uncultured Acidimicrobiaceae bacterium
ACCGCCACCGGCCAGCCGCCACTCGCCGCCACGGCCGCCCTTCGCAACGCTCACTACACCCCCTTCCCACCCCATGCCTCCCCGGCCTAGTGCACCGCGACAGCCCGACCACGACGCCGCGGCGGCCGCGCCGCCGCAGGACACGGCCACGACACCCCAGCTAAGACCTCCATTTGCCGTGCCACCGCCGCTGCCGCCGCGCCGGCCTCCGCGCCGATCGGCTTCGCGCCGCCGCTGTTGCCACTGCCGCTACCTTATTTCTGACGCCTGCTTCAATTCCCTATCTAAAAATACCCATAACGTCCGCTGCGCGCCCGGGACTACCTTGAGAGGTGGTGCTGGCGGCTCCCGAGTAGCTGTCTAACCCAAGAGCTGTTCTAAAGTCCGCAGATTCATCAGCGAGCCCGGCGTCAAGTTGAATTCCTGTGGCATCCGCTAGCCGATTGAGTCCCTCAAACGCCGAGACGGTGGCCGCTGCTTCGATAAGGCCATGTGTTCCCACCGCAAGCTCAACTTCTTTCCGCACGCTAGGTAGGTCGCTGTCGCCTCTGACAGCCGACTCAGCGTAGCGGACGAGTAAGTCACCGTTGGTCACCTGAGCTCCTGCTTCTAGTCGGTCGATGTTTACCTCGGAGCTAAGCGCTTCGCTGCTCGCACGGAGCAACGATACATGAGCTGCCGTTCAGTAAAAACACTCATTCAGCGCCGACACTGTCGACGCCAAAAGTTCCACCTGCGGCCGCGAGAGTCCCCGATCCCAAACAAGATCAGCGAACTGCGCACCTCTGCTGTAATGCATCTGGACTACTTCACGCCAGAGGATTTCGGTATCTGGAACCAGAGATGCTGCGCGTGAAACGTTTGCCAGGGATTTATCTACGGCTTGACTGACCCAGGCACCAACATCTCCTACCCCGTCTGGCCTTACCTGACTTGGAGAACCGTCACCTGCTAGTGGTAAATCGCGCAGTGGCAGGTCCAAACAACGGTTGAAGCTATCGATCACGTACTGAACGCAGATCACAGTGGCTAGCTCGACATAGGCTTCCTCAGTGATCGCGTCAATCACCCGCAATGCCCAGTCGTTTGACAAACGTCCGGGATCCGTTGTCAATCTATGGATTAAGTCAATAGCCGGGGCAGGTAGGGCAGAGACGCAATCGTGGTCACCGGCAACCATCGCAGGTGTAAGAGCTTCAGATCGGGCCTTACATAACTCGCATCTAAGCGCCTGTCTTGCCTCGGCTATTGCTGCTACTCGTTCTGCGCCCGACCACCATGTGCCGCATTCACCTAAACCTTGCCAAAGACGATCGTGACCCGATGCAAGAGTCTCATTGAGTTCAATAGCTGCCGCATCGCTCGTGAGGGTCATGAAGGGAAACTAGTCGCGCGTTAGTCATAGCTGTCAAGCCCTTTCGAAAAATCCAGCTACGTGTTTCATAATTGAAAGTAGCTAACTTCAACATCTTTAATTAGCTCGTCGCTAAACGCCATCGGCAGGAGCTCGCATTTCAGCCAAGCCTGCCGCTGGTCTAGATCATGCTCAGAACCTCGAACACCTGAAACACCATGGGGAACCACCCAGCCTGATTTGTCCCAATTGCTGAGGTCGAAAGCGTAACGAGCTACCGAAGCCGCATGTGCCCTCTCTCCCCGTTCTGGTATCACGGTTCCACATCGGACCGTGTCGCTATCTCCGGGACAGCCATCCACTGGGGGGTGTAGATGTTGCGCCTCTTGAATCACCGAAGCCATCAAATGAGGGGAAATCATTCGATGAAGGCGCCCCCATGTCCATGAATCTCTATTATCGCCAAACCTGAGCTGCAGTTCTGTCAAAGTTTCGTCGACGCACGCTGAGAGCGCATGGTCTAAGTCTTCGTCTAGTTCCAGGCCCGGAATGAGTCCTTGTTTGTTGTCCGTCAGCAAGACAACAGCGGCATCTGCCAGCATTCGACTAGCGGCCTCCGCAGATGGCCAGCCCGGAGCTCCAAAGTTGGGGGTAGATACACCAAGCCGTTCTCCGACACTTTCACACCAGCGGCGTCGGATGATCGCATACATAGAGGCTTCAACAGAACTTTCCGAAAGTTCATAGTTCCAATTCGCCAGTGAATCGATCAGCCAGTCGCCCCAAGGGTGAGTGAATTTAGATGCATGATTTATGACGGACTCTATGATTTCGGGTGCTCGCAG
Organism: uncultured Acidimicrobiaceae bacterium; assembly: GCA_913020735.1. Taxonomy (GTDB): domain Bacteria; phylum Actinomycetota; class Acidimicrobiia; order Acidimicrobiales; family Poriferisodalaceae; genus MedAcidi-G3. The sequence continues at coordinate 2,200 of CAJWBN010000008.1, forward strand.
CGAGACAACATCGCTGTGAATTCTCTCCATATCCGACATCGACGCCGCTGTGAGGGGTGCTAAGAGTTCCGAGATCCGGTCGTACCTGGCGGGTCCTGCGAAATCGAGAGAGATATAGGGACCACTATTTGAAGTTCGGTTATTGGCCGTTACTAGGTATCCCTCAGGCGGGTCAGTTATTCCGGGCAGTTCGTCAAAGGTCACCGGCTCCAGTTCCGTCCAAGGAGTAGCTGCCTCGCCGGGCACTGGGATCCATCGATTTGCGGCGGCTCGTTCAATAACTCGCCCTCTAATCTTGAATGAAATATGCCCCTGAGTATCTGCGCTAAGCATGTTGTTTACGGGTATGACCCACGGTTCAACGGCATCTTCAAGTTCATTACAGTTCGAGGCCTTCAGCATTGGGATTAAGGAGTCGAAGGTGGTGTCTCTGCCTACGAGCCCGGTCCAGGCTAGGGATAGGGCAATCTTGTCCGTAGGGTCTCCGATGACGACCGGGCCGCGTTCTGTTGAACCGCAATAGACCTCAAACTCACCCTCACCGCGCACCTTCAGCGTTTCAATTTCCCATTCGACTTGATCCAGATCTTTACCTTCTACAAACAGATCTGTGTCGTCGGCCATTCCGTGGGTGATACACCAAGCCGTCTCTTCGTTGTGTCCGAAATGAGGGAATCCAGGTACTCCTGGAAACGCAAGCCCTATTGCATTGAACTCAGGACATCTCATATGGAACTGGTGGTACACATTGGGGAACTCGATACCGCGGTGGGGGTCACCCGCCAAGAGCGGCATACCTGAGGCAGTTCGCGATCCGTGAACAGCCCAAGAATTAGAGCCTCCATCCACATCTACTAATGCTTCAAGTAGTTCTGAATTCGCCTCAAGAACTTCAGGTAGTCCTCCTAGGAGATCTAGGGTCGGCTTATCGAACGAAGCGATGACTGAATCATCGTTGATATTGCCTTGCATTGCTTCGACTAACTCAGGTCCACAAGTAGCCAAGAGATGCCCACGCCAAAGTTTGCGGTGAAGTGTTCCCATAAAGACGTGTCGGATTTTGTAGACAGCCAAGCAATGCCACGGCTCCCAAGTCTCCGGACGTAAATCGTGGTAGTCGTACTCTCCAGGAAGCTGGTCATTATTCGCCTCTAGCCACCGATTGACCCCATTGGCGTAAGCCTCCGTCATTTCTTTCGTCTCAGGCGCCAAAAAAGACCAGTCAGTTATGCATTTCTCTGACAATCGCATACGTCTAAAAAACGCGTCTTCTTTGGCTCCTTTCGCACCAACTATTTCCGCCCAACGCCCTTGAGCTTTGATGCGGTCGGCGTCCATCTGCCAGATCCGGTCGTGAGCTGCTACCCAGCCTTGAGCTTCGAAGGCAGCTTGGCGATCCGGTGCTTTCACATGAGATATGCCCCAACTATCCCTACTTATCTCTATCGTCACTCAAAAGCCTCGCTGAGCGCAGCAGCGCATTCGCGAATCAAATCCTTAGCACCTTCACAAACATTGAAGAGTTGAAACAACACGTGTGGCTGGCCCTCGAAGAGCGAATGCTGAACCATGACATCAGCTTCAGCGAGCTGCGCCGCGTAGGCGTTACCTTCGTCACGTAATGGGTCAGCGGAACAGGTAGCGACATATGCGGGTGCGAGGTTGCTATGTGATGGTGCCTTTGCCGGAGAGAAACGCCAGTCGTTCCGAACTTCTTCGCTCGAAGCGGTCCCTAAGTAGTGACCCCAAAACCATTCGATCACTTCTACCGTCAACAATGGGCCTTCCGCATTCTCTGTGAAGGACTCGTAATGCTTGGAGGCATCTGTTGCTGGATAAACCAACATTTGAAGCCTGAGGTCTATCCCTGCATCTCTCGCCATGAGCGCCATAACCGCAGACAGATTGCCTCCCGCTGAGTCTCCCCCAACGGCAAGCCGGTCGGTATCGATCTGCAATGTCGAACCTTCGGCTGCGATCCACTTCAGTGCAGCCCACGCATCGTCGACAGCGGCGGGGAAAGGCGCTTCTGGCGCAAGGCGGTAATCAACCGCTACCACGATGCAGTTAGCTTCGGCGCAGAGCAATCGGCACTCTTTATCGTGGGTTTCAAGGTCTCCGATGACGAACCCGCCACCGTGATAAAAAATCAACGCTGGATGTGGTCCTTGGCCCACCGGACGATAGATCCTTATGGGGATTGCGCCACTGGGTCCTGGGATTTCCGAGTCACTTACGCCGCCAGGCAGATCAGGGCCGCTGCCTAGAATATGCGCCATTGCTTGATAGCGATCTCTAGCAAACTCAGGTGTCTGGTCTGAGACAGCGGGGCCCTCGACTCGAGCGAGTTCGACCATTTCTACGAACGCTTTGGTGTCGGGTTGAAGTGTCATGGTCGAAACTGTATTGGCCGTCGTTGCTTATGGTGGCTCAGTTCGACAAGATTCCTCTCAAAGCACCTTCAAGTTCCGGATCGTCGAACTCAAAATCGCTCTCTACGAGCGCGCCGGGGTCAAGGCGGAAAGATTCAAGCAGAAGGTTCTTACCCATTTCTCCCAAAACCAGCCTGATCGCAAAACCTGGGGTGGGTACGAAAGAAGGGCGCCTCAGCACATTCCCTAACTTCTTCGCGAATGTTCGCTGAAGTTCAGGATTGGGCGTTGCAATGTTCACAGGTCCCGAAATGTCGTGGTCAAGCAAATGAAGCAGTGCCCGCACAGTGTCATTGATCGAAATCCAACTCCACCATTGACGTCCATTGCCGAGTGGTCCCCCTATGCAGAGTTTGGTCACTAAAGCCAGTCGCCCTAATGCACCAGGCCCGTCAGCGAGCACTATTGAAAACCGGGGAACAACTGTCCGAATACCCAGATCGGCCACGGGTTGTGCGGCAGCTTCCCATTGCTGACACACGTCAGATAGAAACCCTTTGCCGGCAGCAGCGCTTTCATTAAGAATTACGTCACCCATATCCCCGTAGAATCCCGAAGCTGAAGCTTGAACCAAAACCTTTGGCGGATTATCAGCGCTGGTAATTGCCGCGGCAAGCAAAGAAGTCGCCTCAACTCGGCTAGCTAAGATCCGGTCCTTTTTAGATTTGGTCCACCGTCCGGCAATTGATTCACCAGCAAGGTTTACAACCGCATCGACTTCATCAAGCAAGGAGGGCGTAACGTCCTCCCACGAAACTTGATCATCTGTGGGTGTCCGAGAAACACCTATTACGTTGTCTCCCCGACTTCGTAATGCGGTCGCCAACTCAGATCCGATAAGGCCCGTGACACCAGTGATTAGAACATTCATTTAGACAGCATTTTTCTTTAGTTGGGAACGGATGGGTGATCGCTCTATTACTTACCAGTGAAGTTGCCTGGACGTCGTTCGCCTACTGAAGCAATTCCTTCTTTGGCGTCGTCCGTCACAGAGAGTTCCGCCTGGATGCGAGCCTCTCGTTGCGTTATTTCTCTTACCTCGTCGCCAAGGCCCTGCCGAAGTGTCGACTTGATGGCTCGCAACGCTAACGGAGCGTTATTGGCGATCTCTTGAGCAACTTCAAAGGCCCTATTGCGGACTTCTTCGTTCGGCACGCACTCATCAGCAAGGCCGATTTCTACGGCTTCTTCTCCCTTGTATCGCTTAGCGCTATATAGAACTTGAGCCGCCTTTGACGGACCGAGCAAGCGCGGGAGTGTGACGCTCATCCCGAAACCCTGGTGGATACCGAGTGACGCAAAGTTCGCAGAGAACCTAGCGTCTGGGCACGTGATCCTTATGTCTGGCACCATTGCCAGTCCGAGTCCGCCACCAACAGCAGGACCATGGATGGCGCCAACAATTGGGATCGTGACGTCAAACAGCCGGCCAGACCCTTGGTATAGGGCAAGCGTTGCGTCACCTCCAACGACTTCGTCGTCTCCGCCTCCCACTCCATCTCCTGCAAAATCCGCTCCGGCGCAAAATGATCGCCCATCTGCTGCTAGAACCGCGCAGCGGATCGACATGTCATTTTGCATTGCATCGAGTGCGTCAGCGATGTCGTGTATTTGTTTGAAATTCAGGAAATTATGAGGCGGGCGATCCATGATCACTGCTCCTACATTGCCGTGAATTTCGACTCGAAGGCCGTCAGCCATTGGGTTCTCCTCGGATGAATTCGGAGTGCTCTTTCGAGCGCTCAAGGCCACCCTAATCCAACGTCGAGTTAAAGCCACGAGCGAGCGAACCCTCGAGGAAATGGCTATTCATCCTGAACATCTGCCACATACAGCTAAGTTGGCGGCAGCACGTTAGGGGATGTGATGGATGAGAACGACGAGCAACAGGTTCATTTACGGACCGCCCACCTAGATTGGGATGACTTACTGGGCAGGCTTCAAGCACTTTTACGCATCAGGACCACGCCGATCGGCATGAAAATGTTTACGACGGTGGAAGAGATGGAATCAGTGCCTCGTATTCGGAGGCCAAATGCCATCCATACGACTGACCAAGTGGTGGGTATGGCTAGCCGACTGAATTGGACAGTTGGCATAACTCGCGACGACTTGGTTGGTGATCAATGCGGCGCAGTGATCGGCCTTCACCCCCAAGACGACGAATGGTTATCAGGCCACCGCATGAAAGGCGTCTGGTTCGAGACCCTCGAAGACAGCTCAGCCCATCAGGAAGCCATGGACTGTGTCCCCTTTGGGTCTTTCTCTGCAATGGCAGTTTCCCCGCTGTCTGCTAAGCGTCTCGATCCTCCTGACATTTGCATGATTTACGCCACTCCAGCCCAGATGATTATTTTGATCAACGGACTCCAGTGGCGTGGCTACAAGAAACTCGAGTGGGGCTGCGTCGGAGAGTCTGCCTGTGCTGATAGTTGGGGTCGCGCCCTAAAAACTGGAGAGCCCAGCCTGTCAATTCCTTGTTTTGCTGAACGGCGGTATGGCGGAGTCATGGAGGACGAACTCTTGATGGCCTTAACCCCCGAAGATCTCCTGGTTGCCGTTGAAGGAATGGAATATTTAGCTCGGAATGGCCTCCGTTACCCAATACCGAATTACGGTATCCAAAGTGATGCTCGAGCTGGCCTCGGCGCTAGCTACGACTGAGCAATACGACGACCTTAGGGAGGGCCAATGGCCAACACGTTCACCAAGTCTGGTTTTGACCTAGGAATGGTTACTTCTAATGGTGACCAGATGCTTGCTTTCTATCGAGACGTAATAGGAATGGAGTTCGAGGCAACCATCAACATGGAGGCTCTGGGTGTCGCTGCGATGCATCGCTTATGGGCCAACGAAAGTCTGTTAAAGATCGTCGTTCCGACCAAAGAGGTTGATCCTGGAATCGGTGGCGGAATGATGGGCGCAACCGGCATGCGTTATTTCACACTTTCGGTAAGTGATGTGCAGGCGGCACTGGATTCTTGCAAGGAGGTCGGCGCTCCAATTATCTGGGATCGTCGAGAAGCCCGCCCAGGCGTCGTAGTCGGAATGGTTGAGGACCCCGACGGTAATTGGGTCGAATTTATAGAAAAGTAGAGCCTGGCTGGCCTTAACTAAGTTGCGTTGACTTCTTTTACAACTATCTGGGCGGCAGCGGCTGGGTCAAAAGGATGTTCAAACTTCAGGTCTGCATACTTTGAACTTGGCAGAACCAGTGACTGATGCATTGGTTCCACTGAGGTCATGAACTGCTCTTCCACGCTGTGAGGGTCTCTGCCGCGTTCTTCGACATCTCTAACCAGACGGCGAGCCAGCCTCACCTCTCTAGGGGCGTCGACAAATACCTTGAGATCTAACCTTTCACGACATTCCTCCACTGCCATCAACAAAATACCGTCGACAATCACGAGGGGCGCAGGGTCCAGTTGATAGTTGCCACCGGGTCGCGTGTGGGTAGCCATGTCATATTTGGGGACTTTGACAGAGTTCCCCGCAGCAAGATCGTCCATGTGAGCGATGAATAGTTCAACATCTAATGCATCAGGGTGATCGTAATTAACCGCTGCTCGCTCTGAAGGAGCCATGTGTGAAAGGTCTCTGTAGTAGTCGTCGAAGGCAAGCAACGTGGCTGGGCCACTTATCTGCAGAACGGCCTTCGCCAGTGTTGTTTTACCTGAGCAAGATCCGCCACTAAATCCGATCAGCACTTCAACGCAGGGTTTCGTTCCAAGGGCCTTCGTCCGCTCGCGGCTCTTTTGGTAAACCTAAAACGCGTTCTCCGATGATGTTGCGTTGGACTTGACTGGTCCCTGCGTAAATAGTTCCTGACCGTGCCGCCAAAAAACTATTTATCCAAGCGGAAGTGGTATTGGGAGTTCCTGCATCGGCAGCTCCTAGCCCAGCCGCATACGCGGTGTCACCCTCCATGATCATGGCATCTGCGCCGAGGATGTCCAGGGAAAGTTCAGTCACTGTTCTGTGGTATTCGCTCCAATTCAGTTTGCCGATGGAGCTCTTCGGGCCCGGTGCTTCTCCGTTCAAAAATGAAGTCAAAACTTGTTGCCCTAACCAACGCATTATTTCAACTTTGCTATGGCACCATGCCAGGCGTTGCCTAATGCTTTGATCTTCGGTCCGACCCTTAGCTTGCGCCATCTCAACTAGACGGTCCAACTCGGAGCGATAACGAAAATAAGTAGTTGTAGCCCCAAAGCCCCGCTCATACCCAAGAAGCGTCATAGCAACCGCCCAACCACCGTTGACTTGCCCGATGACATTTTCTTTTGGAACTCGAGCATCAGAAAAGAACACTTCGTTGAAGTGGCTGTGCCCAGCGATATTCACAATGGGTCGGACTTCAATCCCGGCCTGGTCCATTGGGCAAAGAAAAAAAGTGATGCCCTGGTGTTTAGCGTCTTCGGGAGCGGTGCGGCCCAGCACAAAGATCCAGTTTGCTAAATGCCCACTAGAGGTCCAAATCTTCTGTCCGTTGAGGACCCATTCGTCGCCATCCAACTCAGCCTTGCAACCTAGATTTGCCAAGTCAGATCCAGCGCCGGGTTCGGAGTATCCCTGACACCAAAGATCGTCGCCATCGAGGATACGCGGCAAGTAATGCTTCTTCTGTTCCTCGGTACCCCATTCGATCAATGTGTTTCCGACCATGCCAATTCCGAATCCATCATTGGAACCACCCGTCGGTAGGCCCGCCTTAGTGAATTCTTCAGCGATAATGACGTTTTCATTCGCAGACAAACCAGGGCCTCCGTAATCTTTGGGCCACATAGTTGCTAACAATTCGTTATCACTCAGAATCCGACGCCACTCACCCACGAATTCTGCTTTAGCATCGCCAGTCAAAGACCCGATGCCCTGCCAATTAGCAGGAAGGTTTTCGCTTATAAACTTTTGGATCTTGTCGCGATAGGACTCTGCTTCTTCGGAATACGTCGGCTGCATACCCAGGACAGTACAGCCATCAACGACCAGATGATTATTTCAGTGGCTCTTCATCACCGTTAGCCATCGACATTTTCTCAATTACTCGGTCAAAAAACTCGTCATCCTGCAGGCCCGGCACCATGAGTTTGTTATCAATGACCCAACTCGGAGTTCCAGTCGCTCCCCATGCATGCGCACGTTCCATCGAAGAAATCACTGCTGGCCACAATTCATCATTGGTGACCACTCTTTCGATTAATTCAGGGGGTACATCGAGGTCCCGCGCCAGGGTTGACAAAAATGCAGGGTCTTCGATATCTCGTTCTTCCACCCATATGGCTGCGAAAAGACGGTCATGATAGGTCTCTATAGCTTCGGGCGAGATATGTTCCACAACCAGAGCTGCTTGGTGTGCTTTCTTAGTTGGCTGAAACCGACTTGGCGGATTCATGACTACGCCGAGCTCATCAGCAATCGGCCGCAACGCCGAAAACTTTCGCTCATTTGGGCTACCACCAGCGGGAATCTCAGGGTGAAGTTCGTACGGAAGCCACGAAATATCGACATCCTGCCGCTCATTTAAACGGGCCGCCCGGGCCCGCGCCAGATGACACCAAGGTCAAAGAAAGTCGGACCAGACGATAATTGGCAGCGCCATACGCAACGACGGTATACGTTCGCACGGTATGGACTTCGTTATTCCCACTGACATTCAAAAATTAATAGGCGATCTCGACGGTTTTATTGAAGACGTGATCAAGCCAATCGAAAATGAAGACGACAACATTAGGTTTTTCGACCACCGTCGAGAAGATTCCAGAACCGACTGGGAACGCGACGGTCTACCAAACGCTGAATGGGAGGCATTGCTCGGTCGGATGCGACGCGAAGCAGACGATGCTGGCTTTTTGAGGTGGCATCTCCCTAAACGCTTCGGAGGCCAAGAAGGTACAAACCTCGGTATGGCCATCGTGCGAGAGCATTTGGCTCGACGAGGATTAGGTCTCCACAACGACCTACAAAATGAAAATTCGATCATCGGTAACTTCCCAACTGTTCTGATGATGGAGAAGTACGGATCGGTACAACAGCAAGAATATTGGATACCCAAGATGCTGGAAGGGACAGCCCGAATTGGTTTTGGTTTAACTGAACCTCTTCATGGCTCCGATGCAACCTGGATGGAAACCACCGCTGTTCGTGACGGAGACGAGTGGATCATCAGTGGGGAAAAATACTGGAACACAGGTTTGCACCATGCAACACATGACTACATCTTTGCGAGGACATCAGGCTCCCCCGGGGAAGGCCACGGCATCACTTGCTTTATCGTTCCGGTCGACTCTCCAGGATTCAGTGTCGAGGAATTCATGTGGACTTTCAATATGCCAACGGACCACGCTCACGTGCGCCTAAGTGAGGTTCGAGTGCATAACGACGACATCCTCGGAGAAGAAGGGCGGGGTCTCCAAACAGCGCAATTATTTGTCCATGAGAACCGGATTCGCCAGGCAGCATCATCTGTCGGCGCTGGACTTCATTGCATCGATCTTGCAGTTGACTATGTGAATAACAGGACAACCTTCGGGAAGCCACTCTCCCAGAATCAAGCAATCCAATTTCCGCTAGCGGAGTTATACACCGAAGCGGAAATGATTAGGGCGCTGATCTGGAAAACAGCTTGGGAAATGGATGAAGGCGTTGACCATATGGAGATCACGGATCGCGTCGCCATGTGCAACTACCGCGGAAACCGATTCTGTTGCGATGCCGCTGATCGTGCAATGCAAAGCTGCGGCGGCATCGGATATGGCCGTAAAATGCCTTTCGAACACATCTACCGACATCATCGGCGCTATCGCATAACAGAGGGCGCTGAGGAGATCCAGATTCGCAAAGTAGCGGGCAAACTGTTCGGCTATGCGGGACGCGCTAAAGGTTGATAGAAGCGGCCTGCAACGGCCGCCGGCGTAGCTTTAATCGACTCGAGCTGTGGCGTTACCTGTCAACACGAACTTTTCATCTTGGTTTGTCGTTGAAATAGTCAAATCAACAAGTGTCTGACCATTCTCTTCTCGAACTTCGGCTACCTCCGCTCGCGCTGTCAAAGTGTCGCCTGGCCAAACTTGGTTAACGAAACGCACGCCGTAGTAGGTAAGGCGTCCATCACCGACATAGTTAGTAACCATTCGCCCGGTCATTCCCATCGTCAGCATCCCATGAGCAAACACCGTCGGGTATCCCGCGACCTCTGTAACGAATTTTTCGTCACTGTGCACTGGGTTGTAATCGCCGGAGGCCCCTGCGTATTGCACTATTTGAGTCCGAGTTAGGTCCTCAACAATCACTTCAGAGTATGAATCGCCGACATTGAGTTCATCTGCTTTTAATCCCATTGCATTTCTCCTACTGCTCGATGACTTTTTCTGTCACAACACCGACACTGCGGGCGGTCACAACAAGCTCGCCATCTTGGTCGCGGTATTCGGTAATACTTTCACTGAATTTCAGCACACCAGCTCTCTTAGATTCCTTTTCCCAACTTTCGCCTGGCTTGGTTTCTGCGCTTAGGACATCGCCCGGCTTCAAGTGTCTGTGATAAGTGAAATGCTGCTCGGCATGGAGCCCTCCGGCTGAGGAACCTGATTTTTCATCATCTGATTTGGAATCATCCTCGTCCTGCTTTTTTGCCAAAGTGCCCGATGCGGTTCCTCCACTACCAAACCACTTCTGGCCATCTTTTGGACGCAGGAAATAGTCAGGATCGAACTGTGCGCTTGCTTGAGCAAAAGTAGGGGGAGCGATTATTGACCCCGCCTCTGTGTCGGCTGCGTGTGACTCGTCTGAGTAGATCGGGTTGCTGTCACCGATTGACCTAGCGAACATCAAGATGTGCGAGGCCTCAACTGGGAACCGTTCAACTGCCATGCTCTCCCCTTTTCTTCAGTAGGACTTACTTGATCATGACATTTTTAGCGGACCTTGTCGCCTCGATCTACTGAAGAGCCGTCAACATCATCTCGCGAATCTGGTCGGGGGCTTCAAGCATCATCATGTGACCAATCCCTTCCAAATGCAGTAACTCAACCTCTGAAAACCCGGCAACAAGTTGGGCGGTCGCTTTAGGTGGAGTCATTTTGTCCTCGCTACCCACGATCACCGTAATGGGACATTTCACTTGTCCAGCAATATCGCCGGCTTCGTAAGAACTACAGGCAAAAAGATCGTTATAGATCACGCCATCAGCCGCTCGTTCCAGTAGTGCTTGACAACCACTTCGCATCCATAAACCCGGCGTTGGGTTGCCAGCGATGTGAGCCCGTGTTCCATGAGCCCAAGCCGTCATCAGTTGTGGTGCGAGAATTTCATTGCGCTCAGCTGCCCCAAGTAAATCTGGGTGAACCGGCATAGCGGCAGCAGCTCCCATTAAGACCAAGCGTTCCGTTACATCGCCATGACGGGCTGCTGTTTCAAGAGCTATAAGGCATCCCATGGAATGTCCGACAAGTCGAACAGGTCCAAGATCGAGACTACGAATGAGGCCAGCTAGCCAATCAGCCATCTCATCTATGGTCGACAAAAGCTCTCCGCTCGAATCACCATGTCCCGGCAAATCGACTGCCATCGCAGAAAAGCCGTGATGCGCAAGATAACGAGTTTGCTGACTCCAAACCGTTCGGTCCATCCCAGCCCCGTGGACCATCAGAACCGGGGGTTGACTGTGATCGATTTCGACCCCTCCGGTTGCAAAATTTACCGTTATTCCTTGAAATTCGAGATCCACAACTTAACCCTTCTGCGAAGCTCTAAGAGCTCTGGCTAGATCGTTGATTATGTCTTCTGGGTCTTCTAGGCCGACTGATAGACGGATCAAGTCTTCACCTACCCCAGCAGCAGCAAGGTCCTCGGCGCTTAATTGCTGGTGAGTGGTTGAAGCTGGATGTATGACCAGCGTTTTGGCATCACCAACATTCGCCACATGTGACGCCAGCTGTACGTTTTCGATGAATCTTCGTCCGGCCTCTCTGCCGCCCGTAATCCCAAATGAGAGGATGGCACCCGCCCCCTTCGGTAGTAACTCCTTAGCGAGTTCATGGTCTGGGTGACTGCTAACAGAGGGGTGACTTACCCAAGATACGGCCTCATTTTCTTCAAGGAATTCTATTACCGCTGTGGTGTTCTCAACGTGACGTCTCATTCGCAAAGGTAAGGTCTCCACTCCCTGCAGGAGGTGAAATGCATTGGCGGGGCTCATGGCGGCACCAAAGTCTCGGAGCCCTTCTGCCCTAGCTCGCATTGAGAGAGCTTGATGTCCGTATTCCTCAGCGAAGCTGATCCCATGGTATCCGTCGTATGGCTCAGACAAAGTTGGAAACTTGTCGCTAGCAGCCCAATCAAAACGCCCTCCATCGACCACGACGCCACCTAGAGCTATCCCATGCCCACCAAGGAACTTGGTGACTGAGTGCATCACTATGTCTGCACCTAATTCGATCGGTTTCATAAGGTAAGGGGTGGTGAAGGTGGCGTCCAACATCAGAGGCAGACCATGTTCATGCGCGATTTCCGCAATTACGGGAACGTTGAGCACTTCAATGCCTGGATTCCCTAAAGTCTCAGCAAACAGAACCCTGGTGTCGTCAGTAATAGCTGCTCGCCAAGCATCCGGATCTCGAGGATCCACAAAGGTCGTATTGATGCCAAAGCGCGGCATAGTTAGGTTCAACATGTTGTGAGAACCGCCATAAATGTTTCGGCTAGCGACAACGTGATTCCCTGCGCTCATTATCGTCGCGCATGCCAAGTGGAAAGCTGCCATGCCGCTCGCTGTGAATACTGCCCCAACCCCACCTTCGAGAGCCGCTAGACGCTCTTCCAACACGGCGACAGTGGGATTTGAAATCCGACTATATATATGTCCCGGCTGCTCAAGGTTGAAAAGTCCCGCCGCCTGTTCCGTGTCGACAAAGCTGTACGACGTGGTCTGGTAGATGGGAACGCCCCGCGAACCAGTAGTGGGATCGGGTTCCTGACCAGCGTGAAGTGACAGTGTGTCGAATTTCAGATAATCCGGTTCAACCATGCTCTTATCCTTCGTCGTTAGCTAAGGATGCTACGCCCCTATCGGCGGATCCTCAACGAGGACAGTGAGGCTGGGTGGTTACGTCGTTCGACTTTTTCAACCAGGACATCCATTTGGTTACCCCTCTGTCTTCGGCAGGGCTAGCGTCACCCTAATGACCCCGTCTAACAGTCTTCACGGTCCGGCAATAGTGACCGGTGCGTCTTCAGGTATCGGTAATGCTGTCTGTAAACGTCTAGCTGCATCGGGAAATCCAATAATCAGTATCGATATTGACCCAAAAGGTCCATCAGTGGAAGTCGAAGGGCACTACGTATGTGATCTGGGCGACGAAGGCAGTGTTCTGCAGTTATTAGCTGACATAGCCAAAGATTTCGACCTATCAACAGCGTCTTCGCTCATCAACGTGGCAGGTGTTCCCGGGACTGAAGCTGCCTCAAAGGTTCTTGAAGTCAACCTGCTCGTAGTTCGTCGACTTAGCCGCATCATCGCATCCCACTTTTCGTCAGGTAGCACGATCGTAAACGTCGGTTCCATATCGGGAAATGGTTGGCAGCAACGCCTTGAGATTTATCAATCCCTACTGGCACTTGACGATCGAGAGGCCCGAGACTGGTGGAGGGACTGGAATAAGTCGGTCAATGTCGACCCTTACAGCTTTTCCAAAGAAGCTGCGATTGTTTGGAGCATGCTTCATGCTGGCGAGTTGCAAGGAACTGGTATCAGATGCAATGTCGTAAGTCCTGGCCCCGTCGATACACCTCTCCTGCCGACCTTTCGAGAACAAATTGGAGATGATCGCATCGATTGGGTGGTAAGTCATGCTGGGCGCGCTGCCAATCCTGATGAGATTGCGCAAGCAATAGAATGGTTGGCAGTTGGTGCTTCTTCGTGGGTGAATGGCCATCACCTTGTGGTAGATGGCGGTTACACCTCGGGCCTGTTGTCAGGATGGGTCAATGTCGAGAATGCCCCGACGCCCAAAGTCACTCGCGTCGAATAGGCCTAAACGGGGTCGATCTGCCTAGGTGAACTCAGCTCTGAGATCATCAGCGTGTTCATCAAAATAAGGTGCTCGCTGAGGGTGCGGACCAGCGCCTCTAATTAGCTGGCCGACTTGGATCAGTGGCCCCCAGCCTGGTGAATCCGCGTGCTCGCAGATCAAATCGTTCGCTGCGGCCAACTCACTTCCAACAAATCCTTTAGTTTCGACGCGGGTAAGCCCTTCGGGTCCGGACCAGAACCAATTGCCACCGTCTTCAATATAACAATGGTCTTCATCGGGCCCTTTGTAGTCAAAACCGCCTTGGTCAACTTTCGGTCTGCCGGGATAATCGACAAATTCTGCTGCTTGAGCCGCTGCAGTGGTCTGAGCAAGTGAGGTATAGACAGTTTGCGCCTCACCAGTGCGGGTTCGGTGATACATAGCTGTCACGACACCAAAAGCCGCGATGATAGGCGTTGCTGCGTCGTGGACCGGGACGGTTAAGAACACAGGTTCACCATCTCCACCCTGCGTGCTCATCATTCCACCTAGCGCTTGCAAAAGGGGGTCAAAGGCTGGTTGATCAGCGCGCGACTCATCAAATCCGTAGCCGGGACTCTTTACCAATATGAGGTCGTCGCTCACAGATCTAAGGTCATCCGGCGCACACCCGAGACGTTCAGCCACACCGGGCCGAAAATTCTCGACTACCACATCAGAAGTCGCCACCATTTTGTATAGAAATTCTCGCCCTACTTCCTCTTTCAGGTCGAGCACTACTCCGCGTTTACCTTGATTCCATCCGTTAAACATGGGGCTGAAGGTTCGGAAGGGATCACCGGAATCCGGCTCAACTTTTATGACGTCAGCCCCCAGCATCGCTAGATGGCGAGTAATCACCGGTCCCGCAATAAATGACGCCAGATCAACCGCCCGCACACCATCTAAGGGCGACCCCCCTTGACCAGAGCCGCCGCCGGGTACGTGTTGCTCTTGCATTACCTCGTCAGTATCAGCGCCTAGTGCTGGTGCCGGGAGAATCTTTGCGGCAGGACATGCACCAAGTTGGAGTGGCTGAGTCGGCATGGACAACTGACCCAGTTCTGGATGTTCAATGGTTTCAATAACCGAGTTGCTCTTCGCTAGGTCGGAAAGCAAAAACTCTTGTCGAGTCTGAATTGGTTGGCAAGGAACGTCATGAAGGCGAAGCTTCTCTATCCATTCGTCTCGGTTCCGGCTCCGAAAGGCTTCTTCAAGGATGGGCGTTACATATGCCAAGGGGTCGGGTTCTATAAGACCCCAAGGTGGGTTTTCCAACGAAGGGTTGTTGAGTAGATCCGAGCGACTGAGTGCTTCCAGCATCCCTTTATAAAAACGCAAGGTGCCGCATGCAACAAAAAGCCAAAGGTCATCTGCTGCTTGGAACGGGCGATATACGGGCGCCCTACCCGCTGGACCGAGAGGGCTTGCCCCATCTCTTTCTTCCGGAGTGCCGGGTGACCAAAAGTCACCAATTTGCATCGCTCCAGATCCAGCCAACTCCGAGACTTCATAAGTTGGCGCTGAACCGTGAACCTCCCTTGCGTACAAACCAGCAGCTATAGCAAGCGCTCCAAGCATCCCAGCACCGTATGAGGCAAGCGGCAAAACCACGTGCACTGGTCCTTCGGTCCAACTCACCTGATTCCAGGAGATCCCCGTCGCCGCGGCAACTTGCTCCCAAGAGCCTTGCTGATCAGCTAGAGGCCCACTGGACCCCCAAGTCGGCATCGAGATAACCACAGATCCGGGGGCGATAGACCGAGCCCGATCGGCTTCTGAGGAACTATCCACCACTATGACATCAGCTGACTGCAATAACCGACTGTCATCTTCTAAGACGACGGAACGTTTATTCCTGTTCAACACTTGAAAGCCTGGGTCGCTGCGATAGTGATCGCCAACTGTTGTTTCAGATTTAATAACATCTGCGCCTTGATCAGCCATAAAGCGAGTCGCGTAAGGGCCGGCTATTCCTTCGGTTAATTCGACTACCCGGATGCCTTTATAAGCACCAAAGTTCCCCACTCACTCCCCCAAGTTCTGCATCAGACTTCGGTGTCTCACGATACTCAACTCTGAGCGAAACAGGCTTAACGGGATGCGCTCTCTTTTGTGAAGTTCTAAGCTCTTATTTATGACCGATACTGCCGAACCTACTCAAACTATCGACCAGATGATTCCGTCAGCTCCTACTTTCGATTCAATCGAACAAGAAAGACAGCACCGCAAGGAGCGTCTTGCTTCGGTTTTTCGTGTTTTCTCCAAGTTCGGTTTCGAGGAAGGTCTAGCTGGGCACGTAACGGCTCGAGATCCTGAATTGGAAGACCATTTTTGGGTTAATCCTTTTGGTGTTCCCTTCGGCCATATCAAGGCCTCTGATCTTCTTCTTGTCGACCATGACGGGAACATCGTCGAAGGTCGCCATCCCTTGAACCAAGCAGCTTTTGCAATCCACAGTCGGGTACACAAAGCTCGCCCAGACGTAATAGCTGCAGCCCATACCCATTCGCTTTATGGCAAGAGTTGGTCGAGTCTCGGACGCCTACTTGATCCTCTAACTCAAGATTCTTGTGCCTTCTTCGAGGACCATGCACTATTCGACGACTTTACTGGTGTTGTTTTGGATACTGGTGAAGGGGACCGCATCGGTGAAGCCTTAGGTGACAAGAAGGCAGTAATCCTAAAAAATCATGGTCTTTTAACAGTCGGCCACACTGTTGACGAGGCCGCCTGGTGGTTCATCACAATGGAACGCACCTGCCAAAGCCAACTTTTGGCAGAAGCTGCTGGCACCCCTATTCCCATACGAGATGAAGTTGCCAAAACTACTGCCACTCAAGTCGGGAGTCACCTTGCCGGATGGTTTAGCTATCAACCGATTTACGACAAAATCCTCGCTGAAAATCCAGACTTCTTAAATTGATCGTCGGGGTGAGTTACATCTGCCCTCTGGCGTATGCCTTAGGCGAGTAACTCCGCTGCTTTTTCTCGAAGCTCCGTTTTTAGGACTTTGTTGGAGGGATTCAGCGGCAATTCATCGATCATCCAGAAGTGGCGAGGCACTTTATAGTTAGCCATCTCCTTTTTGCACCACGCCTCTAATTGATCGAGATCGGGCGGACCGGTCGGAGTTGCCACTATAAAAGCTGCCCCGACTTCGCCTAGACGCTCATCTGGCACTCCAATTACGGAAACTTGACCGACCTCCGGGTGCTCGAGCATCATGCTTTCAATTTCTGCCGGATAAGCATTGAATCCGCCATTAATGAACATGTCTTTCTTGCGGTCTGTTATGTCGATATACCCTTCAGCGTCCATCACACAGATGTCGCCAGTTCGCATCCAGCCGTTCTCGTCAATCGTCTCCGCAGTTTGTTCTGGTTCATCCAAGTAGCCCCTCATCACCGCATAACCCTTAACCAGTAGCTCTCCCGGTTCCCCCAACCCGACTTCGTTATCGTCTTCATCGACAAGCTTTATTTCCAGTCCAGGCAAAGCCTTACCACTGGTATTCGCTACAACATCTGGAGGGTCATCAGCAGAGCAGATGGTCACCAAGCCATGTGTTTCAGTCATGCCATAGGCAGTGATCACAGTCTCAAAGCCCAGACGATCTCTCATGTCCACGACCGTCTCCACTGGGATACTCGCGGCCCCTGTTAGAGCGGAACGCAATGTGCTTGTGTCATAGTCATCGAGATCTTTGTGGTTGATTAGGCCTTGAAAGATGGCCGGAGGTCCCGGGAACACTGTGACTTGGTCATCCTGAATCCTCTGTAAGACGCTTGGGACATCAAACACTGGGTGGGGAAGCATCGTTGCCCCATGAATGAAACATGGATTAATGGCTCCGTTGAAGCCAAATGCATGGAAGAACGGATTCACAATTAGCATCCGGTCACCCTGACGCATTCCAAGTTCCCGGGCGTAGTGGCTGAAACCCCGAATGATGGGACCTTGTTCAACCATTACACCTTTGGGTACTCCGGTCGTTCCCGATGTGAACATAATCAGACCAAGGTCAGAGCCAGAAACATCTGCGGCTCTGTCCTCGGCTTCTGCAAAAGTCTCGCTGCTGCTGCGAGCGAGGAAATCCTCGAAAGAGATCGTTCCATCCACTACGTCACCACGCAGCACGACAACGTCCTCTATGGACTCAACCTGTTGGCCGGATTCCCTTAAGTCAGAGACATAGTCATTGCCCAAAAAACCAACAACCGTAAACAGAACCTTCACGTTTGCCTTTTCAAGGACAAAAGCGGCTTCTCTTCCTTTAAATCTTGTATTAACCGGCACTAAGACAGCTCCGACTCGGAACACCGCCATTGCAGCGACCACCCATTCCCATGAGTTAGGGGCCCACACGGCGACCCGATCACCTCTATCCACTCCAGACGCGACTAGAGCCCCTGCTGCCTGTTTAATTTGTTGCCCTAACTCCGAAAAGTTCAGGCTGGTCTCTCCGTCAGAGATAGCCTCAGTTGAGGCGAATTCTCTCGCAGCCCGGTCGACCAGAGCGGGGAAGTTGTCAGGAATTGGCCCCGTCATATCTGCTTCTTTCTTTCAAGAACAATAATCATTGGACTGTTGCGATTGCTTCGCCGTTGATGAACTGGAAATAGCCATCTGGGTGGGCTGCCCAATTGCGCCAGCCCTCTGATATAGCTTCCAATTCCTCCCAAGTCGCGTAACCATACTCCATCGCTTGGGTCGGGAAGCTGGTAGTGAGACATCGGTCCGCCCATGACAGGCCCCAATTCTCTCGTTCTTCTTTTGTCGCATAAACCCCAGCCGTCGCGGAGCACTTGACTTCATACAGCCCAGCTTGATGGAACCAACTCAACAGATGTCTTCCTGCATCTGGTTCGGCCCCGTTATGTCGAGCAACTAGATGGTAAATACGCCTCCATTCATCAATAATCTCAGATTCTGGGCTGCACGACATCGTGTAATAGTCCGCGTCGCGCACTGCCACATGCCCGCCCGGACGAGTGACTCTTGCCATTTCTCGTATTGCTAACACTGGGTTCGCCAAATGTTGCAAAACTTGATGCGCATAAGTCAGGTCAAATGAGCTATCGGCATAGGGCAGCTCATAAACGGACGCCTCTTCTAGCGAAATATTTGAACATCCCGCTTGGTCTACTGCTTGTTGCGCCATCTCAAGGATTTCTAAACCGACGTCTATACCGATAACAGAACCCTCAGCAGCCCATTGAGCGAGGCCGACCGTGATGGAACCCGGACCACACCCAACATCCAAAATTTTTGCCTGCGGCGAAATCATCGGACGAACAAATTGAGCGCAGCTTTCGGCTGTTCTCTTAGCATGTTGGTTTACCGCTGCGGGTTGATGCCCATGGGTGTATACGTCTCGTTTGACCATTAACTAAACCTAGAAGATTTTAGGCTGACTAGTCACTTGTGAACCATGTCAGGTCTTGAGATTCTTCTTGACTACGGTTACTGCATGTACAGCTCTCCCCCTAGCGGGTCAACGTTCCGGGACTAGTCCCTCAAGGAAGCGTCTAGGCCTGCCATGCTCCAACCAATAACTCCTGATTATTACGATTATGAGTGGACTGCCATCGAATCAGTCTCTTGTTCCAACGACGGAGGAGCAGTAGTCGTCTGGGAGGACGGCAAGAAGCTCAAGTGTCACCCGTTATGGCTCCGCGAAAATGCTCTAGGGCCTGGCGGCATCGATCCGCGATCGAAAGAAAACGACTTAAACATTGTCGACTTGAACCTAGGAACACGGATTGCTCAGGCTTATCTCGAAGATGGGGCCTTAGTAGTTCAATTCGAACCAGGGGGGCGTCAAGCTAGCTTTCACCCTGGTTGGCTAAGACACGTTGCAGAAGGGGAACATCAGCCCTTCGCATCGTTACCCGAACCTCAAATTTGGCGGGCGACCGACCTTACTGAACCTCCGACACATGACGGCTGCTCGGTCTTAGAGTCCGACGAAGCATTGGCGGAGTGGCTCGATGATCTCCTTGGCTACGGATTAGCCCGTCTTACTGGGCTACCAACCAATATCCAAACAGTGGCCTCGGTAGCCCGTCGGGTCGGTGTGCTTCGCGAGACCAATTTCGGTGCAACATGGCACGTGAGCGTAGATCTCAATCCAAATTCAACTGCGAACACGAATGCAGAGCTACCAGCACATAGTGACTTACCGTCACGAGAAACCCCGCCTGGTTTCCAATTGTTGCATTGCCTGGAGAACACGGTGAGTGGAGGCGACTCCACGATGACTGACGGTCTCGCGGTAGCAGAGCACCTTCAAACCAAAGAACCCGATGTATTCAAACTACTGACCTTAAGGAAGTGGACGTTTTCTAACCGAGATGAGGGCGAAGATCACCGGTGGACTGGTCCGGTCATAGACAAAGGCGATGGAAGGGTGCCTTGGACCTTTAGAGCGTTCCACCCCGTCCGCGGATTTCCAGCAATGCCATACAAAGAAATAAACGACGCCTATTCCGCGCTCCAATACTTAGGCCATGTCTCTAATAGCGACGAGTTTCAGATCCGGTATCAACTGGTGCCTGGTGATCTGATCGCCTTCGATAATCGTCGTGTGTTACACGGACGAACGGCATTCGATTCGACATCGGGTATTAGGAAATTACAGGGCACTTATCTCGATTCTGACGAGGTCTACTCAAGAGCGCGCGTTCTGCGGCGCCGACTAGCCGACGTTGATTCACAAAAAAGTATTCACGCAGCACGAAAGGACAGCAATGCCTGAAGTTTTCATCACTTGTGCGGTAACAGGAGCCGGTGACACTGTCGGAAAGTCCGACAAGGTTCCCTTTACCCCAGAAGCAATCGCTAACGACGTTCTTGCAGCTGCGGCCGCAGGCGCTGCAATTGCACACATACACGTCAGAGACCCGATAACAGGAGACCCAGACCGCAATATCGACTACTACCAAGAGGTCGTAGAACGCGTTAGGGCTTCCGATACTGACGTCATCATCAATCTCACAGCAGGTATGGGCGGTGATTTGGTTATTGGCTCAGTTGAAGAGCCAGTGCCTCTTGATCCAAATCAAACCGATCTGGCAGGCGCCACGGAACGGCTTGATCACGTTCGACTTTTACACCCTGAGATCTGCACCCTCGATTGTGGAACTATGAACTTTGGGGAAGGGAACTACGTAGCTACCAACACACATGACACTCTCGCCGAAATGGCCCGACAAATTAAGAGCATTGGCGTGCGACCTGAAATCGAAGTCTTCGATACCGGCCAGCTCTGGGAAGCAAAGGCCCTTGTCAACCAAGAACTGATCGAATCTCCCGTGATGGTTCAACTCTGCATGGGGGTCAGGTGGGGTGCACCCAACGATCTGAATACTTTCATGGCGATGATCAACAATGTTCCGCAAGATTGGACTTTTTCAGCGTTTTCTCTCGGCCGAGAACAACTGCCGTACGTTGCCCTTGCAGCGATAGCGGGCGGAAACGCTCGAGTTGGCCTAGAGGACAACCTGTATCTAGACCGCGGAGAGTTAGCTACGAATGAAACTCTCACAGCCAGGGCTAAAAAGATTTTGGAAGCCATGAACTTCGACGTGATAGGACCGGACCGAGTGCGCGAGAAATTGGAACTCACGAAATGGACTCCGTAGAGCACGGGTCGCCCCCACAACAAGTAGCAATAATCGGAGCTGGAGTTATCGGAGCTGCCTGGGCCGCTCGCTGGCTGCTGCGTGGGTGCGACGTAATGCTCTACGACCCGTCCAGTGAGACTCCGCAGATAGTGGACGAGGTCTTAGGAAACGCCCGATATGCGTGGAAAAGGTTGGGGCTGACACCCCAAAGCGAAGGCTCTCTTACCTATGCAAAGACCTTGGCTGAAGCCGTACAGAATGCTGAATTAATCCAAGAAAGCGCTCCAGAGGACCTACAGACCAAGAAATTCATACTCAGCGAAATTGAGCGATCCGCTAACCAAGGTGCTCTAATCGCATCTTCGACCTCGGGCCTACTTCCCACAAAGCTTCAAGATGAAATGCAACACCCAGAACGTCTAGTAATCGGACATCCCTTCAACCCGGTCTACCTAATCCCGATGGTCGAAGTCGTGGGCGGAAAGCACACTTCCTCCGAGTCAATTTCAAAGGCTATGTCTTTCTATGTTCACGCTGGAATGAAGCCATTACATGTCCGCGTTGAGATAGATGCATTCATCGCCGATCGTCTTCTTGAAGCTGTCTGGCGTGAGGCGCTATGGCTGGTCGAAGACGAAATAGCCACCACACAAGAAATCGACGACGTTATCCGTTTCGGGTTTGGGCTTCGGTGGGCACAGATGGGTCTATTCGAGAGTTACCGAATAGCCGGAGGCCAGGGCGGAATGGAACACTTTATTAGACAATTTGGACCATCTCTTGACTGGCCCTGGTCCAAATTGACCAACACGCCGGAAATGAGCGAGGAATTGATTCAACGAATTAGCGATCAATCAGAAGCTCAATCAGGCCACTACTCAGTTCGAGAACTCGAAAAAATCCGAGATGCAAACTTGGTTGACATGATGCTTGCCTTAGAGAAAAACGCGTGGGGAGCTGGACTCGTCATCCGTGAACTACGAGATGAAAGCTAGCTACTGCCTATTCCTCAATCGAAATCGCGAATTCGGGGCAATTGGCTACTGCCAATCTCGCCTTGTCCTCGAGATCATCCGGCACAAGTCCATCTTCTAGCTCGGTCGCATACCCATAGTCATCAACATCAAATAACTCAACGGCAAGCGAAAAACATCGGTTGTGTCCCTGGCATTTTTCGGTGTCCACTCGCACTCGCATCGCAATTCCCCTTAACCCCATCAAGTGTTCCAACCAAGGTAGCGGCATTTACTCAGACACTCTCGTTGAAGCGACCACTTTGCGACCTTCCCTGTTTCCTAGATGGATCCAACCGCCGCTCGGCATCTAAGATGTCAACAGGGGAAGGAATTCAGCAGTGAACGATTCTGAGGCAGAAGTACCGATAACCGAGGAAACAGATCCGACAAAGCAGTGGCACAAAACCGCGTGCGTGCTCTGCTCGGCCAATTGTGGAATCGAAGTTCGAATCGACGGCCGAGAGATAACGAGAGTCCGAGGCGACAAAGAACACCCAGCGAGTAAGGGATACACCTGCGAAAAGGGTCTCAGAGTTAACCACTACCAAAATGGTCGAGACCGTCTTACATCGCCAATGAAACGCATGGAAGATGGAACTTTTATCGAAATTGGATGGGACCAGGCAATCAAGGAAGTTGCTGACCGACTGGTGGGTATTCGAGACAACTTCGGTGGCGACAAGATCATGTACTACGGAGGCGGAGGCCAAGGAAACCACTTCCCTGGTGCTTATGCCCGAAGTGTCTTACAGACCCTAGGGGTGCAATATAGAAGCAATGCTTTAGCCCAAGAGAAAACCGGCATGTATTGGGTGCAAGGAAAGTTCTTCGGCCGTCAAGACATTGGCGCATCGCCTGACTTTCATCACACCGACTGTGCCGTTTTCATCGGGAAAAACCCCTGGCATAGCCATGGTTTCCCTGAGGCTCGAAACGTATTAAACGCGATCAAAAATGACGAGGACCGAAAGATTGTCGTCTTTGACCCTCGCATTTCAGAAACTGCCAATATTTCGGACCATCACCTCCGAGTGAAGCCAGGAACAGATGCCTGGGCTCTAGCCGCAGTGTTGGCCACAATGGTTGACGAAGCACTGACCGACGAAAAGTTTCTGAAAGAACAGTGCGTCGGCTGGGAGGATCTCAAACCTCTCCTCAAAGAAGTGGACATTTCTGACTACGCGCGCAAATGCGGAATCAACGAAGAAGAGATCAGGGCAGCTGCTCGAACAATGGCTAATGCCCGCTCAATGGCGACAGAAGAAGATCTGGGGATCGAAATGGCGCCACATTCAACTCTGAACAGTTGGCTCCAACGACTCCTCTATCTCCTTACGGGCAACTTCGGAAATGAAGGGGGCATGAACATCCCTAACCGGCTGGCTCCCATATGTGGCCATAGCGCCGACGGAGCGACCGAACCAGTCACTGGAACCCCTTTGCTTTGCGGACTGGTCGCTTGTGCCGCCATTCCTGATGCAATTGACACCGACCACCCGGACCGATTTAGGGGCATGATCGTCGAATCATCCAATCCGATTCACTCTTTGCCAGACTCCAAGCGGTTCCGAGACGCCTTTGCCAAGCTGGATTGCTTGGTCGTAATTGATGTCGCAATGACAGAAACAGCACGGCAGGCAGATTATGTATTGCCCGCCTGTTCCCAGTACGAAAAAGCCGAGGCAACGTTCTTTGCCGGTGAGATGCCCTCCAACTACTTCCACATCAGGCAACCGATTTTCGAGCCTTTAGGCGACACGCTGCCCGAAGCCGAAATACACGCTCGGCTAGTGGAAGCAATGGGTGGAGAACCAGAAGGTGTTCAGGAGTTAACAGAAGCCGCAGAGGAAAGTCGTGAAGCTTTTGTTGAAACCTTTACACGACTCTCTGCTGAGAATCCTGATCTCGGTGCCAAACTTCCAACGGCCTTATACCGCTCGCTCGGTCGGAGCCTCGGAGAAATGGGTCCTGCAGCCGTAATGTTTGGTTCAGCGATGCAAGCCTCCATGCGCTTTCCAGATGCCATTAGAGCCGCTGGGGTAAAAGGGGACGGCTTAGAGCTAGCAAGCAACCTATTCGACGCTCTACTCGAAGCTAAATCGGGCATGGTGTTTAGCACCAGCGAATATTCGACGAGCTTTGATCGGATCAAGACTCCTGATGGCAAGATTCATCTTCATATAGAAGAACTAGTAGAAGAGTTGCAAGGTCTAGCTTCAGAAGAGCCGGCCTCACCCACGGATGCTTACCCGTTTGTTCTGACAGCTGGAGAACATCGCGGTTCGACAGTTAATGACGTTATCCGAGACCCCTCTTGGCGTAAGAAGGATAAAGACGGTGCACTGCGGATCAATCCTGTCGACGCGGAGCGAATAGGGGTTATCGATGGCCAGAGAGTTCGGGTTGTAACCAAACGAGGTGAAGCCGAAGCCCCTGCCGATATCACAGACACCATGATGGAAGGCCAAGTCAGTTTGCCTCATGGTTTCGGCATGGAATATCCCGACGAAACTGGCGAACACAAGATCCATGGAGTCGCAGTAAACGAACTGACTGACCTAGAGGACCGTGACTGGCTTGCTCTAACACCCCACCATAAACACGTGAGGGCTCGACTGGAAGCTGTGCCCGGTTAACTGTTTATTCGTAGCCTTGCCATGTATCTGAAAGCGGCAACGGAACACCGCCGCGAATTGCCGCATGTCGTTCACGAATTTGCTTTGGAATATGAGCTCGGACGTATTCCACCTCTTGACCCAAAACTAAGTCAACCAACTCCAACCTGTCCGGGGTTTGCTTCCAAGCAATCGGCACGTAAATGGGAAGTTCGAAACGACGCAACCTGTCCAAACCAAGATAAATGGCTTTCTGATACTTGAAGCGATCCTCCCAGTCCCAATGACCAGGAGCGAACCCGGTTCCAGGGTCTAGAACTAACCGATCCCTTATACCCCATCTAGTCGCTCGCTCTAGTTGCAGATCAAACCAATCAACCATTACTTGGACCGGATCGCCTTCAACATGCTTGAGGTGCCGGGGATCAGGCCCGAGCATGAAAGGCAACACAACTTGAATCTCTCGTTCAGCTGCTAGTTCGATCATTTCGTCGGACTGCAAAGCATCAGCAGCATTAAGAACAACCGCACCAGCGTCAAGCGCCCTCCTAGCAGTATCTACTTGCCAGGTGTCGATAGCTACATCTACGCCAAGAGAAAGAAGGCCTTTCAATGGTTTCTCGAGGATTGACCACTCTTCGTCAGGGTCAACGAAACTTGCGTCTGCATGAGATGCCTGAGCTCCAAGATCCAAGTGGTCTGCGCCTTGTGAGAGAAGCTCCGCACCATACTTTCTGGCTTCTTCTTCGTTGGACACCACTGAAAACTGCGCCAACGAATCTGAAGATGCGTTAACGACTCCAAAGATCTCCATATTTGGAACCTACCTTGCCTGCTCTATCGACATAGCTTGAGCGTCCACCTTTGTTCTATACACACTGGCTGAAACTATCCCCACAATCACAACGACCAACCCCATAGATATCAAGGTCTTTCTGAGCCCAAAGTTGTCAGCGCATATCCCAAGAGGCAAAGCCGCTACACCAAAGAGGTTGAAACCCAACTGAAGCAGGGATTGCATTCGACCGTGATACGCCGCCTCGCTGCTAGCTAATGTCAACGTCGCATTCATGGACTGAAAGGCCGCAGTTGCGGCGCCAAGGCCAAACATAACAACCATCGCGACCCCAAATGATGGAGCTGCACCCAGAGCGGCAATACCGACCCCAAATCCAACAACCGCCGAATTGTGAATTTTCCAGGCAACATTTCCTCTAGCTCTACCCGCTATGGCAAGGGCGGCCGAAAGGCCTCCCACTGCCCCAACTGCTGATAGCCACGCGTATCCGGTGTTGCCTGAAGAAAACAGATCCTCTGACACACTCGGCAGAAATGCAACGTACGGAAAGCCGAAGAACAAAGCAAAGGCCGAAGTCATCAGTAGTAGCGGAACTGGCCACGTTGCAAACCCATATCTAATTCCGTCAAGGAGGTCAGTGCCAGCTGAGGGTGCAGGTGACTTCGATTGCGGGTGACCCACAGGCAAGGAAACAAAGAAGAGCGCACTCGAAGCCGTAATCGCACTACTAACCCAGTAGACAGCGCCGATACCAAGAGTGGGGAGACCCAAGAAAACGCCGGCTATAACTGGCCCGATAACTCTGTTCAGGTTCATCGAGATCTGCGACAGGACGATGCCATTCGCCAAACGGCTAGGCCCCACAAGCTCAGCAGTAAAGGCCATTCTGGCCGGCAATAAACCGCTGAATCCAGCAGATTGAATCGCAGATGCCACTAACAACATCCAAAAGGTGACGAAATTGAACTGGACGGCTACCGCTATCCATAACGAGGAAGCGAAAAGTAGGCCTGTCGAAATCATCAGCATCCGGCGCTTCGGAAACCGGTCTGCTGCTACTCCACCAAGCGGAGTTGTGATTAACCCTGTCAACCCAAACGCCAGCGTCACCGCACCTAATGCAGCATTGCTACCTTCAAGGTCTTTTGCAAGCGCTCCGCGTGCAACCATTTGGGCGAAGATTGCGAGGGAGAACAGGTAGCCGCCAGCCCACAAACGCCGAAATGAAGGGATGGACAAACTCTCGAAGGTAGCCCCACTCATCGTCGGGGCTTGGCGTTACTCAAATGCACTGAGGTCGCGAACAGCTCCCTTATCTGCGCTGGTAGCCATCAACCCATATGCTTTCAAAGCAGTAGAAACCTTGCGCGGTCGCTGCATCTCAGGCTTCCAACCCATTTCATCTTGGAATTTACGGCGTTCTACCAGTTGGCTTTCAGATACATCAAGACGGATTGATCGGTTCGGAATATCGATGTGAATAATGTCGCCGTCTCTAACTAGTCCTATGGTGCCGCCCGCGGCAGCTTCCGGCGAAACATGACCGATAGAAAGTCCAGAAGTACCTCCCGAGAACCTTCCATCAGTCAGCAGGGCACAAGCCTTACCAAGCCCTTTCGATTTCAGGTATGAAGTTGGGTACAACATTTCTTGCATACCAGGCCCGCCACGCGGTCCTTCATAGCGCACCACCACGACAGACCCCGCTACCACCTTGTCATTCAAAATGTGATCGACAGCCTCATCTTGACTTTCAACCACGTGGGCAGTTCCCGTAAAGACCAGATTCGAATCATCTACCCCAGCCGTCTTTACAACACAACCATCTTCAGCCAGGTTGCCATATAGAACAGCGAGCCCGCCGTCGGCACTATAAGCATGTTCGACTGAACGGATGCAGCCGTTTTGGCGATCAAGATCTAGTTTCTTGTAGCGCTCATCTTGACTAAAGGCCACCTGAGTAGGAATCCCTGCTGGACCCGCTCGATAGAAGGTGTGTAAATCTGCATCGTCATTTGTCGCAACGTCATACTTTGCCAACGCTTCGGACAGGCTCGGTTCATGAACCGTTGGGACCTGACTGTTGAGCAATCCAGCTCGATCCAGCTCAGCCAGGATCGCCATCACTCCCCCAGCGCGATGCACATCTTCAACGTGATACAACTCCGTCGCCGGCGCTACCTTACAAACATTGGGAACCTGTTTCGAAAGCCTGTCAATGTCCGACATGGTGAAGTCAACTCCACCTTCCTGCGCTGCAGCCAAAAGGTGCAAGATGGTGTTAGTGGAGCCACCCATAGCAATATCGAGACACATCGCATTCTCGAAAGCGGCAAAACTTGCGACATTCCTAGGGAGAACAGAATCATCGTCGTCTCCGTAATATCGACCGCAAAGTTCCACCGCTAGACGTCCCGCTCTCAGAAATAACTCTCTTCGATCTGCGTGGGTTGCCACAACCGTTCCATTACCTGGAAGAGAAAGCCCTAAAGCTTCCGTTAAGCAGTTCATTGAGTTAGCGGTAAACATGCCTGAACATGAGCCGCATGTCGGGCAGCCAGAGCGCTCCATTTCAGCTACGTCTTCATCACTCACAGATTCATCTGCGGCAACGATCATGACGTTAATTAAGTCGACTTTGTTTTCAGCCAGCTTTGTTTTCCCAGCCTCCATTGGTCCGCCAGAAACGAAAACTGTCGGAATGTTCAAGCGCATAGCGGCGTTGAGCATCCCGGGAGTTATCTTGTCGCAGTTGCTGATACATACCATCGCGTCAGCGCAGTGCGCCTCGACCATGTATTCAACCGAATCAGCAATCAAGTCTCGACTCGGGAGACTGTAAAGCATGCCGTCATGACCCATTGCAATACCATCATCTACTGCGATGGTATTGAACTCTTTCGCAACTCCGCCTGCTGCCTCAATTTCACGGGCTACTAGCTGACCCATGTCTTTCAAGTGCACATGCCCTGGAACGAACTGGGTAAATGAGTTTGCTACCGCGATAATTGGTTTGTGAAAATCTTCATCTGTCATCCCGGTGGCGCGCCAAAGAGCCCGAGCGCCGGCCATGTTCCGGCCGGCAGTGGATGTCGCTGAACGATACTGAGGCATACTTTAATTCTAGAACCTTGGCGGGCTTGACGGGCTTAAATGTTCTCCTTCGGTCACTAGCTTTGATTATTTAGAGCTTCACTCAGTAGTTCCAGAAATCGCCGAAAAGCCGGGTAATAAAGCCAGTAGGCAGCTCGATCCCCTGTCCTAGTTAGTGCTTCACCACGATTAATAATCCCCGTGAAATCAGCTCGAGCTTTGGGGTTAACAAGAATCTTTTTCCAGGCCCAACAGGGAGCATCAAAACCAAACTCTCCTTCGCCGTATTCTTCTTTTCCTTCGATTTTGGTTACTGAAACTAGAGCACCGGTATCAAAGGTAAAGCGAACAGACTTATCATCGACTCCTAGCCGGAAGGCACCCGTCCAAAATCTCGTTGCCTGCCGAAAGGCTTCGTCCGAGCTGCAAGTATCGCCAACTCGGACAGCAGCCCGAATCACAACACTCGCTGTCGAGTTCACGACATCCGCATTCCATTGCTTATCGCCATAGTTTGACCCGTCATTCCCGAAGACTCATCGCCACCGAGATAAACGGCCAGGTTCGCTATCTCATCAGGCGAAAGGATGCGGCCCATAGGCGTCCTCTTGGCCAATTGTTTTCGGAGTTCCTCAGATTCGGCTCCGACCAGGTCAGCAAATCCGTCAAGCATAGGTGTGTCTACGAAACCAGGACAGATGGCATTGCACGTAACACCGCTTGAGGCCAACTCGAGAGCCATGCACCGCGTCAGCCCAACCGTTCCATGTTTCGAAGCGTTGTAGGGAGCCTGGCCCGGTGATTCGAAAAGTCCAGCGGTTGAAGCAATATTGACAATGCTCCCACGCTGTCTATCAATCATTCCGCTCAGGAATGCCTGACTCACACGGACAACACCCACAACGTTCACTTCGTAAAGAAGGGAGTATGTTTCTGGCTTGATGTCAATGAAACGGCCTGCTGCATGAATACCGGCATTATTGACGACGATGTCCGCTCCGCCTAGTTCCTGATGGACAAAAGCGGCCATTGCATCGACAGAATCGCCTTCCGAAACATCGCAGGCTATTGGGAGAACGCTTCCCGGAGGTGCTTCTGCAGCTGTCGCCTCTAGGTCCTCAAATTGCCTGCTGGTGATGACGCATTGGGCCCCTTCTTTGGCGTAAGCCAAAGCTATAGCCCTACCTATACCTCGTCCGCCGCCAGTTATGACTGCGCGTTTGCCCTTTAGTCTTTCGCTCATTCTTTTGTTCTTCCTGTGTTACGGAGATTAAGACCGTTATCCCGGAACGGACATTGTCTGACCGACCTGGTCCGGGATCTCTAACTCACTATGACTTTTCCAAATTTCTCCCAAACGAAGAAATGCGCTGTCTTCCATTTCCGAGACTCGACGAGTCTCCTCTGACACATGAAGCGACATCACTTCACACGTAGCTGCGACAAAATCTTCATCCGAGTTCCACATGACTTGAATCGCGTGTATCCGTTTTCGATCGAATCCCAAAAGTTGGGTGGTAACTCTCAAGTTTGCACCTTCTTGGACTTCACGCAGATAGGTCACATGATTCTGGGCTGAGAAGGTGGTTACGTGATGAACGTCGCGGTGCGCTCGGCCGAGCCCAATGAAGTCCATCCAAGTTTCAATGGCGTCATCGAAACAGACCAGATAGAAGCCTGCGTTGAAATGACCGTTGAAGTCGATCCACTCAGGCTTAACCACGGCCCCATATCCATCGAAAGGTCCCTGCGCCTTATCCAAGCTCCGATCTTGGCTCACCATCTCACCTCAGTCTCTAATACCATCGGCCTTTAGCCGTTCTAACAATTTCCTCTTGTCTTCATTTAGCACGATTAAACCAAGAAGACAGAGTTAGATTGAGTGAATAACCGGCTGTCCGAAGAAACGACCGATATGCGATTTACCCCAACCGAGCTAACTAAACAAGAATTAGAACTTCAAGGAGAGGTTCGAGATTTTCTCCTTGAGGAGCTGCCACCAGGCTCACATGAGCCTTGCCTCGGAATGGCTGCCCGAAAAAACAAAGAGTTTTCACTGAAGATGGCAGACCGAGGTTGGGTCGGCATGGCCCTACCTACAGAATGGGGTGGATCGGACCGCACCGCTGTTGACCGCTTCATCGTCGTAGAAGAGATGCTTCGGTGGGGTGCGCCAGTGGGTCACCATTGGGTAGCGGACCGACAAACAGGAAACGTGATCCTCAAATTCGGCACAGAAGAACAGCGAGAACGATTTCTTCCTGCGATCTGCCGAGGTGAGCTCGGGTTCTCAATCGGAATGAGCGAACCAGACAGCGGTTCTGACTTGGCCTCCGTAAGCACGAAAGCGGAAGCAACAACAGGCGGTTGGATTATAAACGGAACAAAAATATGGACATCCGGCGCCCACGAGAATGACTGGTTTGTATGCCTTTTGCGCACCTCACCGCTGGAGGATGGCAATAAGCACGCCGGATTGTCCCAGTTTCTGATCGACTTAAAATCACCCGGACTGGAAATTAGCCCCATCCCGTTTCTTGACGGATCACATCATTTCAACGAAGTTACCTTCAACGAAGTATTTGTTCCCGAAACTAACGTTGTCGGTGACCTCGGAATGGGCTGGCACCAGAACACCACCGAGATGGCCTACGAGAGGGGCGGCCCGGATCGCTGGCTCTCCCCATTCTCGACAGTCGAACAGTTACTCCGCGAGGCGCGCGGCACAGATTTAGAGCCGGTAGTCAGTGACTTATTCGGTGAACTCATTGCTAGGTGGTGGGGAATCCGCAACCTATCTCTCTCAGTTGCGAGGCTCATCGATACCGGCGAAGCTCCTTCAGTTGAATCATCTTTGGTCAAAGAGATGGGAACACGATTCGAACAAGAGGTAATCGAAAAACTGGTCCATCTAATAG
This sequence comes from uncultured Acidimicrobiaceae bacterium, assembly GCA_913020735.1. GTDB lineage: Bacteria > Actinomycetota > Acidimicrobiia > Acidimicrobiales > Poriferisodalaceae > MedAcidi-G3. Next base: position 33,749 of record CAJWBN010000008.1, read on the forward strand.
ACCTCGAATATTCGCCTGACTCAGATTCTTTGTTCGAAAGACTGTTAGCGCAATGTGTGGTCACGTTTCCGGGCAACACAATTAGGGGCGGGACTATAGAGATCCTTCGCTCGGTCGCTTCCAAAGGGTTGAAAGGACTACCAGCATGAGTGATGTTTCCGAGGTAGATCCCCTAATCACCGATACTGCAGACCGGCTCTTCTCCCAAGTGTGCGATCACGAGTCAATCCAAAAGGCTGAAGCAGACGGCCAGGCTTCAGACATTTGGAGCGCCTTCGCCGACACTGGGTTTCCCTGGATATCAATCAGCGAGGAGTCTGGGGGTTCCGGAGGGACCTTGTTGGACGCCCTAGAAGTACTTCGTTTAGTCGGATATCACGCGGCACCAATTCCTGCCGCGGAGACCGGTATTCTCGGCGGATGGCTAATGTCCAAAGCTGGACTAGAGCTACCATCAGGAATCGTTACCGTCCTTCCAAATGGCAGCCAAGGGCTTGCAGTAGAACGAACAGGTGACCGTCTAACCATAAGCGGCCGCGGCCTGCGTGTCCCTTGGGCCCGCGTCGCCGAAACCATAGTGGTGCCTTTAGAGATTGACGGCCAGACCTTCGCCGCTGCGATCGACTCAAGTGAATGCCAGATTAGCCGCATGACCAACATGGCCGGAGAGCCCAGAGATACCGTCGACTTCGAGAATGTCGACGTTTTTGCTGCAGTCTTACCTTCAGAAATCAACCTTGAAACATTTCGCTTCCGGGGTGCCTTATCGAGAACAGCGTTGATGGCAGGTGCTATTGAAAAAATGAGTCAACTAACGGTCTCGTACACGAATGACCGTGTTCAGTTCGGTCGCCCTGTCGCCAAATTTCAAGCTGTCCAACAGCATCTGGTCTGGGGGGCACAAGACGCTGCGCTTGCTCGAATGGCCGCAGAGTCCGCTGGCCGCGAAGCCAATAGGGGCCCGGCATTATTCGAAATTGCTGCCGCAAAATTGATCGCAAATCAGGCAGCCGCCCGGGCAACAAAAGCTTGTCACCAAGCTCACGGAGCAATGGGCATGACACAGGAGTACCCGCTTCACCATCTGAGTCGGCGCCTTTGGTCTTGGCGTAAAGAATACGGTGGAGACGCTGAGTGGAGTTCCTGGCTAGGGCGTGTTGCCGTAGCTCAGGATGCCGACGGGCTTTACCCGTTGATAACTGGCGGGTCAGCCGTTTTAAGCTGAGGGTCACGCCTTTAGTCGCAACAACCGCCGATCAGACCTAGCATCAGGACATGACTGAATTCGGTGTATATGGCGATTTACATGTTTCGATAGAGGGACACGTTGCAACGGCGGAAATACGACGCCCTCCAAACAACTTCTTCGACCTCGAGCTAATTGATGGCTTAGTTTCGTCCTTTACCGACCTTGACCAAGAGGATGCCTGCAGGGCAATCGTTCTTTGCGCAGAAGGTAAGAACTTCTGCGCCGGCGCACAATTCCACAATGACGGCAGTAGAGGCGGTGAAATTACCGCCAAGAACCCAGATGGCTCAGCGCGTCATCTTTATGACGCTGCATTCGATCTTTTCAGTTGCAAGACTCCAGTCGTCGCCGCAATTCAAGGAGCGGCCGTCGGGGGTGGTCTGGGAGTTGCATGCTTTGCTGACTTTCGAGTCGCCGCCCCAGAAGCTCGCTTCACCGCAAACTTTGCACGTCTCGGGTTCCATCATGGATTTGGATTAACAGTTACTCTGCCTTCGCTAGTTGGCCAACAAAAGGCTTTGGAACTTCTGTACACCGGGGCTCGAATCAAAGGCGAAGAAGCAGCTGAGATCGGACTAGTGGATAAATTGGCCCCGCTTTCTGATCTCCGTGCCGCCGCTAACGACCTGGCGGTTGAGATAGCAACTTCAGCACCACTCGCTGTCGAATCAATCCGAGAGACAATGCGGGGGCATCTTCCGAACGCTATAAGACTTGCGACTGACCGCGAAAAGGAAGAACAAGATCGATTACGCACCACAGACGACTGGAAGGAAGGAGTCAACGCTATGAATGAGCGTCGCCTCCCATCTTTCTCGAGAAAATAGAAAGCCACCGGGAAGAACATTGTTATGAGTGACCTCAACGAAGATGATATTCGCTCTGCTCTCGACATGGTCCTCGAACGACGTAACGCTGACACTCGGCTAACCACTATGGGGGCAGGGTCTGACGACCTTGATGCCGGTCGCAGGTATCTCGCTAGCACGGTGACTAAAGGATGGCATGTTCCGGCTTGGCCCTCCGAACATGGAGGCAGGAATGCTTCTGCGAGTCAGAACGCACTCATCGGCCGTGTATTGCGAGAATTCATAGTCCCTGACCTTTACCCATTCGCGATTGGGCTAGGTATGGTCGGCCCAGCCTTATTGGCTCACGGCACCCAAAGCCAGCAAAACGAATGGCTCAGACCAATAGCTTCGGGTGCATCAATTTGGTGCCAGATGTTCTCAGAACCCGAAGCTGGTTCGGATCTCGCCAACGTTGCCCTGCAAGCCAAACAGGACGGCGAAGAATGGATCCTCGAAGGACAGAAGACTTGGACTAGTAGGGCAATGTGGGCTGATTGGGCAATTTGCCTCGCTAGGACTGACCCTGGGCAACCAAAACATAAAGGCCTAACAATGTTTGCCCTACCAATGTCACTTCCCGGAGTCCAAATTCGACCCTTAATGCAAATGAATCGAGATGCTCACTTCAGCGAAGTATTTGTTGACGATGCTCGCCTCAAGGATGAATGGCGGGTAGGCGAAGTTGGAGAAGGGTGGCGGGTCGCCATGACAGTACTGGCACACGAACGCGCCGGTGGAGGGAGCCGCGGCGGCGGTG
>CAJWBN010000009.1 GCA_913020735.1 uncultured Acidimicrobiaceae bacterium
CTAGTCGACAGCGAACTGAGCGAACCCACAAACATTGGAACACGCGAATATGTTTCGGTGCGCGAACTTGTTGAGTTAGTCGCCTCATCAGCAGGAAAGGAAATCGCACCGTTATGGGTTCCCGGCCCAGTAGGCGTGCAAAATCGTAACTTCTCCAATGACCGAATCGAGTCACTCGGTTTCGAGCCCAAATTCGACCTATCCCAGGGGCTCGCACACACGTACCCTTGGATTGCTGATCAGGTGGCGTCTAGCCGCTAGTTCAAAGACTCACGCTCTTAGGAGGCCCGACAGGCCTCTGAGATACGTTCAATCTCCGTCCAGCTAAGTTCACTCGAGTCCCAAAGCTGTTCGAACGCGGCGTCGGCTACGTCAGTAAAACCGTGTCGATTTCGGAATTGATAGAGACGGCGCTGTCGCTGGCCTCCGATGCCAAGTCGGTTGAGTCTCCCAACACAATGCACGTCCCATGCGACAAATTGCATGAGATCCAAATCATCATCAGCCGGTGTTTCGTCGAATCGACCGGATCGGCGATCCAAGATTCGAAGCAACAGCCGTCCAAGGGTATCTCGGGCTCGACCAGTGCCGAATTGACGCGGCCTTTTTGTGTTTTCTAGTGCACCACCATCAACCCATAGTTCAATAGGGTCATAGCTGATTATCTTGCTCCGACCGAGCGGGGAACCCTCGTCGATTTCAAGATTGATGGTTTCTTCCAATCCAAGCCGTTCAGCTACCTCTGCAACGACTTCACCAATCACGGCCGCGTCATAGAAGACCATGTCGAAAGACTCGGGTGTCACTGACACCTGGGTCATTAGCCGGCTGCCTCAACTCTGGCTTCTCTTGACATATCAGCGATCTCGTCGATCTCGTCATCACTGAAGCCGGCTAGTTCACGGAACCTTCGGGTTAACTGAATTGGGCTGTCATCATCTTCACCTCGGAAACCGTTAAAGGAGAAGAGTCGGTCAACAACCTTCTGAAATTCGAGTGCCTTGTCGAGACGTTCTTTGTCATTTGCGGTGAGTTGACGCAACCAGTCGGAACCCATCTTCACGTGAGTGACTTCATCGGCCAACATCCAATCTTCACAGAATTCCAAGACTGGGTCTCCAGCCAAATTACCGAATTCTTTCATGGTGTTGAACACGTCTATAGCCAAGCCTTCTAGAGCCCTATTCACTCCGGTGAGCCGCAACACCGGGTCCGGATTGCATGCCGCTTCATACAGAAGACCATTCTCAGCAAACTCACCCAGCTCAGTTCCCATGTGTTCCGCTAGGGCCACCGAGATTTCGCAATGACGTGCCTCGTCCCAGCACTGGCGGGCCATGTCAAGCTTTAACTCAAGCGGGACATCCTCACCAACTTCAAAATCCCAACACGTACGACCCGCCCCTTCAAGGGCTTGAATTTCGCCGGTGAAAATGCCGTGCATCAAAGCCCGCGCTCGATCTGGGCCATTCGCTAGTTCAGGTGTCAGTTTCGCTAACCGATCGCCACTATTTCCACCTGCTACTCGTGCACCACGAGGGTCACCCAAACGTTGTTCGTTGGTCTGGCGAATAAAACGGGGGTCACGTGCCAACTCTTCAGCTGGAAAAATCTTTCTCATCAGTTCTCCTCTGGTAGGTCTACGTAGGGGTCTCCGATTGAACCGGGGCCAGCAATGCCGCCTGCAGCCAGCATAAGCTTTTCGAGCCTGGTTTGATGAACCATGGCGCGATCAATTTCTTCTTCGGATTCGATCATGGACTGAATCAGCATTTCGCCTTCACGCCAGTCGTTGAATTCGTCTTGAAGAATAAAATCTAAAATTCGCACGGTTGGCATATCAGTTATCTCTGATGTCGCGTTGCGATGGTACGTGTAGGCAGCAATCTTGTGGGGAATGAGGACTCGGTACACACCCACCAACTTTTCGATCGTCAAAGTCGGTCCCTCAGGTTCGGTCATCGCATCAATGAAAGCAACCATATGGTCGTTGGGTGGAACGGTAAGACGATCGGTTTTCATTTCCCTTAATTCGGGAAGGCGTTTATCAAATAGCTCAGCATGCCACGCATGGTGATAACAGTGAGTTCCTAGGCGCATTTTGATATCAAGTTCGGGAACCGTGGCTACCCACCCTCCGAGCGCCTCAAACAACTTCAGTTCAACCCATTTGTAATGACCGACGCGCTTCGCCGTTTCTTCAACATCAAATAACCCTGGAAGCGCTCGTCGATCCCACGGGGCGAACGGCTCTCTGGGTCTCTTGGTTTCTGTCATTGATGTTCTTTCCCTTAAAGACGCAGTCTGCTTCTTGATCCGAGTTCTCTCTTATTTTGAGTGTCGGTGAGCTTACCGTCCGTTTAGTGAGAATAGAAAACCAGAAACCATCGGAGGGCCGGAGGTTTACCTGTATTGATTGGTTATGGGTAACCGTCGATCTTTTCCGAAAGCTTTGGTTGAGATTCGTGGACCTGGTGGGGATTGACGCCTTTTGTACTCTGCTAGATCTACAAGGCGGGTGATCTTTTGAACGATTTCCGGATCGTATCCGAGGGAAATGAGTTCTCCCGCAGTCCGATCGTGTTCAACGTACGCCTCAAGCAAAGGGTCAAGAACTTCGTATGGCGGCAGTGATTGTTGGTCGGTTTGGTCCGGTCTCAGCTCCGCCGACGGAGGTTTGGTTATAGAGGCCTCGGGAATCCAAGCCGAACTGGTTTGGCTGTTGCGCCAGCGACAAAGCTCGTAGACCAGCAACTTTGGGCAGTCCTTAATGACTGCGAAACCTCCAGCGGTATCTCCATACAAGGTCGAATAACCGACGGAAGTTTCACTCTTATTTCCGGTTGTGAGAACCAACCAACCCTTCTTGTTAGACATGGCCATGAGTAACACGCCGCGAAGACGACTCTGAAGATTTTCCTCAGTCAGGTCAGGCCGATGTCCTTCAAATACTGGTTCAAGCATGTCAGTGAACGCTGCGTAGCCAGGTTCGATTGGAATTGTTTCAAAATCAATACCGAAGTTTCTAGCCAAGTCGGCAGCGTCGTCTCTGGATCCCTGACTTGAGTAGCGTGACGGCATCGAGACTCCGTGAACGCGTTCAGGACCCAACGCGTCAACAGCAATGGCTGCTACCAAACTTGAGTCCACTCCCCCAGATAATCCAATCACAACCTCATCAAACCCGTTCTTATCTACATAATCACGGGTCGCTAAAACGAGCGCTTTCCAGACTTCCCCTGTCTCTGTTTCTTCTTCTCCGATTATTGGTTCAGATATCGGACGTTTCGACTTCTGGCTTCTTGAAGTGTTGATAACTGGTAATCGGCAAGAGCCGCGATCCTCAACTTCAAGATCAACAACCAAAACATCTTCTTCGAACTGGGGTAGTCGGGCAACGAGCTGACCTTCGGAGTCCGCTACAAAAGAGGAACCGTCAAATATCAATTCATCTTGTCCCCCTACCTGGTTTACATACACGACAGGGATTTTGTGACTGGTAACGCGTTGAATGATCGTTGATGCCCGATCGGCATCTTTACCTCGTTGGTACGGAGAGGCGTTCAGTGAGATTGCTAAACCGACACCTGAAGAAACTTGGGTATCTAGAGGGCCCTCATCAAACCAGAGGTCTTCGCAAATAGAAATTCCAATATTGACGCCCGCTATTTCGATGACCGGGCCTGCGGACGTGCCTGGCGTGAAATATCGCTTCTCATCGAAAACCGAGTAATTCGGCAACAACTGCTTCCGATAAATTCCCTCAACTTTTCCCTGATAACAAATTGCCGCGGAGTTGTAGAGACAGTCCGCTTCTAGTTCCGGAAACCCTACGACAGCAACTGTGTTTGATGTACCGGCTGCGAAACCTTCAACCGCTACTCGAGCATCATCGAGAAACTGCTGTTTCAGGAGCAAATCTTCTGGCGGGTATCCACATACGGCCAGTTCGCTATACACCGCAATATCTGCTTGTTCTTCGACAGCCCGCTCGTAGGCTTCGCCAATTAAAGCCACATTTGACTTGAAGTCACCTAAGCGGAAGTTGAGTTGCGCTAACGCAACCCTGATTGAAGCCATAGATATGAGGCTAGAACCAGAGGGCGGTCATCTGCGAAAAGTATTTAGGCGGAGCCTCACTTGGCCCCGCCTAAATAGCTAGCAATAAGTATTTTTGATGTGCGTTACGACAATGCACCACAGCACGTGTTGGTCAGCAAAGTTGCCACCACGTACGGATCGGCATTTGCATTAGGCCGACGGTCTTCGATGTAACCCTTGCCATCTTGCGCAACCTGCCATGGAATTCGAATTGACGCTCCCCGGTCAGAAACCCCATAACTGAATTGATCGAATCTTTGGGTTTCGTGCTCACCGGTTAGACGTTCTTCAATTCCGATGCCATAACCAGCAAGATGCTCTTCTGGTTTGCCGGGCGCTCCCATAGATTGGGCAGCTTTTTCTACAGCGTCATAGTTTTCACGCATGGCATTGGTCGAGAAGTTGGTGTGCATCCCAGCCCCGTTCCAATCACCCTTCATTGGCTTCGCCTCAATACTGATTTCCAATCCATGCTCTTCGCCCGCTCGGTACAGCAAGTAACGAGCCATCCAAAGGTGATCACCAACCGCAACTGTGTCGACCGGGCCGATCTGGAATTCCCATTGGCCAGGCATAACTTCAGCATTTGTGCCTGATATCGCAAGCCCAGCTTCGATGCACCAGCTGGTGTGTTGCTCTACAAGGTCACGACCGCGAATCTTTACCGCTCCAACTCCGCAGTAATAGGGACCTTGTGGAGCTGGAAAGCCGCCAGCGGGAAAGCCGGCGGGCCAACCTGTCACTGGATCAAGCATGGTGTATTCCTGCTCTAGTCCAAACCAAGGTTCTTGATCACCATATTGCTCCAACGCCATCCGTGCCGCAGCGCGAGTGTTGGTTGGGTGGGGTGACATGTCTGAGGTCAGCAATGTTTCACACAAGACCAAGATATTGTCACCACCGCGAATCGGATCGGGGCACTGAAAGACAGGCTGGAGCACAACGTCTGAATTGTCGCCAGTCGCCTGATTCGTACTTGATCCATCAAAACCCCATATTCCAGGGTCATCACCATCTGCAAGGATTTTGGTCTTCGACCTAATCTCTGCCGTTGGTTCCGTTCCGTCAATCCAAATGTACTCAGCCCTATACGCCACTGTGTTTGCTCCTGTTAGAGGGGGCGGGATCGAAAGGCAAGCTAACAATTAGAACGGCCTTGTCACACCATTTTTTCGCTAAGCGAGCGGCCCAATGGTGATAACAAGGCCACAGACCCCTAGTTCTAGCCTCGTAATCCAATTGTGAAAGTCATGTAAACGGAACGCTCGGAGGTTTGATTTAGGAAGAGAATCACGAAGAATAGGAGCAGTGTTATTGGTTCACTGACCTAACTGAGAGAGTGAAGTCATATGGAACGACCCCAGGACTACGTGCAAAGACGTGTTGAAGAGCGCGGGGTTCGCCTAGTTCGGCTCTGGTTTACCGATGTTCAAGGTCAATTGAAGTCGTTCGCCATTTCACCCGCTGAGCTTGAAACTGCTTTCGAAAGCGGAATGGTTTTTGACGGTTCGTCCATCGATGGTTTCAGTAGAGTTCGCGAAGAGGACATGGTCGCTAGACCTGATCCAGCTACTTTCGAACTAATGCGATGGGGCGGCAACGACGAAAATGCCGCTCGAATGTTTTGCGACATCGAACGGGCTGATGGGACTCCATTTCCAGGCGACTCTAGACAGGTACTCCGACGCTCGATGGAACGAGCTCATACTCAAGGCTTTACCTTCTTTACTGCGCCTGAGCTTGAATACTTCTTGTTCGAAGCCAATAGAAACGGTGAGCCAGTTCCCCTAGACCATGGCAGCTATTTTGATCTGACCACCGCAGATGTAGCTAGCAACATCCGTCGCCAGACATTGACAACTTTGGAGGCAATGGGAATACCGGTGGAGTATTCGTTTCACGAAGACGCCCCTAGCCAGCACGAAATCGATTTGCGTTACACCGATGCGTTGACCATGGCGGACAATGTCATGACGTTTCGGTTGATTGTTCGGGAAATAGCTCTCGAACATGGGGTACATGCCACCTTTATGCCGAAGCCACTAACCGGTGTTCAAGGTTCAGGCATGCACACTCATCTTTCGTTATTTAGAGATGGGGTAAATGCTTTTCATGATCCGGAAAGTCCGGACGGTCTATCTGATGTCGCTCGCGGTTTTATTGCTGGCCTGTTACACCACGCCCGAGAAATCACAGCCGTCACCAATCAACTCGTTAATAGCTACAAGCGGCTGGTAGCCGGCTATGAGGCACCGGTAAATGTTTCATGGGCACGTGCTAACCGTGCGGCTCTTATACGAGTTCCAACCAGCCGAGAGGGCGGTGTCGACGACACAACCCGAATTGAATACCGAGCTCCTGATCCAGCCTGTAACCCTTATCTGGCTTTCGCGGTAATGCTGGCTGCTGGCATGAAAGGCATCGAACAGGGCTACGAGTTGCCTTTAGAAGCTCCGCCTTCAATGACCGGGTTTACAGAACATGGTGGCTTGATTGATCAAGCGCAACTCCCACAGTCTTTAGATGAAGCCTTAGACGAAATGGAGAAAAGTGATCTCGTAGCTGAAACACTGGGTGACCACTTGTTCAGTTGGTTCCTTCGCAACAAGCGACGTGAATGGAACGACTACAAAGCACAGGTGACACCATTTGAACTCGACCGCTATTACTCAAGTTTGTAATGACCGTCCTCGCTATCTACCCCGCGGACCCAGTTCCTGAGCTAGCTCAGCTGCTAGACCTAAACGGTTTCGTTTGGAAAGGCGTCGCTGAGCCATCCGATGTGGATCTTCTCGAACCTGATGAAGGTTGGGGTGGCGCGATTGTTCAGTTAGTGGAAGACAACGATCTAAGTTGGCAGATGCTTCGAGCACTTCGCAGACGCGACGTTCCAGTTGCCCCTCTCTTGTTAATGATCAGAGGCAATGAATTAGCTGAACTCGACCTGCGAGATGACCTTTTCGACGACTTTTGTTTGGACCCATTTCATCCGCGCGAACTTGAGGCTCGAGTCAGGCACATGCTCGCCTCTTCGGGCGGTGAAATCAGCGGAGAACGAATCGAATACGGACCATTGGTCCTCGACCTGGAAACCTACGAAGCCTCCGTTGATAGCCGGCCTCTCGATTTAACGTTCATGGAGTACGAGCTACTCAGGTTTTTGGCAGCGACTCCCGGACGAGTTTTCACTAGAGAAGTTCTTCTCAGCAGAGTCTGGGGCTACGAGTATTACGGTGGGGCAAGAACGGTAGATGTTCATGTGCGTCGCTTAAGGGCGAAGCTTGGTGAAGAATATGCTGCTCTAATCCAAACAGTGAGAAGCGTTGGCTACCGCTTAGGTGAGAGTCGACGTCGCTAAGCGGCGAACATCAACAAAATTCTAAATCTAGTAGTTGGTCTCGATGAGACTGCTTCCCTCGTGTCGTGATTCCGCGTCGCCTTTCAGAGAATTTCCCAACAACGCCGCCACGGCAGCAAGGCTCATAGTGATCATGAATGGACTCAGCAGCAGAATGACAGCTATCGCGATTCCTCCGGCCATGTTCTTGATGGTAGCCAGTCGCCGACCTTAGTTACGACTTTGGCAGGCAAGAAAAATCTCTAATACAAAAGTCAGAGATCTAAGAGGACGACATGTTCGCTATAGCTTCAATTTCGACTAATCCACCAAGAGGAAGCGCCTTTACTGCAATGGCTGAACGCGATGGCCGGTGATCCCCGAAGGTTTCAGCGTAAACCGAATTTATGGTCGAAAAATTCTCAATATCGGTCATGAACACCGTGCACTTCACTACATCGTTCAGAGTTAAACCATGTTCTTTTAGGACATTCTGAGCATTGGTAAGGGCCTGAGCGGTCTGAGCTTCAACCCCCTCAACCAAAGAACCATCAGCCAGACCAAGCTGACCAGAAACAAAGAGAAGATCACCGGCTCGATATGACGCTGAGTAATGGGCAACTGGCTGAGACACGGGGTACCTCCAAGTACGCAAAGTAAACGATATAGACCTGATTTACCCGGTTGGTAAATCTGAAGGGCAGCCCCGATTCAACCATGTAGCAGCAGCTACTGCAGCAAATACTGCATCTCCCACGGCGACAGCCTCGCCCTCTCCCACCGAAACGATCTCTATATGTGGGCTATCTGATGAACGAAGAACACCGAAAGATCGGACAGTGAGGTCGTGTACTTCGCCTACCTCGTCGACACTCAGACTCTCTGAAGTTACCCAGCTGTACGCCATATGGGCAGCACCTACGCAGTAACTGCGAAACATGACAAGATCAAGCGGGGTGCCACCCGACACTTCGACTTTAATTACTTCTTGATCAATTTCAGCTTTAGCCCGAGCGCCAGAAGGAGCTTGAACCCAATCGCTAAAACCGCGAAGAGCTGTATTAAGCATTTCCGCTTCAGCCCAGCAAGCAGCTCTCAAAGCAACCGACGTTGGAGGACCTGCAACTTCTATCTGTTCTACTTCGCACCTAGGCAACACAGACCGAATAATTTCCTCTACACCAGGCGTTTTAACCACGCGAATCATCCCACTTCCGTCAGCACGCAAACCCGCTGACAGCGGCGGTCTTTTAATTCCGTAACGAACTACGTCTTCTCTCGACCACAGGACCCGCACCGGCATACCGTTCTCGATAGCCATAGATTTCGCTTTTTCAGATACGTCACTATCAGTTTTTCCTCCGAAAGCGCCGCCGTTTGCTATCGGATTAGAGGGCTCACCAGATGGCGCGCACCATGAAGCATCAGTTTCTAGATACGCCGGTTCCACCCATCCAGTTCGAAGTGTGACCGCCCAGTCACCTGGAGGTAGCTCAAGCGGCGGCCGTGACTCCATGCTGGTGCGTCGACCCTGAACTTTGCCAGTGCTTTCTCGAGCCCCATGAAGAGTCTCTCCAACAGCCCACCCTGCGTCATTTCTGATTGCTACAAGCGCACCATCTGGAGGTTGATCGTCAGCAAAGCAAATCTCGCCGAGTACGACAGCGGGACCTACGATTTGGTGGGTCCCAGCTTCAAGACTTGCTTGGAGACTGGCTTGTTCGAGGTCTCGATGCGGGTAGTCAACAGCAACTTCTGCTGCCGCTTCTCTGATGGTCTGCCAGCCAGTACATCGACAAAGATGTGCAGACAGCAACCGGTCCACGGTTTCCCGGTCTTGAAGGTCAGCACCCTTGCGTTCATGTCCGACGAGCCGACAAACAATACCCGGCGTACAAAACCCACACTGCGAAGCTCCGTGAGCTATGAACGCTTCCGCCCAACGGTTTCGTTCTTGCTCCGTTAGACCTTCGATGGTGGTGACAGCTCTGCCGGCCACTCTCCGTAATGGGGTGACGCAAGAAACTCTAGGAGCGCTATCAATCAGAACAGTGCAGCAGCCACATTGACCTTGGGGGCTACAACCATCTTTAACCGACCAATTTCCCAGACGATCGCGCAAAGCACCCAAAAGGCTGCCCCCGTCATCTACGACTTCAACCTCTCGTCCATCAAGTTGGAATCGGATGAACCGTTCGATGGGATTACCTCCGTGTACGAATAGGTCGCAGCACTTCAGGTGAGACCAGAGTTCAGGCTACGTTCCAGGGGGTGGATCACAATATATGGGACCCTCAACGTATTTCGCGCAGAGCATTTTTATCTCTCGCTGGCAGTGGTCTAGCTGCGACAGCAGTTTTAGCTGCATGCCGTGTCCAGGAAAAAAATCAAAGTGAACTCAGAGCCGCGTCAAAATGGTTTTCGGATCAAACCATTATCAGTGACGGTGGTCCACAAAGAACTATTTGGTCATTCTCCGATGATGACGGCAACCTAGGCGGACTTTCACCGGAATCGATTAGCGTCGAAGTTCTCGATACTGATTTCCAAACAATCCATTCGACTACTACACAGCGCCATGTCGATGGTGTTGCTATGCCCTACTACCCAGTGATTGTGCCCTTCCAGAAATCGGGTGTACATGAATTCCGTTTCGACCTAGGAAAGCGCGGAAACTACGTGGGTTATGCAAATCCAGGGTCAAAATCCCAGAGCACAATTATTTGGCCTGGTGACCGTTTCCCGGCTCTTGTTACTCCTACGGTGTCACGCTCAGCTGGAGTGAACCCTATTTGCACCCGTGAGCCCGGGTGTCCCTTCCACAACATCTCACTTAGCGATTCAATTACTTCGCGAAGGGCAACGGTTCTGATAGTGAGTACACCTGCGTTTTGTGGAACAAAATGGATGTGTGGCCCCGTATTGGAAAACTTGATCTCTGAAGTTGGCTCAAATTACTCCGGATTCGATGTAATTCATGCAGAGGTGTACGCAAATCCAAACGCACAGGATTTAGGTCCAATTGCGCCGGCAGTCCTTCAGATGGGGGTCAGCTACGAGCCTTTTATTTTTTTATTAGATGAACAAGGAACAGTTCTTAGACGGCTTGACCACATCTGGGACAATCTTGAGCTAAGAGAATTGCTTTCTCTGATTTAACAGTTTCGTTCTTAGCTGAAGGAATTACCGCAGCCACATGTTCTTTGAGCATTTGGGTTGTCAATGGCAAAGCCAGAACCCATCAAGCCATCTTTGAAATCCAGGGTCGCACCTTCTAAGAGTTGGGCGCTCATCGGGTCAGATACGACGCGGACATCGCCATCTCCGAAAAACTGCGACATGTCGTCTGTTTCTGTTTCGCTATCAAAAAACATTTCGTAGCTATACCCAGAGCATCCTCCAGGGCGGACCGCTACTCGAAGGGCCAGGTCTATCTCGCCTTCGGCTTCGATTAATTCTCTAACTTTTTCAGTGGCGATATCAGTCAAGGTGATCATCTTCGGGGACCTCCGGTTACAACTATTTCCATTGTAGCCAAGACGCGACAGTGGATCACAGCGGATGGGGTAACTAGCCTTAATAACTGTGAGTGAAGATGCTGTTGACGAGGCCGAGATTCTCGGTGTCTTGCGCGGGGTAATGGACCCGGAATTAGGGGACAACATTGTCGACTTAGGCATGGTGCGATCTGTTTCGCTCACGGGACAGACCGCTCAGATCACTATCGCCCTTACAACAGCGGGGTGCCCGCTTCGAGCAACCATCAAGCGCGACTGCGAATCCAGAGTGGAATCACTTCCTGGCGTCAACGAAGTCCAGTTGCATTGGGACGAGCTGACCCCTGAAGAGCGCACACGCGCTATGGAACGTGCCCGGCGCAACGCGCGAGACACAGCCACTCCAACTCAAATACCGGCGAGCGCCCGAATTATTTCAATCGCTTCAGGCAAGGGCGGCGTTGGAAAGTCTTCAGTAACAGTAAACATCGCCACCGCTTTAGCATCTCGAGGTCACACAGTCGGTGTTCTCGACGCAGACATTTGGGGCTTCAGCGTGCCAAGGATGCTGGGAGTTAACTCTCGACTGAATGCCAGACCTGCTTCATCAGAAGAAGAACGAGGGAAAATAGTTCCTGAAGAACGACCTCAAGGTTCTGGCCTTCTCAAAGTCGTCTCTACTGGTTTGATGGTTGAGACAGAAGAAACTGCCCTCATGTGGAGAGGACTCATGCTGGCTAAGGCGGTTGAGCAATTCCTTCACGACGTCGATTGGGGTGATTTGGATTATTTGCTAATCGATATGCCTCCGGGCACCGGAGATGTGCAGATGGCCCTAGCCCGTTTATTACCTCAAGCAGAAATGTTAGTTGTCACCACACCCGCAGTTAGCGCACAAAAAGTAGCGATACGCGTGGCCGATATGGCAAGACGCAGTCATATGCCGATCTTAGGTGTGGTGGAGAATATGTCCGCCTTTACGACACCAGATGGAACTTCGTGGCCGCTTTTTGGGGAAGGTGGCGGTGAAAGACTCGCTCAAGAAATTGGTGCACCCTTACTAGGGTCAATTCCACTTGAACCAGCAGTATCAGCTGGCGGTGATACTGGTAAGCCAGTAGCTGCGTCAGACGGGCCAGCCAGTCGAATATTCCACGAGATTGCTGCACGAATTGTCGAGGAGATTGCTCCACCACTCGACATGGAAGCTTGTTCGGCATCTGCCATAAATGAAGTGCCTGTCTCGCTAATGGGAGAAAAAAACCCTTAATTACTGAGTCGAGCCGTGCGGTGGGGGTTGAGAAAGAGCCTCTTCATAGCCGACTTCTCCGGGCATCAGCACCGACGGCGAACCATCTTCAGCAGTAACTAACGCTGGCAATATTTCGGGTATATCGCTTAACCCGTCCGCCCAGTGCATCACCTCGTCAACTGAGTCCAATTCCAGAAGTGGTTCTAAGTTGGCGATAGTGGGCAAAATCATCTCGAATTTGCCTGCCTGGTGAAGATTCACAGCTTCTTTGGGCGCGATCCAACAACTCTCAACCGTTTCCCCTCCGTCATGTGCTGGGCGTTGGCCGCGCGGCGATCGAGCTACAAAAAATCGAGTATCAAATCGTCGCGGTGGGCCGATGGGGGTAATCCAATGACTGACATAACGCAAGTCATGAAAATTCATCGAGAGACCTTCAGCCCGACACAAGTCCACCATCGTGAGGTGACCGGCATATACAGCATCTCGATGTTCTTGGAACCGTTGATGGACTTCAGGATCGGTCAATGCCAAGTCTTCACCGTCAATACGAGCTAACAACGCCCCTGCCTCTTCAAAACATTCTCGAATTGCGGCAACCCAATAAGCCAGACCACCATTCTCTATGCTCAGACGGCTCGAAGCTTGGACGTCATCCATTCCCGAAGAAACCGTCTCAACTTCATGAGTCAACTGATCTTTCACATCTACAGCGCCACCGGGGAACACGAACTGACCCGGGACAAATTCACTTTTGGGATTCCGTTTGAGCATGAATGTTTCGAGACCCTGTTCCCCATCTCGAACCAACATGACTGTCGCTGCTAGGCGAACTTCGACTGGTGTCGTCAATTGTCATTATCTCCAGATGCATCCCCGCCCTCGTCAGGTGGTGTCTCCATATCCCACTCAGGCAGATTCGATGTTGGGAAGTTAGTTGCTATTCGCGAGCGAAACTTTCGTCGAATAACCAGCAAAGCACCAGCTCGAATCGGAGGTATCAACAACAGCAGCCCGACGAGGTCCGTAAGAAACCCAGGAGTAAGCATCAATGCGCCCGCGAAAAGAACTACCACCCCAGAAAAAATTTCATCACTTGGCATCTCGCCATTTCTCAGACGATCTTGAGATTTTTTGAGTAAACCGATTCCCTGGTGTTTAACGAGCCAAGCTCCCACCAGGCTGTCAACCACCAGAAAAGCTACGGTATTCCAGGCTCCCACCGATTGGCCAACCTGAATTATGACCATCAGCTCTAGGATCGGGACGACAACGAAGAGAACAAAGAGAACACCCACTTATTTGATCCTAGCGACGGTACCCAGGGCGAATCGAACCCAGTGGGACCTATCCTCTAATCGTGCGACCACCATCAGTTGACGCCCTATCTAAAAGTCTGTCGGATATAGATCTGCCATCCCCACTTTTAGTCGAAGCTGCTCGCATAGCAATTAGTAACGATGACCCAGATTCGGCTCGCGATGAAGCGTTGCGACTGCAACGCGCACTTCTAGGTCCTGTTATCAACGCCACCGGTGTGTTACTTCACACAAACTTAGGAAGAGCACCCCTGGCATACCAGCAGGCATCCCAAGCAACCAACCTCGAATTTGACCTAACTACAGGAAAGCGCGGTTCACGTATTGGTCATGCCGCAAACTTGATCTGCAAATTGAGTGGCGCTGAAGCAGCTCTTATCGTAAACAACTGTTCAGCAGCGGTGACCTTGGTATTAGCAGCTCTGGCACGCAATCGAGCCGTAGCTGTATCGCGGGGGGAACTTGTAGAGATCGGGGGCGGTTTCCGAGTACCTGACGTAATGGCAGAATCCGGTGCTCAACTGATTGAAGTGGGGACCACCAACCGCACTCGAGTCGCCGATTATCAGGCAGCTCACCGATTACATGACACGGCTCTACTGTTCAAAGTTCACCCATCCAATTACAAGATCAGTGGATTCACCGAAGAAGCATCAGTCGCTGCTTTGAGTTCTATTGGCCCACCCGTTATCGCCGATCTTGGATCCGGTTTCATCGACGAGGCATGCCATTGGTTACGCGACGGCAGACCCCCTTGGTTACGCGACGAACCTGCAGTAAAGCAAACGTTGGAATCAGGTGCGGCATTGGTTACTTTTTCGTGCGACAAGCTATTTGGGGGTCCCCAAGCCGGGGTCATCGCGGGGCGCAAAGACTTGATAGCCATCTGTGCAAAACACCCCCTAATGAGGGCATTCCGACCCGGGGCGTTAGTGCTGAACGCTCTTCAAGAAACAGCGCTTTCCTATCTACGACGAGATGGTGACGCAATACCTTTTTGGCGCATGGCACAAACCCCGGTCTCGGACCTTGAAGCTCGAGCTCGATCTCTCGGCGTCGGCAATCCCACCCCAACAATGTCTATGACAGGTGGCGGTTCATTACCTGGAGAAGAATTCCCGTCTGCAGGAATAGAAATAGCAGGGGATGTGTCAGAAGATTTACGTAACGCCGACGTCCCAATAATCGCTAGGGTCCGAGACCAGTCAACAGTTCTCGACCTACGAACAGTTCACCCTGATGACGATGCTGCAGTGGCAAAAGCTATTGCCTCTGTTACTTGATCAATGCACATCATCGCCACAGCAGGTCATGTGGATCATGGCAAATCGACTCTTGTACGGGCCTTGACAGGAACTGATCCTGACCGACTAGCAGAAGAAAAAAAGCGCGGCCTCACCATCGACTTAGGTTTCGCCTTCACCACCCTGCCATCTGGCCGCAAACTCTCCTTCATCGACGTTCCTGGACACATCAGATTTATTAAAAACATGCTGGCAGGAGTTGGCGGAGTTGATGCCTGCATATTCGTTGTCGCCGCGACCGAAGGATGGAAACCTCAATCGGAAGAGCATCTCCGCATTCTCGAACTATTAGGGATCAGCCATGGCATAGTCGCTCTTACCCAGATAGGGCTGGTCGACGATGAACTTGCTCAACTGGCACATATGGACATAGAAGAGAAAACTGAAGGAAGTTTTCTTCAAGATGCACCTGTCATCGCAGTTGACAGCATAGATGGCACAGGTATCGATGAACTCCGAGACGCCTTGGACGTTCTCACCAAAGAAGCCCCCAATGCTACGAACACGAAACGACCACGCCTTTGGATCGACCGCTCATTTGCGGCGACTGGTGCCGGGAGTGTCGTCACGGGAACACTAACTGGGGGCCGCATCCGAGTAGACGATGAGCTAACTCTGATCCCTGGCGAGAAGCAGACGCGCATCCGCGCCATTCAAACTCAAGGCGAGGCGCGCACCAAGATAGACCCTGGTCACAGGGTCGCTCTTAACCTCACACACGTTGACCAGCAGGCCCTAAGCCGAGGAGTCGCGTTGGTGTTTGATGACCAATGGCACCGAACCAACAGATTTGATGCCAGCATCCAGATACTCGCCAATCTCAGTCACGAGGTTTCGCGGCGAGGAGCTTTTTCTCTGTATATAGGTTCTGGTGAATGGCCAGTAAGGATCAGAGTGCTCGGCCCCAAAAGACTCGCCCCGGGATCAAAGGGACAGGTGAGAGTCTTCCTGTCCGAAGACTTACCGCTACTCCCGGGTGACAGATTTGTTTTACGTGAGTCCGGGCGTGACGAAACTGTCGGCGGGGGTCAGGTACTTGATGTAGACCCCATAGTCAAAGCCTCCGAAGCTCACCCTGACCTGTCGATAGATCGAGTCGTAACAGAACGCGGGTGGGTGAAGGCAGACAAACTAGAACGGCTAACCGGAGCAGTCGTGGAACCCAATTTGGGTGACTGGGTCGCCTCGCCTTCAGTGATCAGTGCAATGGAGGAGCATGTTCGTCTGCTAATCGAACAAGCCGGTCCTTTAGGTTTAGACATGGCAATACTTGAAGAAAGAGAACGCCTGGTCGCAACCACGCTCGATGGTATTGAAATACTCGAAGGTCGCGCCCGACCCTTCGACCAAGAAGATGTATTCGTTAATCACCCTCTCCTCGACCAACTTGCAGCAAACCCTTTTTCGCCCTCTCAGCCAGATGATTTATCAGCTGAGGAAATCCGAGGTTTGATACAACGCGGAACTGTGGTTCAAAACGACGGCGTCCTGTTTGCCGCTTCAGCAATGGACAAAGCTGCGATTGTCGTAGCTCGCCTATTAAATGAAAAACCAGACGGCGTCACCGTTGCTGAAATTCGCGACGCACTGGGAACTACAAGAAAATTTGCGCTACCGATCTGTGCCGTTCTCGATAGCACCGGTATAACGCGAAGGAGAGAGGATCTAAGGATCGCCGGACCGCGACTCCCTGTGATCTAGAAAAAACCGGTCTTACTAAACGGTCTGAACCAGAACCTATGAGACGCTCTGGCCATCAATTACAAGCAACATTTGACGGCGTTCTGCCTCATTTGCGCCGCCCCAAATCCCGTGAGGTTCACGGATATCAAGAGCGTATGAAAGGCAATCTTCTTTCACTGAGCACTGGGCGCAGATAGCTCTAGCCCGGGCTTCGCGATTTAATTTTTCGTCTTTGCGTTCGAATCTCGGCGGCGGAAAAAAAACCGTCGATTGCGGTCCTCGACACGCAGCTTTATGTTCCCAACTGTCATCAGGCAATGCAGCCATATTTAACGTCCCCCAAAGTCCCTCCGGAGGCAATCTAGGCGCGCGAATATCAACTTTGCAAGAAAAAATCGAAAAACGATTCAATTTTTGAAAACCCTTGCTTGCAGGGCTTATGGGTAACTTTTATTTAGTTATTGACTTGTTTCCTGCTCAGAAGCATCAGCTTCTGAAGATGGTCTCTGGCGCATTTCTCGATAATCGATAGCGCCACCTTCTTCTGGTTCAACCTCTAGCACCAGTCCCTCAAGCCCCACGATGCGGGCCGGTTCCCCCTCTTTGATAGGAGTCAGTCTGTTAACTCTGGCTACCCACTGTGCTTGCTCGAATTCCACGATCCCCTCAGGGGCAAGGTCTGTTGATGCTGATGCCATTTGGCCGATCATCCATTCCCTACCCAAGGTGCTCGTACCGTATCTAGTGCGAATCAATGCGGGCATACCCGACAACACAAATGCGAGTGTGAGCCCGATACCTCCCAAGAGCGTCAACCAACTGACCGAATGGGAAGCAAATAGCTGCAGGGATCCAGCAATTAAACAGCCGACACCTAGCACGGTCCAGAATCGAGGTACTCCTGTTTGCAGGTCAATTGCGAATCCAAACATCGCAATTATCAAGATCAATAGCGCCCATATGCGAACGTCAAGAATCCCCAGTCCGTAGCAGGCCAGTAAAAGCGAACCGCATCCAACTCCTCCCGCTACGCCTATACCGCCAGTGAAGAAGTCGAGTAACAGCATTGACATGCCAACTAGTAGCAAAAGGTATGCAACAGCTGGGCTTGCGACCGTGTGAAATAACTGGTCTACGAGTGAAAGTTTGTTAAAAGTAACTCGCACATCATCTGCGACTGACCGTTGAATTAATCCATCAGCACGTTCTAGTTCTGTGGAGATCTTTTCGATCAGTCCCACATCTTCCATTGTCAATAAGAATTCGCCCAAGGTGGGAGCCATAACATCGACTAGGCCAGCCGAGACGGCTTCTTGCCCACGACGGATCGTATTCCCAACTCCTGGAGTGGGAGTTTCTTCAGATCTTTCGAAGTCAGCGAAACCACCAATTCGGCTTCCTGGCGCAATACCTGAGTAGTTCGCTGCATTGACCAAATGAGCAGCTGCGCCCTTTGCAGTAGCTCCACTTTGTCCGATCCAAGCGCCGACGGGGACTAACGATCCTTCAATGTTTTCCAAAAGATCTTGGATCTGCTGCTGGTCTGCTGCTCCACCTGGGCTGTTGACCTGTAAAACGATGGCTAGAGCCCAATTACGTTGAGCGTTATCTAGTTGAAGATTGATGTAATCAATTTCTACGGGGTCTAAGAGGCCGCTGACCTCAACGATTTGGATTTCTCGAGAATGTTCATGGCCCGTGTGGGCAGCTGCGGGGGAAGAGCAAAGTACAAATGCGGTTGAGCACACAGCTAGAGAGGCCGCGCTCAAACAGAACATTCGGATCAATTTGGTCAAAGTTTCACCGTTCAGTCATTCGCTCGATGTCCTGCCAAGACTACAGAGACCTGCTTACTCTCCCATTCTCTTCAAGCGCGATCCCTTTGACGCCTCTATGTGTCTTTCTCGGCGGCTAGCCTCAACAGGTAGTGACTAATGTTCTTTTAGCAAGCGACGCTGATTGGCTGATCGAAGAAGTGTGTTCCGCTCTCAGCGACCCAGGCACGGATGTAACCGTAGTTAGGGCTGGGGCTGATGTTCGAGACTCAGTATCTGCTGAAAGTCCTGACTTGGTCATTCTGGATCTTCAGATCGGCAACATGGGTGGCATGGCAACGTGCATGGATCTTCAACTGGAGATTGGTGCGGGGAGAATTAGTCACGTTCCGGTGCTGATGCTTCTTGACCGTTCCGCTGATCTGTATTTGGCTCAACAAGCTGGAGCTCAGGGTTGGCTCGTAAAGCCCTTGGATTCGTTTCGTTTGAAGATGGCTTCCGTCAAACTTTTGGCAGGCGAAGATATGCGGGACGAGATTGTCGAAGCCTCTCAAACCGAATCGGCTTCAGTTATGCCAGATGAACCAGCTGATTCGTCTGGCGAACCTCTTGATCAAGTTTCGGAGGATGACGGAACCGAAGAGCCTGCTGAAGTCACTTAGAGGTTTTTTGTCTTTCGGGGAATTATCTAATGTTTGCGGTAGCGTCATTGGTTCCAGAACGGTCTAACGGGCAGTGGCGCAGGTTGGTAGCGCGCTTCGTTCGGGACGAAGAGGTCGTGGGTTCAAATCCCGCCTGCCCGACCATTTATTAGGCTCCGTTGCCACCAGTATTCGGTCGGCTCATACCTGATGCTGAGACATTCTGGTTATGACTCGATTACGGTAAGTCAGCACCAAAAGTAGGGAATTCTAAAGTGATTGATCCACATGGTCGAGTGATGATGATTAGCGGTGCAAACCGCGGTATCGGGGCAGCTTTGGCCCGCCAATTTCATTCAGAGGGTTGGATTGTGAGTCTCGGTGCAAGAAATATCGATCAATTAGAACTGTCGATTGAGGATTGGGCTGATGAAAATGTTTCTTGTCACATCTATGACGCATTTGAGCCGGCAACCGGAGTTGCATGGGTACAGGCGACGGCAGATTTGCGGGGGCGTGTGGACGGTCTCACTAACAATGCCGGAATTGGACATATGGAATCGTTGCCTGATTTATCTGAGGACATTTTGGATGAAATGTGGGCGGTGAACGTCAAAGGCCCGCTAGCCCTGATCCAGACGGCTCTTCCGTTCCTAACTGTTTCGGGTGAAGGGCGAATCGTAAACGTGGTGTCACTTTCCGGTAAGAGGGTTAAGGGCACGTTCGCTCCTGGTTACGCCATGACCAAGCATGCCTTGCTTGCTTTGCATCATGCAGTACGGCATGCAACATTCGATGACGGTATAAGGGTTACTGCTATTTGTCCTGGCTACGTCGAAACCGATATGACGTCGGCTTTCGGGGTGGATCCTTCGATCATGATTCAAGCTGATGACTTGGCCGAAACTGTGGCAACGATCGTCAGGCTTCCCAACACCGCGACCGTGGCTGAAATTTTGATGACATGCGAGCCTGAAGTTTTGGGATAATCACGTCAATGAATATGGCATCGCTCTTAGACAGAAATCCCAACCCTGATGGCGTCGCTTTGGTCGACCACTCCCGACGCCCTGCATCTGAGATTTCGGTTTCGCAAATAACTAACGACGTTCGGGTTTTTGCACGAGCCCTGATTGAGATGGGGATCCCAGTTGGTTCTCGGATTGGGTTGCTCGCTGGAAATCTCGGTGAGTACTACACGGTGATGTTTGGAGCGCCGGCGGCCGGCATGGTTTTCGTTCCTCTTAACACAAGACTTCCAAAAGCAACTCTGGAGTACATAACAGAGGATGCGGATCTGAAATTACTGATCACAGATTCCGAGCACGCCAATCTGTTGTCTGATGTATCGACGATCGTCATAGGTTCCCAGGAGTGGGTTGACATGATGAGCGGGATGCCACTGCCGGATCTTGCGGAGGTTCACCCTTCAGATATAGCGATTCAGATCTATACGTCTGGCTCAACAGGACGGCCGAAAGGTGTTCTGTTGTCGCATGAAAATGTCACATTTACTGTCTTGGAATTCGGCGCGACTATTCCCGGAGAAGTGATGTTGGTCTCCGCACCGCTTTATCACAAGAACGCTTCGATGGCCTCAAAGATGGCTTTCGCAAGTGGGGGGAAAGTGGTTTTGTTGCCCCAATTTTCAGCTATTGAGTACCTGAAAGCGATTAGTGAACACGGAGTAACGATGTGTTCAGGCGTCCCCACGATGTATGCGCTCGTAACGGCAGAGCTTCGTCAATCATCAATCGAATATGACCTTTCCTCTGTCCAGCGAGTCTTTATCGGTTCAGCCCCATTGACTGAAGCCTTGTTTGACGATGTTCAGGCTTTATTTCCATCTGCGTTTGTAACCAACGGGTATGGGACGACGGAAGCTGTTTTAGAATTTGGACCGCATCCTGAAGATCTTCCTCGTCCAAAAATTTCTCTCGGGTGTCAACACGAGAAGGTTCATCTCAAGCTCATCGATCCGGCTAGTGGTCTTGAATCCGATAAGGGTGAGTTGTGGGTCAAATCTAAAGGTGTGATGCTCGGATATCACGAACTGCCAGAAACCAATGCTGAGCGGCTTACGGATGGTTGGTACCACACAGGTGATTTGATGAGTCGTGATCAAAATGGCTGGTATTTCTTCGTTGGTCGCGTCGATGACATGTTTGTTTGCGCTGGAGAAAACATTTATCCAGATTCAGTTGAACAAATGCTCGAAAAGCATGCGGCGATTCATCAGGCTGTGGTCGTACCTGTTAACGACGATTTGAAAGGGCAACTGCCAGCAGCTTTCGTCCGAACCGAACCTGATCAAATTCTGGCTGTGGAGGATGTAAAGCAATATGCGTTACAAAATGGCCCTGCCTATGCCCACCCTCGCCATGTTTGGTTCGTTGATGAGATACCTCTTGCGTCAACAGCCAAGATCGATCGGGCGACCCTCACTAAAAAGGCTGAAGAGCTCTTAGCCTTGGATCGGAATATCTCATGAAAGCAATTGTCTTCGATGAACACGGATCGATCGACGTTCTGAAGTACAGGGATATAGAAGAACCAGATCTTCAACCGGGCGAGGTCAGAGTTGCAGTTCGTGCTTGCTCCTTGAACTACCACGACGTTTTCACTCGCCAAGGAATGCCGGGAATCAAAGTTCCACTGCCTGGTATTCCTGGCTGCGATTGCGCAGGCTTAGTTTCGGAAGTAGCTGATGATGTCACTGGCTGGTCAGTAGGAGACCGGGTGCTCGTGGACCCGGTTAGGTATGAAAATGGGAAGTTGTGGATGATCGGAGACACCTTGTGGGGGGCTTACGCGGAATATGTCGTGGTAACTGCGGAACAACTCATTCAACTTCCAGAAGATGTCTCTTTTGATGATGCTTCATGTCTCCCTGTTGCCTACGGCACAGCTCACCGGATGATGCTGACCCGAGGCAGTGTCAATGCAGGTGATTCGGTCTTGATTCTGGGTGCTAGTGGTGGTGTCGGAACAAGTGCTTTGCTCTTGGCCAAAATGCGCGGGGCATCTGTGATTGCTGCTGCGGGGACTGATGAAAAGTGTAAGCAACTTATGTCGTTGGGGGCTGACGAAACTATTAACTACACGACAACCGATTTCGTGAAGTACTGCAGAGAGAAGACTGGAAATCTCTTCAGCGGAGGTGGATATGACGTGGTGGTTAATTTCACAGGTGGCGATACCTGGGCAAGGTCTCTCAAGTGCGTGAAACTGGGTGGACAAGTTTTGACTTGTGGCGCTACAGCTGGGTTCGACCCACCAACAGATCTGCGGTTTATTTGGACTGCAGAAATGGACATCCGCGGATCAAACGGATGGCAGCGCAGCGATCTAGATCAGTTACTGGAGTTGACGAGAACTGACGAATTCTCGCCTGTCATCGACTCGCGAGTCCCTCTAAACGATGGGGTTGCTGCTCATCAGGCGTTAGAGGAACGAAAGTTCTTCGGGAAGATAGTGATCAATGCTGACGCCCCAATCTAGATCAGGCGCTTTACGCAGTTAATCGCGGAATTCTTTCCGTCTGTTTTGAATACGGGAATTCGTCAGCAAACCCAGCTAAAAATTTGAATATCTCTGGATTTGAACAATCTTCAGCTAAGTCTTGAGGGAAAAGATTTTTTATATCGTCCTGCGGCAAGATCATGTAATGGCGGAAGTAGTTGGCTATAGATAGTCGCATCCCCGCCGTATGTCGGGGGAAAGCGCCGTGCCATGTCGCTCCGTGAAAAACAATGAGTGAACCCGCTGGGGCTTCTACCGGTACCGCTAATTCAACAGCTTCAGGGAAACGGGGTGGTTCCATTCGGCGGTGCGATCCAGGAACGTATGCCAGTGCTCCCCCATCAAGTGTGTAATCAGTGAGACACCAGTTTGTGTTCGCAGTCAACGCATTGCGTCCCCAGGGACGCGGAACCGCCAACTGGTCGCAGTGCAATCCAAGGTTGCTTCCGTAACCGAATTCTCCCTGCCATTTAATAAACGCATTATGACTACTAAAGCGAGTGGCATTGCGGCCAATGAGGTGACGAATCAGGGCTAGCCCTACTGGGTTAATCGCCAAGTCACGAAAGAGACGGTGCCGAGCGCATAGTTGCTGCACCAAGAACTGAGTCGGTTCTCCGTGGTCTCCGACTGAACTCGCGAGAACGTTGTCTTCTGGATTCATCGTCAACTCGGCTTGCGGACCGTTGTCGAGGTCAAAACCACAGCCCACCAGTGCTTCGGCTTCGCTGAGCAGCTGTTCGCGTATAGCTGTAATCGTTTCAGAGTCGACACCAGTTTTTTCTGGTGGGACAACACATAAGCCATCAACTTCTAACTGCAGTATGAAAGCCTCTAGTTCAAGTTCCCGCAGTTCGGAACTCAATCGCGTTTCCAGTGCCCCTGTCTCCATCACTCGAAACTAGCGCTTTCTCGTTATGTCTTGTCTCAAACGGTGTCAGTTAATTAACACCGATAGAACGCTGCCTCCGTCAATGACCTGCCCTCGCCTGACGTGTAGTTCTGAGACTTGCACAATCTCTGGTCGAAAAATCACATCCCCGTGACCGACTATCCCAGTGGAAGTCAAACCAAGTGACAGTTGCCAAGACCGGATTGAAGAAACCGTTAGGGGCGTCACATGATAATCGACGGTCAGATCGGTGGCATTACCGGTATCTATCTCATCTAGCGCGTGCCCAAAGTTAACCAGATTCCGCTCAAGTTGAGCGACGTCTGGACCGTCTGAAACCTTGTAAGCAATATCACGATGCATTGGCAGCGAGCCCTTCATCAATATGACGGGCTTGTTGTCAACGGCGTATAGGGCTGTCCCAAATTCAATGAAATCACCAGGATTCGGAAGCCAAGTGACGGTGCCCACAGCTTCGTTGTTAAGACGCTGTGAGGGGCCTTCTAGAATCACATTCTGAGCTGCATCGGCTAATTTGGCGCCACCTTTAGCTGGTTCAATAATCCGACTGGATAGGGGCTCAGCTATCTCAGGGCTAGAAGTCTTCTTCGTGGTACCTGATATTCCGATAACAATCGTGACGACGCACGCCACACTAAGCAGCGTTATAAGTAGGACCGTGAGAGTTTTTTTCATCTGTCATCACACCTATCGAAACGATCCAAGAAGTACAAGACTACGGGGCAAAGAGTGATTGGCACGCATCCACTGTTTCATGCCTCGCAAAGGAATGTCGGCTTGTAGCAATTTTGAGATCTAACGTCGGGATGTGCACTTAAGCGAACTTCAAGATCTGATGGAAGAAACCTACGGCTTACGCGATAACGAACGGGGGCTGGCTGCAACCGTCGCTTGGCTTACCGAAGAGCTAGGTGAACTCGCCCAAGCTGTTCGCAAGGGAAGCCGGGAACAACAGCTTCACGAGTTAGGTGACGTTTTAGCCTGGCTCGCATCCTTGGCCGTTCAACTTGACCTGTCATTAGAAGAAGCTGCGAATCGTTACGCCGAGGGTTGTCCTCGATGCGGGTTGACGCCCTGTGAATGTCCAAATCTGTCGATCAGAACTTAAGAAAATCTGAGTTCTAGAGCAGTTTCAGCAATCTGGATTGCGTTGAGGGCGGCGCCTTTGCGGAGGTTGTCTCCAACAATAAATAAGGCCAATCCATGCTCAACCGTTGGGTCGCGTCGTATACGCCCAACATAGGAGGGGTCCTGACCGGCAGCCATCAGGGGTGTCGGAACGTCCGTAAGTACAACTCCAGGAGCCGTCGCCAAGAGTTCACTCGCACGTTCCGGACTTATTTGGGAACCAAATCGTAAATTCAACGCTAAGGAATGGCCAGTAAAAACCGGGACTCGCACACAGGTTCCAGAAACTGCCAAATCCGGGATGTCGAGAATCTTGCGGCTTTCGTTGCGTAGCTTCTGTTCTTCGTCAGTTTCACCAGTGCCATCGGAAACAAAGTTGCCAGCGTGGGCAAGAACATTGTGAGCGATCGGTTGCGGGAATGCACTGAAATCAGTTTGGGTAACTGCATCGCCGTCATAGGTCAATTGCTCAGCATCGGTAACTGTTGCGCGAAGTTGCTCGCCTAACTCTGCGACTCCTGCAAGTCCAGCACCGGAAACTGCCTGGTAGGTAGATGCAATCATCCCCCTCAGTTGAGCTTCCTCATGCAGTGGCGCCAGGACTGGCATCGCCGCCATAGTCGTGCAGTTGGGGTTAGCGATAATGCCTTTCGGAGTGTTATTAACTTCGTTTGCATTTACCTCTGGGACAACAAGAGGGACGTCTGGATCCATCCGCCATGCAGAGGAGTTATCGATGACAAGAGCCCCTTGGGCAGCAACTTTTTCAGCGATAGCCAGCGACGTCGCTCCACCGGCTGAGAAAAGAGCTATATCTACATTGCTGTAGTCCGCGGTGCTCGCATCTTCAACGATGATCTCAGCTCCGTTCCAATTGATTGTTGTTCCAGCTGACCGCGCAGACGCAAAAAACCTTATTTCGTCCAGGGGAAAGCTTCTTTCGGAGAGGATGGCGCGCATCACTCCACCTACTTGACCTGTAGCTCCTACGATTCCTACTCGCATAACTTCTGAGGTTACCGATGGTGGCGTCGTAGTTCGACGCGATTTATTGAATGTATTTCAATCCAAGCCGTAGGCGGTGTGAAGGGCGGCTGTTGCTTTATCAACGTCACCTTCAGCTATCACGCAACTAATACGAATTGGCGACGTAGCGATCATTTCTATATTCACTTCGTTCTGAGCCAGAGTTTCAAACATTGTGGCGGCAACACCCGGGTTAGATGCCATACCCGCACCTACAACAGATACGCGACCGAGATCAGGATCAGCCTTTACACCGGAAAATCCTAATTCTTTAGCAAGGGCCTCACATGTTGTGGTTGCGGTGTCTAGATCTTCTAGCGGAACAGTAAAGGAGATATCTGTGTGTTCACTGTCGCTTACATTTTGGACAATCATGTCGACATTGACCGACGCGTCGGCCAGAGTCCTGAATACTTTGGCTGCTAAGCCAGGCTCATCCTGCACTCCGCTCAGAGTGACTTTTGCTTGGCTTGTGTCAGGCACAATTCCCTTGATGATTGCTCTTTCCATGTCAGGGTCCTCCTCAAGCACCCAGGTGCCAGGTTCCCACGTAAAGGCTGATCGAACGTGAAGTGGCACACCAAAAGCTCGGGCCACTTCTACCGAACGCATAACCGGTTTGGGACAGCCGACAGCCGTCATCTCTAGTAACTCGTCGAAGGAAATAGATTCCATTCGTTTTGCGGTAGGACAAACTCTTGGATCTGTCGTAAAGACTCCTGATACATCGGTATACAACTCGCACGCGTCAGCGCCGAGACCGTGGGCTAGCGCTACTGCTGTCGTGTCTGAACCACCTCGACCCAAAAATGTGACGTTGTCATCAGCAGACATTCCTTGTGCCCCCGCAACTACGGCCACGCGGCCTTTGTCTACCGAGTCCCGAACTCTGTGGGGATCAACTGAAACAATCTTTGCATTGCGGTGGTTATCGTCAGTTTCAAATCCTGCCTGACTTCCTGTGAAAGAGTCAGCCGGCACTCCGGCAGCATGAAGTGCCATGCACATTAGAGCTATGGATTTACGCTCACCGGCAGTAATAAGCATGTCCATTTCACGTCCGGGCGGATCATTATTGACTTCATCTGCTAATCGAAGAAGCTCGTCTGTTTCTTTGCCCATAGCACTGACAACGAGGACGACGTCATCGCCTCGGCTACGAGTACGTTTGACGTGATCAGCTACCTCGCGCATGCGGTCAGCATCTGCGACGGAAGTGCCACCGAATTTCTGTACAACGAGTGCCACGAGATCTGAGGGTACCTGTCAGCGACTCTAAGCCCTTGACGATTTAAAGGTTGTTCACTTGGGCTTCTGGGTTCAGCATTGCTACCGTCATTGCTAAACCTCACCGTCAAGGGATTATTAGTCCACAGTTATGAGCACCAACAAACGCGAACGTCAACGAGCTCACCGTCAAGCCCAGGCAGATGCTGCTCAACAAGCAAACAAGAATTCACGGCGCACGAAGGTTGTGGTCCGTTGGGTAGCCATCGCCGCAGCCGTACTTTTGGTTGCGTTTTTGTGGAGTCTGACTGGCAGTGACAACGAATCGCAAGAAATTGAAACTGAATCAATAGGCGCAGAAGCACTCGGGATTGAAGGATGTCCCGCAGTTGATGGATCGTCAACGAAACGGACAAAATTCGAAACACCACCAAAGCTTTGTATCGATGCAGGTCAGTTATATTCCGCGACTTTCGCTACCTCAGTCGGTGATTTCACTGTCGTCCTTGACCCCACTTTGGACTCTCGTAGCGTTAATAACTTTATTTTTCTGGCGCGTCATCATGCCTACGACGAAACAATCTTCCATCGGGTAATCGATCAATTTGTTATTCAGGGTGGAGACGTTGAAGGCTTAAACGGACTCGGTGGACCGGGATACAAATTCACTGGCGCTTATGGGCCCGAGGAGGGATATCGCGTTGGCTCTCTAGCAATGGCGAACCAGGGAACGCCCAATACAAATGGCTCGCAGTTCTTCATCGTCACCGGATCATTTGGTGCGGCTTTAGATCCGAACTATTCGCTAATGGGGCATGTAGTTGAAGGTCTCGACGTGGTCTTAGGCGTTCAGGAAGTTGAAACTGACAGCCTCGATTTGCCCGTCGAACCAGTCTCAATTAGCTCTGTGTCGGTCTCAGAAGCCACTTCTTCTGAAGTTGACATATATAAAGATTTGACTGATTAGCCATTCTGCTTTGAGCGAAGCATCGAGTAATGCGTATGCTCACCAGTATGCGTGGGGATACTTTGACCGGACCTGTTGAGCCAGAAGCAAGCAGTTGGACCTTTCCTCCTGCACATACAGCTGATGAAAATGGTCTTGTCGGTGCGGGTGCCGACTTAGAACCTGGCACCTTATTGTCTGCCTATAGTTCCGGTCTTTTCCCAATGCCTCTAGGAGACACGATCGGTTGGTGGTCCCCTGACCCACGTGGTGTACTTCCGCTTTCATATCTGCGAGTAGGGAGATCTCTGCGTCGGTCGTGTCGAGATTTTGATATTCGGATAGACCACGCGTTTGACCAAGTCATCGACGCTTGCGCAAGTCCAGTGCGACCTCACGGATGGATTGATGCCAATGTCAAGAACGCGTATCTAGAACTCCACCGCCTTGGTTGGGCTCACAGTGTGGAGACTTGGCAGGATGGGGAACTTGTCGGAGGTCTATACGGCGTCGCGATCGGTTCTTTCTTTGCAGGCGAATCAATGTTCCACTCAGTCCCTAACGCTTCGAAAGTTGCTCTCGTAGCGTTAGTCGACGCCATGAAAGTAACTGGCGGAGCATTGATTGATGTGCAATGGAACACACCCCATCTCGAAAGCATGGGAGCCGTCGAAATCAGTCGCGACGATTATCTGGAGTTACTAGCGGAAGCTGTAAACCGGCCTCTGGCCGAAGTCTGGTCGCGACCAATGAATTTCAGTTTGCTTGACGATTGAGAGCTAGCAAAAGTCCCTAGGCTCAACTTCAAGGCAAGGAGCCCGTGTGAACGACGCACCCAAATCTCAGAGGGACCGCTCTTGGGTTATGCGTACCTATTCGGGCCACAGCACTGCAAAGGCTTCAAACGAGCTTTACAGAACCAACCTAGAAAAAGGGCAAACAGGTCTGTCAATCGCATTCGACCTGCCGACCCAAACTGGCTACGACCCTGACCACCCTCTCGCCGTTGGCGAAGTCGGCAAAGTTGGCGTTCCCGTTTATCACCTGGGCCAAATGAACATCCTGCTCGATGAAATTCCGTTGGAGCAGATGAACACTTCCATGACGATAAATGCGACAGCAGCCTGGCTGCTTGGTCTCTACATCGCGAATGCCGAAGATCAAGGGATCGAGTCCAGCACGCTTAGGGGAACTACACAAAACGACATCGTTAAGGAATACCTCAGTCGAGGTACCTATATTTTTCCACCGGAGGCAAGCAAGCGGCTCATTGTTGACATGATTGCCTACTGCTCTCAACACGTTCCGCTATGGAACCCGATCAACATTTGTAGCTACCACCTTCAAGAGGCTGGAGCGACACCGGTACAGGAAATCGCATATTCGCTAGCAAATGCAATCGACATACTCGATGCTGTAAGAGATTCCGGGCAGGTTCCCGAAGATCAATTCCCGAGAGTTGTTGCGAGCATTTCTTTCTTTGTTAACTCCGGAATCAGATTCGTAGAAGAAGTATGCAAAATGCGTGCCTTCACACAAATGTGGGATGAGATCTGCGAACACCGTTACGGGGTTCTTGACCCGAAACTTCGCCGGTTTCGATACGGCGTTCAAGTCAATTCACTCGGCTTAACCGAAGCCCAGCCAGAAAACAACGTCCAAAGAATTGTCCTTGAAGCTTTAGGAGTGACGCTTTCAAAGCGAGCACGGGCTCGCTCTATCCAGTTGCCCGCTTGGAACGAAGCACTCGGTTTGCCGCGACCTTGGGATCAACAATGGTCACTGCGTATCCAGCAAGTATTGGCTCTGGAAACCGATCTACTCGAATACGACGATATTTTTGATGGATCGCACGTAGTCGAAAACCGTACAGCTGATCTGATCCGTGAAGCTCAATTGGAATTAGCAGAAGTCATGGAGTTGGGCGGTGCTTTCATCGCGATTGACGAGTTGAAGCAACGACTAGTAGCAAGCCACACCGATCGGATGCGTCAGATCGAATCGGCGGAGTTGACCATCGTGGGGGTAAACGCATTTGAAGAAACAGCTGAGTCTCCCTTGGGAGGCGCAGGAAGCTTCCTGAAAGTCGACCCTCAGGTCGAAACTGAAATGATCGCAGATGTCGCAAAATGGCGTTCGTCCCGATCTGAAGAAGCCGTAAGCACCGCTCTGCAGGACTTACGCGACGCTGCTTCAGGCGAAGAAAACATCATGCCTCATACAATCGCTGCAGCTAAAGCTGGAGTGACGACGGGAGAATGGACACAGGTACTGAGAGAGGTCTTCGGCGAATATCGCGGGCCAACTGGAGTACATACAACTTCAGGTAATTCTGTGGGACTCAAACAGGTCGCCCTACGTTCTAGCGAACTTAGTGGCGGACCCCCACGCCTACTCGTCGCAAAACCCGGTCTGGACGGTCATTCCAATGGCGCTGAACAGATTGCTGTTGCCGCCCGTAACGCTGGTATGGAAGTCGTATATGAGGGCATCAGAATTACTCCGGAACATGTTGCTGCTACCGCTCGTGACGAAGATGTTGACGTTATTGGGTTGTCGATTTTGTCCGGTGGTCATCTTCACTTAGTGCCGGCAGTGTTAGCCGCCCTACAGGCGCAGGGCGTAACCTCGCCAGTAATCGTAGGCGGCATCATTCCTGAAGAAGACAAAGACGCTTTGCTAAAGGCTGGGGTATCTCGGGTCTATACACCCAAAGATTATGAATTAACTCGCATCATGAATGACCTTGTCGATTTGGTTGAATCTAGGCGAGCCATCTAGCCACCGTAAAAGCAGCCATTAATCCTCGAACCACACTGAGTTAGGGCCGGGCATCGTCTCGTTATCAGCCCCCAAGCTCCGTCCAGCCCAGCGAACTTGACCAGGTGTTTTCGAAAGCTGAGCTATAAGCGATTGCATTACGATTCCGTCGACCTCAATCAACGAACCTCTCTCGGCTACATGAGCATCGGATGAAAGTTCTCCGACGTTCAACACTGGTGCCGCAGCAGCTTCAGCTGATTCAAAACTCTCTAAGGCCTCGGAAAGCGTTCGTTTTTTAACCCACTCGGCCATCAATTTGTCTACTTCTTCTCGATTCGCGATTCGGCCATCAAATGTTTGGAATCTTTCATCATCAGCGACACCAATGAGTTCCATCACTCTCTGAGCGATTACATCGCTAGATGTACTGACCGCAATCCAGCCTCCATCAGAAGCTTGATAAGTACCTCGAGGGACGCTGTAAGCGATGCCTGAACCGAGTCGTGGCTGTAAATAGCGTTCGCTGTGCCAAGCAGAAATAAGTGGACCCATAATCTGCATCATGGTTTCAAGCAGATTCACATCGACGGTTTGTCCTCCACCGGAATGAACTGCGACCATGGTTGCGAAGGCAGCTGCTAAACCAGTCACTTCATCTGTTAACGCAATCGGAGGCAGCAGCGGGGCGCCATCAGCCTCTCCGCTCATGGCAGAAAAACCGCTCATGGCCTCGGCCAATGTCGCGAACCCTGGGCGGTTCCGATATGGGCCGCTTTGCCCAAAACCAGTTACGCGGGTAATCGTTAACTTCGGATTTGCTTCGAATAACTCGTCGGGGATCAATCCCAGAGATTCGAGCTTCCCCGGGCGAAGATTTTCGACCAAGACATCAGCGACGCTGAGCATCCGCATCAAGGTTGCTAAGTCATCACCATCCTTCAAATCCAAGGTGATCGCTCGTTTCCCTCGGTTAACCAATTTCCACCACAGCGTTTCCCCATCGGCCGCACGCCATCCAATATTCCGCGTCGAATCACCTGAAGGTCGTTCTACCTTCACCACATCAGCTCCAAAATCTGCCAAGTACCTAGCGCAGTGCGGGCCAGCAAAAATTGTCGATATATCGACAACCTTCAAGTCAGCGAGGGGTGGAGAAGGGTCAGTCACGTCAAGATCCTGCCATAATCAAAAGCAATTCACTCGCCGTGGGATGATGGAGCTAACTCATTGCAATCACCGAAGAGCGCTTCTATGAACACCAGCACCAACGCCCCGTTTCACCTTCGAGGCAACTACGCCCCTGTATTTGGCGAGGTGACCACAGACCAGCTCGAAGTTCGCGGTTCGATACCTGTTGAACTTGACGGCCGTTACTTCCGCAATGGTCCAAATCCAATCACTGGTGAATCCGCGCATTGGTTTCTCGGTGACGGAATGATTCACGGTGTCAGACTTCGCGAGGGCAGAGCCGACTGGTACCGCAATAGGTGGGTAAAAACGCCGTTCCATGAGAATCCAACGAAGCCGGTAATCGATCTTGAGAACCCTGATTTCAGCAGCGAGAACTCAAAAGCCAACACCCACGTCGTTTCTCATGCCGGTCGCATCCTGTGTCTTGAAGAGGGGCATGTGCCTTGGGAAATATCGGATGAGCTGGAAACTGTGGGGCCGCATTCGTTTGACGGTCGGCTTGACGGTTCTTTCACCGCTCACCCAAAGATTTGTCCTCTGACGGGAGAAATGTTGGCTTTCGGATATGGCTTCTTGCCGCCCACATATCTGACCTTTCTTCGCGTTTCAGCAACAGGTGAGTTAGTTCAGCAAAAGGCGATCGATATCCCGGCTCCGGTGATGATGCACGATTTCAACATCACAGCAAACCGAGTGATTTTTATGGACTTACCAGTCGTATTCGACCTTGATTTGGCCATGACGGGCAGCATGCCATTCTCGTTCCAAAGAGATAACGGCGCTCGCCTCGGGGTAATGGACCGCGACCGTAACGATGCAGATGTTCAGTGGCTTGACATCGACCCTTGTTATGTCTTTCACCCCGTGAATAGTTATGACGTTGGTGACCACGTGATTATCGACGTGGCAAGGTACCCCTCGATGTGGGAAGCAGGGAGCGGCTCATTCAACACCAAAGCCGAGTTGTGGCGATGGGACATTGACACCGTTGCGGGAAAAGTTACTGAGACCCAACTTGATGATCGCCCAATTGAGTTCGGTCGAATTGCCGATAACCGCGTCGGGTTGGATTATCAGTACGGGTACGCAGTCAGTCTTGACGTTGCCAATGCAGAAACATCTGATTCTCAATCCGGGACAATTGTTAAATACGATCTGGGTGCGGATCGGTCATCTATCTGGAATCTTGGTGAGGGACGGGACCCCGGCGAGTTCGTATTCGTCGGGAGACCCGGGGCTGATGTCGAGGATGATGGCTGGCTACTCGGTTATGTACATGACCGTGCTGAGGACAGAAGCAGTTTGGTAATTCTTGATGCTTCTCAACCCGGAGAAGCCCCAATAGCTGAAGTTGTACTCCCCCAACGAGTACCTTTCGGGTTTCATGGATCCTGGATCTGGGACTAAAGATCTGGGTTGTCGTTATCTAGTAGGACTTAGCCGGCCAACGTGAACTTTCATTCCACCAACGCCCACTAAACCTCCAACTCGATTGAGGCCCTTCAACATTTTGTTGCATTGGTTCCGGCCACAACACTTCAATCGCCGCAGCGATTGCCGCTGCTTCTTCATCGGTCGGCGTGGGGTGAATGGCTCCGACAATCGGCGTGATCACAACGGGACATTTCCGTGTTTGCGCTTAGGTAGTTCTTCCCGTTTGCTTTCGATCATTCGAAAAGCCGCTACTACCTTTTTACGCGTTTCAGCAGGGTCGATAACTGCGTCGACGATCCCCCGCTCAGCCGCCACATAGGGATTCGCGTATTTTTCGGTGTAATCATCAACTAGTTCTGCTTTTCGAGCCTCAGGGTCCGCAGCTTGTTGCAGTTCGCGGCGGTTCAATATTTCCACTGCACCTTGGGGGCCCATTACTGCCAACTCGGCCGTTGGCCAAGCAAACGAAACATCACACCCAACCGACTTTGAATCCATTACTACGTAAGCGCCTCCGTAGGCCTTACGTGTTATGACCTGAACTCGCGGAACTGTTGCCTCACAGTAGGCATAGAGAAGTTTCGCGCCATGTCGGATAATGCCTCCATGTTCTTGATCTACACCTGGCAGAAAGCCGGGCACATCGACAAATGTGAGTAAGGGCAGGTTAAACGCGTCGCAGAAGCGGACAAAGCGAGCCGCTTTTTCAGACGACTCAATGTCAAGAACACCAGCCATCATCATGGGCTGATTACCGACGATCCCAATCGACCTGCCATCTAGCCGACCGAAGCCACAGACGATCGAGCCTGCCCAACCCGCGTGGTATTCAAGAAACTCTCCGTCGTCTACAACTTCAGAAATCACGGCTTTAATGTCGTAGGGGACATTTGGACTGTCGGGAAGTATTTCTCGGAGTGCAGGGCAATCTCGTTCAGGGTCGTCACCCTCACTAAGAACTGGTGGACTATCTAGATTGTTCGACGGCAAGAAAGAAAGAAGATATTTCACGTCGTCTAGAACACTCTTTTCGTCTGAACCTACGAAAGATGCCACACCCGACTTAGTACTGTGCGAACCAGCGCCACCTAGTTCTTCAAGACTCACTTCTTCACCCGTGACGGTCTTAACAACATCGGGACCAGTAATGAACATGTGGCTCGTGTCTCGGACCATGAAAATGAAGTCAGTCATTGCCGGCGAATACACCGCCCCGCCGGCACAGGGACCCATAATCACACTGATTTGAGGAATTACGCCCGAGGCTTGCACATTGCGCCGAAAGATCCCGCCATAACCGGCGAGAGATACGACTCCCTCTTGAATCCTTGCGCCAGCGCCGTCGTTTAAACCGATCATTGGAGCACCGACAGACTCGGCGAGGTCCATAATCTTGTGCATTTTTTCAGCAAATACTTCGCCAAGCGCACCACCAAAAACCGTGAAATCTTGGCTGGCTACAAAAACTTTTCGTCCATCAACTGTGCCCCACCCAGTGATAATTCCATCGGTATAGGGCCGTTCTTCCAGACCCACATCATGTGCTCGGTGTCGCGCAAGCATGTCAAGCTCATGGAAGGACCCTTCGTCAAGGAGGTAGTCGATCCGCTCACGCGCAAGCATTTTCCCCTTCTCATGCTGGCGAGTTACGGCTCGTTCTGGGCCGGCGCTAATAGCCGCCTGACGGCGTTCTTCAAGATCTTTTAAACGTTCGGACATGCTGGGATTTGCCACAACACCAGATCGTAGCGTCCAGCGACTGTCGGACCTATGTAACTCGCCTATCTGGTATCAGCAGAAGGCTTATTTACATATAGCAGGAGGTCGAATCAACTGAAATTAGACAGGCTGATTGAGTTCAATCATGTTGCCTGATGGGTCGAAAAAGAAGGTTTGCCGTGCAGTTGTCCCGGGTAACGCTTTGGGGTCTTTCACTTCGACTCCCCTATCTCGTAACTCTGCCACGGTGGCATCAATATCGTCTACACGAAAAGCCCAGTGCTGCCCCTTGGGGGGTTGCCAACCTTCCACTTCGATGAGATGCACCTCACCGCCACCTTCAGTCCGCAACCACCGTCCGTTGAAAGGGAAATCGGGACGTTCAAGAGTTTTCATCCCAAGCACTTCGGTGTAGAACGGCGCCGTAGCGTCAACATCCGCGCAATTGATTGATACATGGTGAACTGGTCCGAGTTCCATTAACCCATCTTAGATCCGATGAGCCAGGAGCTTCTGTGTTCGAGTCACAAGTAGCTCCATACGGTTGCTCAGACAGAACTCTTCGAAGTTTGGTCCTGGCTGCTGCCACTCTAGGTCTTCAACCGATTTCGCAACCGGGGCATCTCTGCGCACGGTCGCCAATTTTTTGAACAGCATGGCGTCGTCACGGTGTTCGGCCAAAGTTGCAGCTAATGCTCGACTCGAACGGACAGTGACATCCCATTCTTCACTCTCATTCGGGATCAGCTCTATGGAACCGTAGCGATTCAACAAGATCGCCGAGGACTTCTGGCCCCATCCTGCTAGACCTGGGAATCCGTCTGCTGAATCTCCAACGAGAGCGAGGTAGTCCGGAATGGCAGAAGGGAAAACACCGTATTTATTGTGAACTTCGGTGCGATCAAATACAAAGTCCTTCCTGCGATCCCATTGGAAAACTTTTTCTCCTACACACTGAGCTAAATCCTTGTCTGGTGTGCAGATCAGCACCTTGTCAACTCTCGTATCTGCAGCAGCCATCGCAGCTCCTGCCGCTAAGGCATCATCTGCCTCGAACTCCACCATCGGCCAAACTTCTACCCCTAGAGCCCTAAGACCTTCTTCGAGGGGCGCGAACTGTTCGGCAATTTCAGGATCTACTTCAGAGCCATCTTTGTAGCCAGGCCATAAATCATTCCGAAACGAGGGAATGACGTGATCTGTTGCCACTGCCAGATGAGTAGCGCCTTGTTCAAGCAAACTTATAACGCTGCTCAACACTCCTCGCAGAGCGCCTACTTCACTACCAGTACCCGTTTTTCTAGATGGCACTGCATAAAAATGCCTGAAGAGTTCGTATGTTCCATCGAT
Organism: uncultured Acidimicrobiaceae bacterium; assembly: GCA_913020735.1. Classification (GTDB taxonomy): domain Bacteria; phylum Actinomycetota; class Acidimicrobiia; order Acidimicrobiales; family Poriferisodalaceae; genus MedAcidi-G3. The sequence goes on from CAJWBN010000009.1 coordinate 36,129, forward strand.
TAGGTGTACTTGAAAAGACATTTTTGGGTCATCTCACTGGACTTACATGGACCTTACCGGTCTACTGTTACCTCCAACATCGATCAGTCGACCGAGGAAATACGTCATGAAGGTGCCTTTTACGATCTCCGATTTCTTATACCGAGCAGAAAACGTCTATTCAGACCGGATTGCTCTAGTTGATGAACCCGACATGCCTGGTGGTGGCTTGGGTGA
>CAJWBN010000010.1 GCA_913020735.1 uncultured Acidimicrobiaceae bacterium
TGGAGTACAAGGCGCTAAAGAGCGACGAGATCTCATTGTTAAGGGCATGGCGCGCCATCATCATGAACCAGCTATTGCGTTTGATCGCTGGTCCACAATTTGGTTGGACCCAAGATTTGAGAGTTTTGACATCCGCGAAATGCTTGGCGCCATCACTTGTCCCTTACTGGTATTACAAGGTGACCACGACGAATATGCCACCGAGGAAATGGTCGATGGCATTATCCAGAGAGTCCCACAAGCAACCGGGAGGTTCATTTCACACTGTGGACATATCGCACATAAGGATCAGCCCGATGTCCTCATTGAAGAAATCGTTGCATTTCTCTCTACGCTGGGCAACAACTCCGTTAGTTAAGAGCCCAACAACGCTGTTAGTGCGTCGGCGGACAAACGACCGGGTGCTTCAAGCGGACCAAAGTGAGTTAAGCCCTCGTAATCAATCGTTCGAGAATTATCTAGGGCCTCGGCTGCCGGTTCTCCAAGATTTCCGAAACCATGGTCACCACTCTTGCCGACCACAACTCTCGCCTTACAGTTGCGGATCCTGTCATTTGTCGACACTCGCTCACCGTCATAGACCCGAGCTTCTTCAGAGCCTCTGCACCTCAAACGCACGGTGCCATCTTCGAGATCCTCGAAGAGATTTGAGACGTAGCTGTGGAGCGCATCGGATCTACAGGTCGAAAACGGTGGTCTGCTGGCAAATCTCTCCAGGGCCTCAGCCCTAGAACCAAAAACCTCACGCCTCTTTTGGGCTCCTAAGATCAGCGGATTCTGACCTGGTGGGAAGGCTTCACCAGGTCTCCACATAACGGGTTCATAGCCATACATGCGCCGTATCAAACCAGGCCGCGAAGCATCGGCCAACAACAGGGTTGCCGCTCCTATGGAATGGCCTACGCAGTCAAGTTCCCCAGTCTTGATATCAAGATGGTCAACTACGACTAATAAATCCTCTGCAAGACTCGTCCATTCATAATCGCCATTGCTAGGTGGGGTGCTCCACCCATGAGACCTTAAGTCTGGGGCCCAGATTGTGAACTGTTCCACAAGACCGCTGACAAACGGGCCGTAAGTCCGCGCATTGAAACCCGTAGCGTGAACGAAAAGTGCCGGTGGCCCTTGTCCTCCGAGACAATGAAGCGCTATGTGGCCACCACCCGCCGAATCCAACATTTCTGGGTCCGGAATACTTCCCGAGTCTCGTTCATTTTCACTCACCCAATCGACCATAGACGCAGACGTGGTAACTATGTCGGGTATGAGTGAACACAATTACGACATTGAATTCTTTTGGGATCCGATTTGCCCTTTCGCCTGGGTTACATCCAGGTGGGTGGAGAAAGTGGCTCTACAAACTGACTATTCAGTCGACTGGCGTTTCATCTCACTACGCATCCTCAACAAAGACAAAAATTACGAAACCGACTTCCCATCTGGTTATGAACAAGGGCACACAGCAGGGCTTCGTTTCCTTAGAGCAGCTGCTCACGTTCGAGAAGAAGAAGGGCGAGGTGCCATGTCCGCTCTGTACGCCGCGTTCGGCACTCATTACTGGGAACTTGAACAACAACCCGGTTTAAGGAAACAACTGGGCACCATAGAACACACAAAAAGATGTCTCGAAAGCGCTGGCTTACCAACAAGCTACGCAACCGCCGTAGATGACCCCCAGTGGGATGCAATTATCGAAAATGAAACTGAACTGGCGTTGTCGCGCACGGGTCGAGATGTCGGAACCCCAATCATCTCCTTCAAACCACCTACTGGTCTCTCTTTTTTTGGGCCGGTTATTTCTAGAGTGCCCAGCGACGAAGAGGCAGTTCCTCTTTGGGACGCTGTCATCGAATTAGCTAGCTTTCCTGGATTCGCTGAAATGAAACGATCACTCCGGGAAGCTCCCCAAATAAACGTTCTTGGAACGCTCGAAGCGCCACCAGTTATGGAGGACTGGGAAGCTGGTTCTCGCAAAGACCACAAACCTAAGCAGTAGCTAGAAGGCCGGCGGCCTAATGTGTGCCCATGACTGAATCTGCAGGTGAACTGTACGGACCTGGGGCAAGAACCCTGCAAGGCCATTTTGATGCCACAAGATTGGCAGACCGACTCAGTGAAGTGACTGTCAGTTCGACAATTGACGATCGAACTGCCTCCTACCTCGAACGAGCCACCTACTTCTTCTTAGCTACGGTCGATGGTCACGGATTTCCTGATGTTTCCTACAAGGGCGGTCGAGCCGGTTTCGTTAAGGTCTTAGATAATCGAACTTTGCGCTTTCCTTCCTACGATGGAAACGGCATGTATCGGTCATTGGGCAACATTCAAGAGACCGCGAAAGTCGCATTGCTGTTCATTCGCCAAAATGAAAATGCGAACAGAATTCGCATCCATGGGACCGCAACACTTCTCCTTGATGAACCTTCTTTATCAGCCTTCGAAGGCGCTGAAGTAGTAGTGGAAGTTGAGTTAAGCCGAATATTTCCTAACTGTCCTCGGTACATCCATGATCTCGAATCTGGAACAATTTCTGAGTTCGCTCCGGGGGGCCCGACTCCCCCACCTGAGCCCGAATGGAAACAGTGGGACACCTTTGCAGACGTCCTACCTAAGGAATAACGCCATGAAAGTTTTTGCCACTCTCCCCCAGGCAGACCTAAACGATGTTCCAGAAGCGATTCGACGCATCGAAGCCGATGGATACGACGGAGTCGTAGCACTGGAAAACAGGCATGACCCTTTTCTTCCCTTGGCCGTGGCAGCTATCCATTCAGAGCGCCTCGAGCTCGCAACCGGCGTTGCTATCGCGTTCCCTAGAAGCCCCATGATCGCAGCCAACATCGCTTGGGACTTACAACAAGCAAGCTCAGGCCGATTTGAGTTGGGGTTAGGTAGCCAAGTCCGCGGACACAACGAACGGCGGTTTAGCGTCAAGTGGTTGTCTCCAGCTCCGCGGATGCGCGAATACGTTGAGTCTGTCAGGGCCATCTGGCACACATGGTCAACTGGACAACCGTTGAACTACGAAGGTGACTTCTACAACTTCACTCTCATGACCCCGAATTTCACTCCTGAACCACTAACAGTTCCCCTGCCAAAGATCACTATGGCAGCTGTTGGGCCAATGATGTTAAGAACAGCCGGACGGGTATGTGACGGAGTTAGGCTTCATGCGTTTTGCACCCGCTCCTACCTCGAAGAGAAAATTTTGCCCGAGTTAGATATCGGCCTCAACGAAAATTCGTTGCCCCGAGATCAGTTCGAAATTAGCGGTGGTGGCTTCCTATGCACAGGGCCTAACGATCAGTCCGTCGAAGAAATGCTTGATTGGGTTCGTTATCGCATCGGATTTTACGGAAGCACTAAGGCTTATTGGCCCGTCCTTGAGCAACACGACCTTCTAGATCTTGGACAAGAGCTCAACTATCTTTCCAAAAATGATGGCTGGTCAAAGATGGCTTCACTGGTAACTGACGAGGTAGTGAGGCATTTTGCTGCTGTCGGGCGACACGATGAAATAGTTAAAGCCATAACGGAACGTTTTGGTGGTCTAACCGATGCCATCGGGGCGAGCGCATCACCGGAGATTCCTGCGGACTTGCCGCCAGACGTCATTCAAGACATCCAAGCTATTTAGTTTTGAGTAAAACTAGCTTCGCTCTTTCTCCAAAGCGGCATACGTTGCGGCTATCAAATTGAAAGCCCGCGAATCCCCAACGAGACCTGGGGCCATTCTGTTCATTGAATAGGAAATGGTAAGCCGCTCGTCCATATCCATGACACCTAGTGAACCTCCCCATCCAAACCAATAAAGAGTATTTTCACTCGGAGTTAAAGGCACACGTTCGTGGTTGATTCCAAACCCTGTCCCATAAGGAACACCCATCCCTAAAACCAAATCACGCTCGAAAGTGCGACGCTGTAATGCGTCTTGAATTATGGAAGACCCCATCAACCTGACCCCATCAACGCTCCCCCCACACGCGATCGCCGAGTGAATTCGCGAAATAGACCTAGCATTTCCAATGCCACCAGCCGCAGGGATTTCAGCTTGTCGCCACTTCGTTGTCGCTGGCTCAGTGCCATCGATGACACAACTTTTTAAGGTCTTCGACGCTACAGAATCCACTTCAGCTTCGACCATCTCATCAACTCCCCGGCCCGGAGTCTCCAACTCGGCAACGCGGTGTCCTTCCGAGATAGGCAGACCGATATGAAAATCCGCCCCGAGAGGTCGAGCGACCTCTTCACTGAAAAATGTTCCAAGTGTCCTACCGTCAACACGCCGCAAGATCTCCGCCTGCATCGTGCCTTGAGTTAACGCGTGATAGCCCGGCGCTGTTCCGGGTTCCCACCAAGGCTCCATCCCCGCCAACAAAGAAGCACATAATTCATGGTCGTAGAGCTCATCGGCTGTGATTACCCTCGGAAACCCGGAACACCCAGTCTGGTGGGTCATTACATGTCTCACTAAGACTTCACTTTTACCGTTGCTGCCAAACTCTGGCCAGTACTTCACAACAGGGCTGGAGAAATCAATCAGCTGCCGATCCGCCAACATCAACATGCATATTGACGCCATGGTTTTAGTCGTCGAGTAAACGTTGACAATCGTATTTTCTTCCCACGGCTCTCCCTCAGCCGTTCGACTCCCCGCCCACAGGTCAACCATATTCTTTCCATCGAGCGTGACCGCCACGCTCGCTCCTAGTTCTTCGCCAGAATCAAAGTTGGCTTCAAACGCATCTCGCACAAGCAAAAAATCTTCGGCGCAACTTCCGTTAATTAAAACCATTAGACCCCCCGACAAGGCTCGCTAAAAGAAAGCTAGCGCCAAATCTAGAAATTCTTCAGGGCCCTACACATCGCCAATTAGTTAAGTAACGAAACCAGCGACGCCAAGTGCTATTCCTGCAAGTAGCAACCAGGACATAAGACCTGCTTTGAGTGGTCCTCCACCCATCGATGCCAGATTTCTGAATTTCACTAAGGCACCAACGCCGACCATTGCAGCCGTGAGTAAAACCTTTCGAGCGTCATCAAGGAAGCCAAGTAGATCGGCAGGCACCACGCCCAAAGACCGAATGGCCACCGCCAGAACAAACCCAAAGACAAACAATGGAACAATCTGGGTTTTGCCTGACCTGTCACCGTTGTCTTCGCGTCGCGCCCGAAAACTCAAGATGATCAGAATAGGTCCCAACAAAGCGACCCGGCCAAGTTTCACGATGACTGCCGTTTCTAAGGCTTCATCTCCATGCATAGCAGCTGTCGCTACGACTTGGGCTACGTCGTGAATGGCGGAGCCAGCCCACCAACCAAACAGTTCAGGGCTGAATTCCAAGATCGCCCCGACAACAGGGTAAGAGGCCATTGAAAGTGTCCCAAACAAAGTCACCACGCCAACGGCATAAGCGACTTCTTCTTCCTCTGCATCCGTCAGAGGCTTAACCGCAGCTATTGCTGACACACCGCAGACCGCGTAGCCGACACCTAACAAACGACCGAAAGCAGGCGATAGCCCAAATAAAGAGCAGATCCGCCCCACACCCCAAAGGGTCAGAGCGACTAGCGCTATCACAACGATCACATCAAGCCAACCCATGCTCTGACGCAGCTCTGAAATGCTTAAACGAAAGCCTAGAAGTACAACTCCGCATCGAAGCAACCGCCGTGATGCGAAAGCCAATCCAAGCTGAGTCTGGCCTTGAAAGAAGGGTAGGTTCCCAAGACAAAGACCGAAGCCAAGCGCTATCGCCCCAGCTGACAAACCAGTTATCGAGTTAAAGCACAATGCAAGTGCCGTCACACAGGCAACAAGAGCTAAACCCGGACCGACCTGACGTAACCACTGAGAACAATCACGGAGGATCTGAATTTGAGGTTTCATAAAAGTTCCGTAATGGATAACGACAGGCCCTTACTATCAAAAGTTGGCGACTTTCGCTGTCAGGTCACATTGATTACCTACACCTTTTGTCACTCATATCGAAGAAAAAGACGTTTCAAAATTATGTATACGAGAGTCGTAGAACAGGCCGACTCACCGATGTACGGTCATGGGAATGACGCTCCCCCAAACTATTTTGATCAGAGTGACAGGCCAAGATCGACCAGGCATAACCACCGAACTTTTAAGTCTTCTATCTTCGCTTGGGGCCGAGCTACAAGATATTGAACAGGTCGTAGTTCAACGCCAATTGACCCTGGGACTAGCAACCTCCGCACCCACAGGGAGGGACTTAGTTAAGGAAGTCCTCTTATTCGGCTGGGAGCGCGACTTAGAAATTGACTTTGAAATTATTGACCCGACCCCATCTCAACACGTCAAGCGCCATGTGGTGACCGCCCTTGCTTCCGATCTTTCACCAAAGGCTCTGGCGCTCACCAGTGGCGCAATTACTAAAAGTGGTGGCAACATCGACCGCATACATCGCCTATCTCGATTTCCAGTCTGGAGCTATGAGTTTCTAGTCGAGGGAGCGAACTCTGAAGAGCTGCGAGCTTCGCTTATGGACGTCGCAGCGCGAGAAGCTATCGACATTGCTGTTCAACCTCATGACCTATCGCGACGGTCAAGTCGCTTGGTTGTCCTTGACGTTGATTCAACGCTGATTCGTAATGAGGTAATCGACCTCTTGGCTGATGAGGCTGGTCACAGCGAGAGCGTGCGGCAACTGACAGAGCTCGCCATGAAAGGCGAACTGGATTACTCCGAAGCCCTAAAGCAGCGAGTCAAGTTACTAGCGGGCTCAAAGGTAGAGATAGTTGAAAAAGCTATCTCCCGCATGGTCCTTACAGCGGGGGCTCGTACTTTCATTCGAACGCTCAAACGTCTCGGTTACCGAGTAGCGATAATCAGCGGAGGCTTCACTCATTTTACAGATGTGCTCTCGGAAGATTTAGACCTAGACCACGCTTACGCCAACAAACTCGAAGTACTAGATGGCTTCATAACCGGCCGAATTGAAGGCGACATCGTTGATGCAGAGGCGAAAGCAAGACTGCTGGAGGTTATTGCCCGTCAAGAAGGCATCCCGCTCGAACAAACAGTTGCGATCGGCGATGGGGCAAACGATCTACCAATGCTTCAAAAAGCCGGCCTCGGAATCGCTTTTAATGCAAAACCTGTTCTGGTTGGGGCAGCCGATACTTCTTTGAACGTTCCATACTTAGACGCGATTCTCTTCATGCTTGGAGTAAGCCGAGAAGAGATCGAAGCTGCTGATGCCTCCGACCTAGACACCCAAGGCTCAACCCCCTAGCCAGTTCTTGTGCGTTGTGAGACACTGCAACCATGAACCAGAGTGCTCAACCCCTAGTCATGCGGTCTGACCGTGACGGCATCACTACCTTAGCCCTCAACAGGCCTGAAGCTTTGAACGCTTTGAGCCCATCGCTATTCGAAGAGCTGCAAGCGCATCTCACTAATATTTCCAATACACCGGAAGAAACCGGTGTCGTAATCCTCACCGGTAACGGCCGTTCTTTCTCAGCGGGAAATGATTTAAAGGCGATCGAAAAAGGCGAAAAGGCCGCCACTCCATACCAGCAGGCAGAAACACTTGATTTCATTGAACGAATGCCGCAGCCAGTTATCGCTTCAGTTCGCGGTCACTGCTATACGGGAGCCCTGGAATTGGTCATAGCCTGCGATTTACTAATTTGCTCTGAGGACGCCAGATTCTGCGATACGCATGGGAAGTGGGGCATGGTACCTACCTGGGGCATGACCAATCGTCTGCCCGAGAGAGTGGGACCCTTAGTAGCGCGCGACCTGATGTACAGCGGGCGAGTCGTCGCTGGGACAGAAGCGGAGCAGATTGGTTTGGCTAATAGGTGCGTGCCTGACACTGACCTAGACACATCTGCCCATGAGTGGGCTGAAACCATCGTTGCCAATTCTTGGCACACTTTGCGCGAAGAGAAAAAACAGATGCGTCTACTCGCGGAAATGAACCGCGATGACGGGATCAAATGGGCTCGAGAGCACGGTCCTGGAGCAGCGCCCGACATGCTTGAACGGATCCGAGGCGCCTTCCAACGCTGATACGGTCATAGTTAGATCGAACGAGGAGTTTTCGTGTCTGAAGTCACCATCTACCACAACCCTCATTGAGGGTCGTCAAAGAATGCCTTGGCGGTCGCCGAGGAAGAGAATGTTGACGTAGAGGTTGTCCTCTATATGAAGTCCCCACCAGATCGCGAGACCTTGGAGCACATAACTTCGGTCCTAGAGGATCCTGTAGAAGATTTAGTTCGCAAGGATTCTAAATTCAAAGAACTTGGTCTGGAACCTGGTGATTATGTCGGTAACCCCGAAGCAGTCGTAGAGCTTCTATTGCAACGCAAAGCCTTAATGCAACGCCCGGTTCTGGTTAAGTCCAATGCTGCAATAATTGGGCGGCCCAAAACTCGTATCGCTGATTTCCTCAAGTAATTGTCTCGATGGATCGACTGGGAATCAATCGATCACACCCTAAGCAAGGCAGAGCGATTAGGCTTCTGAGCGCTGCCAACGCCCAGTGGGAGAGTTCAGTCAGCAGGTAGTTCAGTTGATTGGCGCCGAAGGAGCAACCGCCCCGGGAAACTCTCAGGCCTCCGGACCGCAGGGAAGAAGCAACGCTGGAAAGCGAGTTGGCTTTGGCCGGCTCCACCGAAGGGGAAAACTGCTGTAAGCGGCCAATCTCTCAGGTTCCACGACAGCGCGGGGCGTCAACTTTGACGCGGGCGGCCGAGATATGAGCGAATCTTCCAAGAGTCGGACAACAAAACTGTCACCTCTAGATCCACTGCACCGCGAACGCGGGGCCAAGTTCGCGTCCTTTGCTGGTTTCGAGCTACCCATGAGTTTCGACGGCACCATCAGCGAGCATCTAGCCACTCGTTCACAAGCAGGGCTCTTTGATGTAAGCCACATGGGCATCATCGATTTGCTTCCGAAATCAGGCTGCCCCTTGTCAACAGTTATCGAATGCCTGGAGTCCATCACACCTGCCTCAATCAGTGATTTAGGGACGGGAGGACTTCGTTACGCTCTCCTCACCAACGATCAGGGTGGCATCGTCGATGACCTCATCGTCAGTAGATACCAAGATCACCTTCGGCTAGTGCTGAACGCTTCGCGGATCGAGCCTGACATTCGCGTCCTTGAAGCCGCTGTGGGTTCGCATGCACGGGTCAACCATCGAGAAGATCTCGCTCAATTAGCACTCCAAGGACCCCAGGCAGTAGATGTCCTATCGGGACTCGCTCCGATGGTCGCCGACCTTTCTTTTATGAATTTTGGACAATTCTCAATTGATGGAATTGATTGCAGCGTTAGTCGTAGCGGTTACACCGGAGAGGATGGATTCGAATTAGTTGCGCCATCGATTGACATCGTCCGACTAGCCGAAAAGCTGCTCAGCGACAACACAGTTGCACCATGTGGTCTAGGAGCAAGAGACAGCCTGCGTCTTGAAGCAGGGTTGTGTCTTTATGGTCACGAGATCGATGAAACCATCACCCCTATAGAGGCCCGCCTTGCATGGACAATCCCCCGACGCCGGAGAGAGCACCCAACATTTGCGGGCGCCGAGCTCATAATGGCTCAATTATCAAATGGGGTGCAACGGACTCGGGTGGGCATTGCGTCCCTTACAAAGCGACCGATCCGCGATGGCGCAATCCTAAGAACTGACCACGGCCTTGAGGTAGGGATTGTTACCAGCGGAGGATTCGGACCAAGTTGCAATGCCCCAGTTGCCATGGGATATACCGAACGGTCTTTTTCGCAGCCAGAAACTTCCCTTGTAGCAGAGGTGCGCGGCAAAGAAGTTCCCTGCCGAATCCACTCATTACCGTTCATTCCACATAACTACATACGAAATTGAGAACACCTAAATGCAAGAACTTGACCTTCAACCCGAGTTTTCGACTCGTCATCTAGGACCAAACGACGATGAGATCAATGAAATGTTGTCCTCGATTGGTTATTCCGACCTCGAAGAACTCTGCGATGCGGCCGTTCCCTCGGCAATACAAAACCATGAGCCTCTTAAGATCCCGGAGCCTCTGAGCGAAGTAGACGCCCTCGCCGAAATCCAGCGAATAGCAAATTTGAATCAACCATTAAAATCACTGATCGGACTCGGCTACCACGGCACCGTGACACCTGCTGTTATCCGCAGGCGAGTACTTGAAAATCCTGCCTGGTACACCGCTTACACCCCCTACCAACCTGAAATTAGCCAAGGGCGACTGGAAGCTTTACTGAACTATCAAACGATGGTTTGCGACCTAACCGGCATGGACTTGGCGAACAGCTCCTTACTCGACGAAGGCACCGCAGCGGCTGAAGCAATGACCATGGCTCGGCGGTTAACAAAAACCAGCGGCACAAAATTCTTTATCGACTCAGATTGTTACCCGCAAACCATCGACGTCGTACAGACACGCGCAAGGGCACTTGGAATCGAAACTGTGGTCGGTGACGCTTGGCGAGACCTCGACCCAAACGACTGCTATGGGGTGCTCGTTCAATACCCAGGATGTTCAGGCGAAATTCGTGACATTCAAATGATCGCAACGACGTTGCATGAAGCTGATGGGATTCTCTGCGTCGCTTCGGATCTTTTAGCTCTTTGTCTTCTGACACCACCAGGCGAGCTAGGAGCAGACCTCGTCGTCGGCACCTCCCAGCGGTTCGGCGTTCCATTGGGTTTTGGAGGCCCACATGCCGGTTACCTAGCAGCTCGCGAAAACGACAAACGGTCGCTGCCCGGACGCCTAGTGGGTCTCTCAGTTGACAGTGCAGGGCGCCCAGCCAATCGTCTGGCACTCCAAACCCGGGAGCAACATATCCGACGGGAAAAAGCCACAAGCAATATATGCACCGCTCAAGTCCTCCTCGCGGTAATCGCTTCGATGTACGCGGTGTGGCATGGGCCTCATGGTCTGAAAAACATCGCCGAGCGAATACATCTACTCACAGCCAACTTTGCAAAAAGACTTGATTCGGCCGGCATCGTCGTTGTTAACAAGACTTTCTTTGACACCGTGACCATTCAGGTACCCAATGAGGCTGCAGACATCACACAGCGAGCCCTAGACCGCGGGATCAACATCCGCTTCATCGACTTAAATACGGTCTCCGTCACATTCGATGAGACATGTGATTCCCAGCTTCTTGAGCTTCTAGTCCGGGCATTTGTGGAAGACAGCGGCAACTCAGGGGACTTGAATATTGATGCGGGCATACCTTCTGACTTAGCCCGTTCTTCAACGTATCTCCAACATCCTGTTTTTAATTCCTATCGATCTGAGACTGAAATGCTCAGGTACATCCGCCGGCTATCAGATAAGGACATAGCTCTCGATCGCAGCATGATTCCGCTAGGTAGTTGCACAATGAAACTCAACGCCTCGAGCGAAATGGAGCCAATCAGCTGGCCCGGATTCGCGAATATTCACCCCTTCGCTCCCTTAGATCAAGCTCAGGGATACATGGAGTTAGTCGAGGAGCTAAGCCAATGGTTGCTTGCCTGCACGGGGTACGACGAAATTTCGTTGCAGCCTAATGCGGGTTCACAAGGCGAATTTGCCGGCCTTCTGGCCATCAAGCGCTACCACGAATCAAACGGAGAAGGTCAACGAGAGATATGCCTTATCCCATCGTCAGCACATGGAACTAACGCTGCGTCCGCGATTATGGCGGGACTCAGAGTGATCGTGATCGAGTGCGACGATGCAGGGGACATAGATATCAATGACCTTCGCATGAAGGCTTCCAAGCATGAAGAAAATCTTGCCGGGATCATGGTCACCTACCCTTCGACCCACGGGGTGTTTGAAGAAGGCATCGCTCAAATATGCGACATCGTTCACGAAGCAGGAGGTCAGGTCTATGTGGACGGTGCGAACCTCAATGCCCTTGTAGGACTTGCTGCTCCTGGCAATTTCGGAGCTGATGTAAGCCACCTCAATCTTCACAAGACTTTCTGCATCCCCCATGGGGGTGGCGGTCCCGGCATTGGTCCAGTAGCCGTCAAGAAACATCTCGCGCCATTCCTTCCCAATCACCCTTTAGTTCCTGAAGCCGGGCCTCATACCGGGAGTGGTGCAATAGCCGCGGCTCCATGGGGTTCAGCGGGAATCCTTCCCATTCCTTGGATGTACATAGCCATGATGGGCCCTCAAGGGCTAAGGCGAGCAACATCTGTCGCAATCCTGAACGCCAATTACATCGCCTCGCGACTAGAAGAGAGCTATCCAGTTCTCTATCGAGGACAGAACGGATTAGTAGCCCACGAGTGCATTTTGGACTTCAGGCAATTATCGGAAATCGTCACTGTCGAAGACGTGGCTAAACGCCTAATTGATTACGGGTTCCATGCGCCAACGATGTCGTTCCCGGTTCCAGGCACATTGATGGTTGAGCCAACCGAAAGCGAGTCCAGACAAGAAATAGACCGTTTCTGCGACGCCATGATTCAAATCCGGCAAGAGATTGCGCGAATTGAATCCGGAGAATGGCCCCAAGACGACAATCCGCTAATCAACGCTCCACACCCAGCTGAAGACCTAATTCGAGGCAATTGGCTGCACCCGTATTCGCGAGAAGAAGCTGCTTTCCCTCTTCCTCTCAATTCCGAGGACAAATATTGGCCGCCAGTAAGCAGGATCGATGGGGTTCACGGCGATAGAAATCTTGTCTGCAATTGCCCAGACCCGCGCTTCTTCGAAGATCTTCAAGAGTAAATAACCACAGGCCACCAAAGCACGGCTAGCGTTCGCACATGGCACTAACAAGCTCAGACATCCTTGAGATGCCTACCTCTCCGGAGTCAGGCGCTATGCCCTGGTATCCCCACATTGCCGAGTGGGTGGAAGCCGAATTAGCAGGCCTATCGGACGAACAATTAGATTTCCATGACCCTGCGCCAGAAAAAGAATGGATGTGGTGGTCCTGCAGAACTCAGGTCTCTCACATCGCGTGGGACGCCCTGGTATTTACCAAGAGGCGTGCGGGTCATCTCCTTTGGCCAGATGGTGATATCCCTCAACCTATTGATTGGGGCGAGCACCAAATGGGACCAAACAACAAATGGGACCGAGTACTCGATACTGACTTGTTTTGGCAAGTGCCGGACATATTGAGCCATCTGAAAGTTGGTATCGGTTGGCTGACGAAGCTCGTGGAAGAGCAGCCAATAGAGCTACTCAGGTCGGAAACAAAGACGGTTAGAGGCACGGAGTTTTGGAAGTATGTAATCACAACCCTTCCGAGAGGCGCACACACTGACGATCCTCAGGGCAGCAGCATTACATACGATCTAGAGGGGTCTCTGTGGATGGTTTTCTATGAAATGTTGAGTCATGTGCGTTCCATCCAACGACTCAAACTTCACCAGGGACTGGAACTAGCGCTTGAGTTACCAAGGGTCGGCTATCTAAGGCTGCCTCATTATTGGGGAGATACAGACGTGAATGGTCCGGGGATGGCAAGAATATGAAACCTAAAATCATCATCGACTGCGACCCCGGCCACGACGACGCTATAGCGATCATGATGGCGACCCAATTAACAGAGGTCTTGGGAATCACGACCGTCTCAGGAAATGCGCCCTTGGCTTTGACCACCGACAATGCCCTTCTACTGGCAGAACTTGTTGACCTGGATGCAGAAGTACACGCGGGCGCGGGAAAACCTCTTTTGATAGCCGCAAGGCACGCTGAAGAGGCTCACGGCAAGACAGGTTTAGACGGACCGACTAGGCCAAAGATATCTCGCTCAGCCGCAAGTTCAGATGCCGTTCGTTTCATTATCGACACTGTGCGCGACAACGACGATGTTTGGCTCGTTCCCATTGGACCTTTAACGAATATTGCGTTGGCGGTCCAACAAGCACCGGACATTGTGGAACGAGTTGCTGGAATATCAATCATGGGAGGGAGCGCCACCGTAGGAAACGTAACCGCCACAGCAGAATTCAACGTTTGGGCAGACCCTCACGCTGCTTCGATCGTCTACGGTGCCGGGTTTCAGTCGTTTCGAATGGCCGGGCTTAACCTCACCCACAAGTTCGGTATCGACGAACAAACTATTTCCGAACTACGTGAGATCGACAACCGGGTCGCACTCTTTGCTGCTGATCTATTCGACTTTTATCTCACCTCGTACCAGAAACGAACTAGCGGACAACGCGTCCCGCTGCATGACCCATGCGCTGTCCTCGCGATAACCCATCCTGAATTATTCAACTTCCAAAACCGCGCTGTGGCTGTAGAAACCGAAGGCGTTTACACGCGAGGGATGACAGTAGTGGACGAACGCGGCTGGGGAGACAAACCGCTCAACTGCGAAGTTGCCTACGAGATTGACCGCGATAAGGGAATGCAGATTTTTATCGAGACCATCAAGGCATATACGGAGAGTTAGCTCTCGGGGGCTACCGTGGTGATGTGACAGAGTTGATCCGACTGACCCAATACAGCCACGGCGCTGGTTGAGCTTGCAAGCTTGGTCCCAGTGACCTGGCGCACGTGTTGCGTCACTTGCCAAACCCAAGTCACCCTGACCTGTTAGTTGGCTCGGAGAACAGCGACGATGCCGCTGTCTGGCGACGACCTGATGGCAACGCCCTCGTAGCCACGGCTGATTTCTTTACTCCTATAGTTGACGACGCGAAGATCTGGGGTCAGATATCAGCGACCAACGCAGCCAGTGACGTCTATGCAATGGGCGCCGAACCCCTCTTTTCTCTCAATCTGGTTGCTTGGCCGAAAGACGAACTTTCTCTAGAAATTTTGAGCCAAGTACTCACCGGAGGTCAGGTCGCTGCAGATGAAGGTAACTGGGTAGTAGCAGGCGGACATACCGTCGACGGCCCAGAACCAATGTATGGAATGTCGATGGTCGGTGAGGTCAATGCCGACGCACTTCTAACCAATGGAGGGGGTAGCTCTGGGCAGGCACTAGTGCTAACGAAACCGATAGGAACGGGCCTACTCGCCACCGCTCTAAAGCGCTCTGAACCTGAAGCCATTTCGGCAGGGGGCGCATTAAATGAAATTTATCTTGCTGGTATTCAAGAAATGACCCGCCTTAACTCATCGGCTGCCAAAACAGCTTTGCGCGTGAACGCTTCAGCAGCGACCGACATCACAGGATTTGGTCTTCTAGGTCATCTACATGAAATGGCTTTAGCGAGTGGCGTTTCCGCTTCGATTGATATCGAAGCGGTTCCGCTATTACCTGGCGTTGTTGATCTCGTCGAAAACGGCTTCGTAGCAGGGGGCACCGAGAGGAATCTAGATTTCCTGCAACCAATTTTGGTGGGCGGATCGACGACCGAACGCCTCATCTTCTGCGACGCTCAAACGTCGGGAGGCCTTCTATTTTCTTGCGATTCTGTCGCCGCTCTTGACGCTGTCAATGAACTCAACGAAACAGGTCACTTCGCTGCGGTCATAGGTCATTTAGAACCACAGAACCCTGGGCACATAACGCTGAGCAGGTGATTGATGCAAAACCCTGCAACAAAGGCAACTAATCCTTCGTTATACGACCTGCTGGGAATGCCCACAAGTAGCACTCAAGAGTCTTTGCAACGTGCATACCGGCGACTAGCGATGCTTCATCACCCAGACCGACAATCAGGCGACCCTTCCTTAATGGGCCAGATTAACGAAGCCTGGTTTGTTCTATCTGACCCAACCCGACGCTCCCAATACGACCAAACGCTGAGAAAGGCCTCCTTCATCGGCGACGCGCAGCATCGATTTTCTGCGCGCCGCAAGTTAGGCAAAAAAGCTGCGTGGTTCGCTGGAATACGACTCCAAACTCTAAGACTCGGCGATGAAGCCGCTCGAAGCGCAACGCAAGCTTTATCGGTTCGACATAAGACCCCCCAATCGACCTATGAAGAACTCGCAGCATCAATAACCCAGACACTTGGTCGCGACACCAAGAAACGAATTCAGCAATCGCGACAGGCGGGCGCTGCGCCTTTAGATTTAGCTTTAGCAGCAGGCCTAGTCGGCTTAAACGCCTATTGCGCTCCCTTTCTCAGACGCTCCTTGAGAGAGGGAATAACCGAATCAGATGTCCACAGAGCACAACTAATTGACCGAATGTGGGACAACCTTGCCCACGGAATCAACAGGGATGTCGAAATTAGACTTGGAGGCAATCCTCGAGCCCTTAAATCACTCACGGGAAGGCGCGTCTGAAATGGCTACGGCGGTCTACCCCGGTTCGTTTAACCCACCCACTGTGGCGCATCTCGCGATATCGAAAGCTGCCTTGCATCAACGAGAAATAGACACCGTCGTCTGGTCCGTCAGTCGCGTAGCCCTCGGAAAAGAGAAGGTGTCAACTCCGACCTTCGAACATCGCATCGCAGTCCTGGAAGAAGTCGCAGATCAGCATACGTGGCTCCAAATCCAGGTAACAAACGCTCAACTACTGGCAGACATTGCCGTCGGCTATGACCTCCTAATAATGGGCGCAGACAAGTGGCACCAAATCCAGGATCCGATCTTTTACAACGGCGACCCTGGATCACGCGACTTAGCTCTTGCAGAGTTACCGGAGCTTGCAATTGTTCCACGGGAGCCTTTTGAAGCACCCTCCGCACAGGAACTGAAGCTTCCGGAGAATATGGACTCAATCTCCAGCTCTAAAGCACGCGAAGGTTCGACTTCATTGATGCTCCCTCCGGCACAAAACTTTGACCAACGAACTGGGGCATGGACCAACGTCGAGAAGTACGAGCTCTGGCTAACTCAGAAAACTGACTGACAAATCAACTAATTACACATACCTTGGCTCATGATGACTGAAATTCTTGACGTCGACTTGTTGGCCTTCGAGCAAGGGAACTCCAACGATCGCCTTGCCGTGGTCGACGGCGTGATGCGCAGCTTGGCGACTGGATTCGTCTACGCGAGGCATGACCTCTCAGAAGGAATGCTCGACGAAACTTATGGCGTTCTAGACAGGTTCTTTGGTCTTCCCATCGAGGCTAAAGAGCAATATGTGGCTGCAGGTTCTCGGGGACAAACTGGCTATACAGGCCTACTAGTTGAGACAGCAGCCGTATCTGAGACACCCGACTGGAAAGAAATGTTGAACTGGGGCGCGGCCTTGCCAACTGGGCACCCCCTTCGCGAGCGGTATCCCCATCGTTATGGCGATCCACTGTTTCCTTCGGGACACATTCCCGAATCACCACATGTTCTTTCAACTTTTCACGACAATCTCGTGGACTTACAAACGCGTTTCTTGCGCATAATTGCTACCGGAATCGGCGCTAACGAAAACTTTTTCGACACCATGCTGAAGCACGGTTCTCACCTCACCCGAGCCATCAACTACCCACCAATGAACGAGGCTCCCAACAGCGGTAACGACGGACATGTTTGGGCCGAGGAACACGGCGACATCAACCTCATAACTGCCCTCCCGAGGGCTACCAGTCGCGGACTCCAAGTTAAGGTGGACGGCCGATGGGTTGATGCGACGGCACCGGATGGGTACGTCATAATCAATACCGGAATCATGCTTGAGCGTTTAACGAATGGTTTGATTCCTGTGGGTTGGCATCGTGTCATAGCTGATCCCAACGAACCTCAAGGTCGACTAAGCGTTGTCCAGTTCTGTCATCCGACCCCTTGGACTATCCTTTCGCCGGTTCCTTCAACTGTCTCAGCCGATCGGCCATGCAGCTTTCCTGCTATGTCTGCTGGAGACTGCCTAGACCAGGTGCTTTGGGAAATTAATTTGAGTTCCGAATAAGCCTCTGCGGATCTCTAAAGATCTAATAACGCGTTTTCCACTAATTCAGTCAACGCCGGGTGAATATAAAACTGGTCAGACGCTAACTCGTCTACCGTCTGACCAAACTCCATACCTTGAATCAACTGCTGAATCAGAGTTGATGCTTGAGGCCCAATAATATGTGCGCCTAGCAACTGACGACTTTCAGCGTTCGCTATCAACTTGCAAAAGCTCTCAGAATCTTCCATAGCCCAGCCGTACGCGGTCGCTCCGTACTCTTTAGAGGCAACAGAAAGTGGGAGTCCTTTCTCGATCGCCTCTTTCTCTGTTAGTCCCACTGAAGCAATTTGTGGATCTCCAAAGACAGCATGAGGAACGAAGGTAGAGTTCACAGCTCTCATGGGGCCTTCGGACTCCCCGTCGGCAACTAAAAGGTTGTGACGCAAAGCCCTTACTTCAGCGTTTGCTAAGTGCTTCAACTGATGAATATTCGATATATCGCCAAAGGCCCAGACACCTGGCATCGAAGTTCGAAAGTGTTCATCAACCAGAACCCTGCCGTCTTCGCAGTCAATTCCGCAGGATTCAGCACCGATTAAGTCACCATTGGGAACTCGGCCAGCTGCTACGAGAATAGCGTCAGCCTCAATGACCGCTGTCTCACCGCCCGCGTTGATGTCAACCCTGAAAGTTTCACCTTCTTGCTTGACATTTAGGACCTCTACCCCGCAGCGGACGTCAAGTCGCTGACTCATCAGCTCGGTGAAACGCCGAGAAATGTCTTCGTCCTCCCGCCTCAACAAGCGATCACCGCGGTTCAGCATTGTCACCTTGCAACCGAATGCTGAAAAGACATGGCCAAGTTCGGACGCTATGTATCCACCTCCAAGAATAACCATTCGTTCGGGAAGAACATCGAGACGCATCACCGTGTCCGAAGTATGAAAATTAACGTCGATAAGTCCCGGATATGGCGGCACAAAGGGGCGAGCCCCGGCCCCTAACACCAAATGTCGACCTGTTATGTTCCTAACTCGCCCATCATCACTGGTTACCTCAAGAAGCCGCTCGCCTGTCAGACGCCCTTCACCCTTGAAGACGGTGATATTAGGACACTCATCTCCTAGGCGATAATTCTCGCCACCCTCCACGATCGGGTCAATTCGCCCGAAAACACGGTCGCGAATAGCCCGCCAGTTTATGCCTGTGAGTTCCGCCTCAATGCCATAGGTTCCAGCGGCCCGAACAATTTGGGCGACGTCTGCTGCATAAACAAACATTTTCGATGGAATACAACCCACGTTCAGGCACGTGCCTCCGAATAAACCTCTTTCAACTATCGCTATCTTCCAGTGGTCAAATTCCGGTCCCGGAATGCTGTTGCCCGATCCAGTTCCAACAATAACGAGATCAAACTCTTCGGTAGGTTCGTTGCTCATACGGACGAGTCTCGCAGGCATTTGGCAGCGATTCTTACTGTTCCAATAAATTAGCTGCGTCCTAAATGACAACCAACCAACGCATTTGAGCTATCTCGACTACACGAGTGCCTGATAAACCAACGTCTTCATCTCAGGCCTAATCGGGTGCGTACTCGAGGGCAGCAACTGCGTTAAAAATATGACCGTCAAATCTTCGACGGGGTCGACCCAGAACGCCGTGGAAGCAGCCCCGCCCCACGCATATTCTCCCTTTTGACACAGAACTTTGGCTTTTGCAGGATCAATTACTACTGAGAAGCCCAGCCCGAACCCGACCCCGTCATAGGCTGTCTCGGAGAAGAGAGGGCGCCCGTACTCAGTCAAGTCAACGCCGCCAGGTAAATGATTGCTCGTCATGAAGTCCAAGGTCTTCCGTCCAACAATGCGTTTACCGTTTAGTGAGCCGCCATTTCTTAACGCCTGAGTGAAAAGATGATAGTCAGCTAGCGTTGAAACCAGTCCACCGCCACCAGATAACGCTGGAGGTTCGTGAAGGTACCGAGACCTTTGGGCATCGTCGAGCAGAGCTGCTTGCCTTGCTTCACCGTTTGGGTAGTAGCAGGACGCAAATCGCTCCTGTTTCTCGCTCGGGACTGAAAAGTCGGTATCAACCATCCCCAGCGGCTCGAATATATTTCTCTTCAAATACGCGTCAAGACTCATTCCGCTCATTACTTCTATGAGGCGACCTAAGACGTCAGTCGAATACGAGTAATTCCATTCCGTTCCGGGATCGAATAGCAAGGGAAGCGAAGCCAAAAGATCGCATTGACTTTCTAGGTCGCCAGGGCTTTTAGTCCAATCAAAACCAGCTCTTCTATACATTTCGTCAACAACATGAGCCATATGAAAGAAATAAGTAAGACCACTTGTGTGCGTCAACAAATCATGGATCGAAATGGCTCTACTTGCTTCCCTGGTCTGCGGATTTTCGGCGTCACCCCCAACGAAAACCTGACTCTCCGCAAATGACGGTATCCAGTTCGATATCGGGTCTTTTAACTGGAAAATACCTCTCTCATAAAGCTGCATGATGGCAACCGAAGTAATTGGTTTCGTCATGGAGTAGAAGCGATAGATGGTGTCAGCCTCGACGGGCAACGCCCGTTCCATGTCACGCTGCCCATACATGTGTCGATAGACGATCTTGCCTTCGCGACTTACTAATACGTTCACGCCCGGCAGGTGTCCTTCGTCTACATATTTGTCTAAATGGTCACCCAGCCGATGTAGGCGCTTTGCATCAAACCCCGCCTCACTTGGCTCCACCTCAACTTCGAGTTCTGTCATCAGGACGCTCTCCAAATAGAACACTTTGCACGGGATCGTAGGCTAGGTCGCCTAAGCATGTTTTGGTTGCTCAAGCGTTTATGCGCCTAAAGTGCCTCGATGACCGAACCGACAGAAAACACCCCGTTGATAACCAGGTTTCTTTTGGTCCGCCATGGGGAATCTAATGTCATGGTTAACGGAGTAGTAGGCGGGCTTAAGACCTGTTCGGGGCTCTCGCAACGCGGCAAGGAACAGGCAACTTCCTTAGGTGAGAGGTTCGCAACGGGCAACGAAAATTCATTTACCGTGGTCTATTCCTCACCACTTCCAAGGGCAATCGAAACTACTGAGATTCTACTTTCTTGCCTCTCAGAGCCTCATGAAGTCAACATCCATTCTGAGCTCGAAGAATTCCGTCTCGGGGAGGCTGATGGGCTTACTTGGGAGCAAGTCAGAGAGCGCTACGACCTCGGTAACTTCGAGCAAAGAGACCCATTTGTACCCATCATCCCCGGTGCAGACAGCAGAGCTGGCTTCCGTCATCGTGTAGGACAAGCCCTAAGCGAGATCGAGCGCACACACAGGGGCTCAACCATTCTGGTTGGGTGTCACGGAGGAGTCATTTCCGCTGCAATGGCGGTCGCATTTGGTTTAGCGCCGAACCAATGGCAAACAGAGCTTGCACCCGGCGTTACCTCAATTACTGAGCTAGAGGTTAGCTCTAGCAATGATCGTGGACGACGGTGGATGTGTCGGCGATACAACGACACAAGCCATCTACACGGAAGCGACCTAGACCCACGAGACCATTTATGATCTGGTGGGTTTCGTCAGATATAAACCGGAACTGTCAATATAAGTCAGACTTTAGGAATCTTGATTAACTCCTACTTATCAATGCTTAACTAGATCCAAGCAGTCGCTTTCGCGCTGCACAACCAGGAGGAAGCATGCTCGTTGAACGCATCGAAGGTAAATGGATTGACGTGTTCGCTCGCGTGTTCGAAATGTGCGCTGTTGATGACAACCAAAGTGCAGCAATCCTTTCCGAGACTCAGAGCCGGAGTGTCAACGTAAACCTGGCAGAGCTAGCTCTTGACCGACTAGGTATCCGACCGATCCACATTGTCCTACCGACTTTAAGACAAAGAGCACCAGTCCCAGTCAGATCAACTGGGGCTTCAGACGCTATTGCCGGATCGACAGCGGTAATTAAGGCTCTCTCCTCAGTGGACTTCGTGGTCGACTGCACCGTAGAAGGCTTGCTCCACGCCCCCGAGTTGCCAGAAATTCTGGCTGAGGGCAGCAGGGTACTCATGGTCTCCAACGAACATCCAGAAGCCCTTGAAAGACTGATGCCAACAAAGGATCTCGAACCCAAAGTCAAAGCAGGTATAAAAAAGCTAATCAAAGCGAACGAAATGCGCGTTACGTCGCAAGCCGGAACTGATGTAGCGGTAGACCTCACCGATGCTCCTTGCGGAGGTGGCTGGGGATACACAACTCAACCAGGGTCGATATCGCACTGGCCTGGGGGCTTATGCCTAGCCTTCCCTAAAGCCAACACCGTAAATGGGGTCATCGTTATGGATCGAGGCGATATGAATTTAACTTTCAAACGCTACGTCGAGTCACCTATTACGCTCACGATCGAAAACGACTTCGTGGTAGATGTAGCGGGCGAAGGTACCGATGCTGCGCTATTTCGTAGCTACTCAGATGCATGGGGCGATCCAGATGCCTACGCGACTAGCCATATTGGTTGGGGAATGAATCCAGGTGCTCGCTGGGACACCCTGCCTTTGTATGACAGAAGTCAAACTAACGGCACTGAGCAGAGAGCATTTGCCGGGAACTTTCTGTACTCAACCGGCGCCAACGAACATGCCGGTCGACATACTCTTGGACATTTCGACCTCCCTATGCGCAATCATACGGTGGCGCTAGATGGCGACCCAGTGGTAATTGATGGCGTCCTGCAGGGTGACTTGGCTTAGCGACACTGCTTATGTGGAGCAATGGAGCGGATCTCGCATCGTGGGTAGATAACTGGGCTTGCCATCAACCGCGCACCCTTGCTATTGAATTCAACGGTATTGAGAAGAATTATGAAGAATTCTCAACCAGAATTTCCGCCACGGCCAGCTGGCTAAACAGCAACAACGTACGGGCGGGCGATCGAGTTGCTTGGCTCGGACCAAATCACCCTCTGGCGATCGAACTCCTACTCGCCTGCTCCCGACTGGGAGCCATTTTTTTACCCCTCAATTCGCGTTTACTTGTCTCCGAACACCATTGGATTCTCCAAGACGCTGAACCAAAGCTTGTCATTGCCCATGAAAGCTTCCTTGCACACGCCCAAGAAGCCGCCGCCGGAATTCCAGTCCATCCACTAGCTGAGGTCACCCAAGCTGAACCCATCGATTCGACCCCCAGAATCGGCAAACTCAGCGATTCAGTTTTACTGGCCTACACATCGGGAACCACTGGAACTCCGAAAGGGGCGGTTCTTTCCCAAAGTGCCCTAGCCGCGAATGCCGTCAATGGCGCCCACGCTCACGACTTGACTTCCAAAGATCGCTTCCTAACGTTTCTACCCTTATTCCACGTAGGAGGATTGAATATCCAGACGCTTCCAGCGTTAATGGGCGGAGCATCGGTTCTTCTTCACGAATTGTTTGACCCCGGACAATGGCTTGCAGACGTTGAACGCTGGAGGCCCACTTGGTCACTTTTTGTTCCCGCAACGTTGAATGCAGTAAGCAACCACCCAGACTTCGAACGAACAGATTTATCCTCGCTTACGGGGCTGATGGCAGGGTCGTCAACAATTCCAGAAGCAACAACTCGCCCTTTCTTCGACCGGGGAATTTCAGTGGGTCAGGTTTATGGAGCAACTGAGACTGCGCCAACAGCAGTTGTGATGCGGGTCGATAGTGCCTCAGGTCGGCCCGGCTCATGCGGTAAACCCGCAACTCTGTGTGATGTGCGCATAGTCAGCGATGATGGAACCGACGTGAACGACGGCGAATCCGGAGAACTGTGGGTTCGAGGACCGAACATACTGAGTAGTTACTGGCGCAACCCCAACGCTACCTCCGAGTCGATAACCGATGGATGGTTTCACACGGGGGATGTTGGGCACCAAGATTCTGAGGGCTGGATTTATATCGATGACCGGAAGAAGGATCTTGTCATTTCTGGTGGAGAAAACATTTACCCTGCTGAATTGGAGAATGTGCTTGCGGAAAGCGCTTTACTCCTCGAAGCGACAGTGGTTGGCGCGCCGGATAGCCGTTGGGGTGAAGTTCCAGTAGTCGTAGCCGTAGCAGCCCCAGGAACTGAGCAAAATAGTCAAGCTGTTCTAGACCTTTTCCGTGGGAAAGTTGCCCCTTTTAAGTACCCCAAGCAAGTTATATGGACTAACGAGCTACCGAGAAACGTTATGGGCAAGGTCTTGAAACACGAAGTTCGTGGTTTGATCTCAAGCGATCAAACCAGCACATGAAACAAATAAAGGTCAGTCTTCAACGTGCCGGTGCTTAGTTAAAGTATTGCATCAAAGCAAAGGACTGCTTCATGCCCACCTCAAAGAAAGTCGCATTTATAGGCCTAGGTGTCATGGGTTTTCCGATGGCCAAGCACCTTTCACAAGCCGGACATTCCGTAACTGTGTACAACAGGACAAGTTCAAAATCAGAAATGTGGACGCAACAAAACGAGGGTAGATCCGCAGGCACTCCACGGGAAGCAGCCAGCGGGGCCGAAGTGACCTTTATCTGTGTCGGAAACGATGACGATGTTCGCTCCGTCGTGTTGGGCGATCACGGCGTATTAGCGGGCGTTGCTCCTCAGGCAGTGGTTGTCGACCACACCACGGCATCAGCCGCGCTTGCCAAGGAACTGAATGAACTCTGTTCTGCCCAGAACGTCGGATTCCTCGATGCGCCCATCTCCGGAGGCCAAGCAGGCGCCGAAAACGGAATGTTGACAGTCATGTGCGGTGGGCAGAAAAAGTGGTTCGATCTGGCCGCACCAATTATCTCTGCATACAGTCAAGCTTGTAATCTCATTGGTCCGAGCGGATCTGGCCAGCTGACCAAAATGGTTAATCAAATCTGTATAGCAGGTTTACTTCAAGGCCTATCAGAAGCTCTTGAGTTCGGAAAACGTAGTGGACTTAACCTCGAACTTGTCCTCGAGACGATCAGCAAAGGCGCAGCGGGTTCCTGGCAGATGGCGAATCGAGGGTCAACAATGATTCGCAACGAATTCGATTTCGGATTCGCCGTCGACTGGATGCGGAAGGATCTAGGCATAGTGATGGAAGAGGCGAATCGTCTCCAAACTTCTGTAGAAGTCACTCGACTAATTGATTCTTACTACAAAGAAATTCAAGAACAGGGTGGCGGGCGCTGGGACACGAGCAGCTTGATCACCCGCCTCGCCGCAGACTCTTCGTAGACAATTGTGCATCTAGTCGGTCTGGTGACTACGGTTGCTCGGCGTGATTCATAGCGACCGAATATTGATGGGCCCCGGCCCGAGTAATCCGTATCCAAAAGTAATGGAGGCCTTCGCTCGGCCGGTTCTTGGGCACTTGGATCCAGAATTCATATCTCTTCTGGATGAAACCAATGAGCGTTTACAAGAGATATGGCAAACAAATAACTCTCTAACATTTCCGATTAGCGCCACCGGTTCGGCTGGGATGGAAACCTCATTCGTTAATTTCATTAGTCCGGGTGACGAAGTCGTAGTTGGAGTCAACGGCGTCTTCGGCAACCGAATGTGTGACGTTGCAACTCGAGCAGGAGCTGTGGTCACTCGAGTTGAAGAAGAGTGGGGGCGGGCAATAGACCCCGAGAGACTCTTGAACGCGCACCCTAATCCCAACATGATTGCAGTAGTACACGCCGAGACATCGACCGGCGTCCGAAATGACATCAAAGAGCTAGGCGCCGGCAAACGTGATGCCCTACTTCTAGTCGATTGTGTAACTTCCCTCGGTGGTATTCCCGTTTTAATTGATGAGTGGGCTATCGATATCGCTTATAGCGGAACTCAGAAGTGCCTCGGAGTCCCTCCGGGACTCTCTCCAATAACTGTCAGCGATAGAGCTATGGAGAGGCTCGTGGAGACTCCGCAAAGCTGGTATCTGGACTTGAACATGATCAAGGACTATGTGACCGGCGATGGCGCCCGTGCCTACCATCACACAGCCCCTATCTCAATGCTTTATGCGTTACATGCGGGTTTGGGAGTCGTGCTCGATGAAGGTCTTTCACAAGCTTGGGAACGCCACCAGGCTTGTGGAGATGAACTTCATAGACGCCTACCCGAACTCGGCTTCGAGTTATGGGCCCAAGAGGGACATCGACTTCCCGAACTTACAACTGTTTCGATCCCAGACGGGCTGAACGATGCCGAAGGGCGCCAACATCTACTTAACCACTACGGAATCGAAGTCGGTGGCGGCCTTGGTCCAGTAGCTGGCAAAGTGTGGCGCATTGGATGCATGGGTCATACAGCGCAGATGCGCAACGTAAAGATGCTCCTCGGCGCTCTTGAGGAATTAACAGCAGATCTACGATAAACGTCCTCTGCCGTTATTTGGGACTGCTCCTCTTCACAATTCTTACTGAGGATCCGCTTCCCATGGAGCGGGTCCGTCCATCGGCGGGTCCGCTCGACCTTCGAGCCACCCGTTAAATCGAGGCTGTCGTTTTTCTATAAAAGCCTGAGCTCCTTCTCGAGCATCAGGAAGGTGGTCAGTTACAGCCGTCTTGGCCGCGATCTCATCAAGCGACTGATCCCAGGTTAGATCAGCTGCCAATAAGATCGACCGTTTCAACATTCTCATGGCGACTTGAGGACCTTCTGCAAGTTCCCGAGCAAGCTTTAAAGTCTCATCCATTAGGTCTTCGGCATCAACGACGTCGTGTACAAGACCGAGCTCACATGCGGTTTCACCATCAACAATTCGTTTACGCATCATGAAGTCCATCGCTTTGGCCACTCCAAGGTGCTGCACAAGCAACCATTGGCCACCTTCATCAGGCAACAACCCGAACCTCAGGGTCGCACTTCCCATTTTTGCTGACCGCGAAGCAATGCGAAAATCACAGGCGAGGGCCAGCGAAAATCCTGTTTGAATAGCGAACCCGTTTATCGCCGCTATCGATAGCTTGTCGAGATTGCGGACAGCTGTATTGACCGCTTGAGATATTGTCCGCAAGCCGTTGTAGGTACCAGAAGGATTGTGATGTCCATGATGGATCTGCGGAACCTGGGTACTGTCACCGCCGTAACCCTTCAGATCATCTCCCGCCCAAAAAGCCGGTCCTTCGCCCGTGAAGACAACAACACGGATGCGGTCGTCCATTTGGGTTTGCGTCAGAACTTCAACTAGGTCTCGTTTCATCGCAGCCGTAGATGCATTTAGGCTTTCGGGCCGGTTAAAGGTCACAACCAGAATGCCGGGATCCTCAACAGCCGTGAGAAACCCACAATATTCGCCCTCTTGAACTGACATCTGGAAACCCCCATGCCTCTTGTTGTCGACATCTACGAAGAACCTACCTCGTGTCGACCTCAGACACCCGCTCCTTGCTACGGTCCACTCCAATGAACAGCTTTACCGATCGGCCATTTCAAGTCTTTAGCGACTCACTAATGCTTCGCTTCGATATCAGTGGGTCGCAAGGAGAAACCACTCACTACATCACGCCTTTCGTTACCGATGGGTCCAAGCTGTACGTTTTCGATGAACCGAGTCACGACCCAGAAAAGTTCATTCAAATGCTGCTGGAACAAAACGTCTTGGTGAGCAGCAGATCAACTGGTGATCTCGAAGTAAGTGCCAGAGGAAGGCTTCCGACACGTGATGAGGAGGACTGGGCCAGACCTGCATGTACTGAAAAATTTTTGTACGACCAGGCCTTGCAAGATCTAGCTTTGTTGGGGCCCTTAGTCGTTATAGAAGCCTCACCGGCGGACTAGCTCAACACGGGCTGCTCGCCAGCCAGAGTGATCCGATACATCTCCCTTTTGCTTCCCGCATAGTCATTGATCGCAAAGTGCTGCGTCGCTCGGTTATCCCACATAGTCAAAGTCCCCGGCATCCACCGAACCCGACAAGTGAAAGCAATCTGGCGACTGTGTGCAAACAAGAATTCGAGCAATGCGTCGCTTTCAGTCTTTGTCATTCCTTCTATGCCGACGGTATAGACCTCATTGACGAACAAGGATTGACGTCCAGTTAGCGGGTGGGAACGCACCATAGGGTGTGTTTGAAGAACGACCGCTGTCTCATCTCCTTGAATGTTCATCGACGAGTCCGGGTCTGGCCGGCCAAATGTTCCTCGAGGGCCGTAGCTCCGTTCCGCGGAGTGAAGTCCCTTTAAGCCGCGAAGAATGGCCTGCATCGACTCCGACAAACTTTCAAAAGCTAGATACTGATTAGTGAATGCTGTGTCTCCTCCAGCCTCTGGAACCTCTAGGGCGTACAGCAAAGTTGCACTTGGCGGCTGCTCTTGAAAACTCCAGTCACTGTGCCACCCGCTACCAAAGAGGGGGCCTTTCTCTTCAGGCTCACGCAAGAGCCGCAAGACGTTTGGATGACCATCAACTGGCGTGATGAAAGGCGTGTCACCAAAATCACCAAGAGTCTTCGCGAACTTCTCAAAACCGTCTATATCCAGCTCTTGGTTTCGGAACACAAGAACTACATTTTCGGCAAGAGCTTCGTCTATCAATCGGACTTCTTCTGAGTTGATGCCACTTTTGAGGTCAATATCAAATACCTCAGCGCCAAAGGCCCCCGTTAACGGCTTTATTTCCATAAAGAGAAACTAGCGCTGCAAAAGTCGCTTTGGTGCGCTAGGCAGGAGCTATGAAGATTTCTATTGCATTCGGTGGACCTGCTTCAGGCAAGAAGCGGGATTGGGACACTCAGGTGGAATTCTTACGCGAGGCCGAGCAAATGGGTGTGGACATAATTTGGTCCGCAGAGGCATGGGGTATGGACGGTGTGAGCACCTTGGCCTACCTAGCCGCAGTAACCAAAGAAGTGCAACTCGGAACAGGCATATTGCAGATCTCGGCTCGCACTCCTGTTATGACGGCTATGACAGCTTTGTCTATGGCAGCCATTAGTGACGACCGATTCATTTTGGGACTAGGTGTGAGTGGACCCCAAGTTGTTGAAGGACTGCATGGAATCCCTTTCCACCAGCCCCTTACCCGTCTGCGGGAAACAGTTGACATAGTCAGGCAGGCATTTGCTGGCGAGAAAATTACCTACGAGGGGTCACACCATGTTTTGCCTCGACCAGGCGGGGAGGGCAAAGCCCTTCGTTTAGCTCAGCCCGCCAACGAACAAATACCAATTTGGCTCGCAACGCTAGGGCCAAAGTCGCTTGAGTACACCGGACAGGTAGCTGATGGATGGGCAGGAACATCCTTCGTTCCCACTGGAGCTGCTGCCACAATTGGGCATGTTCAACAAGGGGCTCTAGCAGCTGGCAGGGACCCGTCAAGCATCGAATACCAAGCCGGCGGCGCTGTTCAATTCGGTGATGACACTGAGCGCCTATTAGCGCCTAGAAGGCAAGGAGTTGCATTCACATTGGGGGCAATGGGTTCGGCGACGACCAACTTTTACAACGCCGCTTACAGCCGCGGCGGCTTCGAGGCAGACGCACGACGAGTTCAACAGCTATGGGTGGACGGCCAACGCGAGCAGGCCATCGAAGCTGTCCCTGATGAACTGATCTTACAGACCAACTTTTTAGGCTCTATCGCGGAGGTCACCGAACGCGTTCGCGCCTATCAAGAAGCGGGGATCTCTGTTCTTCGGGTTCAGCCAGAAGGCGTCGACATGCAAGAACGGTTAGACAGCCTGGGCGGAATTGTCGACATCGTTAGGTCTTTGAACAAAGGTGACTCTTAGCCCTAGCTACATTACGACACTTAGATCT
This sequence comes from uncultured Acidimicrobiaceae bacterium, assembly GCA_913020735.1. Classification (GTDB taxonomy): domain Bacteria; phylum Actinomycetota; class Acidimicrobiia; order Acidimicrobiales; family Poriferisodalaceae; genus MedAcidi-G3. The sequence continues at coordinate 29,499 of CAJWBN010000010.1, forward strand.
CTTTATTGAAACTCTCCGCCGAGCACTAGCCAACCGTGAGTATCCGTCGAACCGAGGCAAGATCGATGGTTCTATAGCTCGCAACACGGACCGACCATGAGTCAACATAATTCCGGCCTTCTGAGTGAAAGAAGGTCGTCATGGGACCTTCCTGTTGATAATTATCGACCCCACAAATTACTTCCTCGCGACCATCAACAAACTCCAACTCAAAGATCATGCTTTAGAACTTACCTAGAGTCAGTTGTGGCTAACTAGTGCCAAAAGCCTGTGAATTCATAGTGGAAAGATCTTTGTTTTCCACAGATAAGATTTCGAGGTAGCGACTGCAATAGTGTTGCCTTTATCCACAATTCGCCTGAATCACGTTTGAGAGACAACTGATGAGTGACCGTTCAAAAACCTTTACCGAAGATGACCTACGAGCCCGACTTACCCCTCTTCAGTACCACGTGACCCAAGAAGCTGGGACAGAGCAGGCCTTCACCGGCGACACATGGGATCAGAAACAAGATGGGCTATACCGCTGCGTTGTTTGTGACACCGACTTGTTTTCTAGCGACTCGAAATATGAGTCGGGATCTGGTTGGCCAAGTTTCTGGCAACCGCTTTCTGACGGTGCTGTTGACACGAAAGTTGACACTTCTCACGGAATGGTGCGCGTCGAAGCTCTATGCCAGTCGTGCGGTGCGCATTTAGGCCATGTCTTCCCCGATGGCCCTGACCCCACAGGCGACCGCTATTGCATGAACTCGGCGTCTATGCAATTTGATCCCCAAGAAAGCGAATAGACGCCACAAAGGGACGGAGTATCTGTTATCCGGTTGCCTGAATTCGATCCTCAACCGACGGAAACAGATCGATAATGGCGTTGTCTAATTCTTCTTTGACTCCGGCCAAAGGCAGAACATTCAGTACGCCCTGGCCCTGATGTATCAGATCAATTATTTCTTCCCCTGAGACAAGCAAAGGCGAAGAGCCATTAATTACGAGATTGGCAGACGCGACATCCGTACCAAGGTTTTCTCGTAAATAAGAAAATACGTCCCTCACCATTTCAAGTCGAATCCCGGCGTCGAGCAGAGTTTTTACTACTTTAAGTTCCAGAAGATCCTGATATGAATAGCTGCGCCTACTCCCGCTTCCTTGCGCGTCAGCCAAAGATGGGCGAATGAGGTCGGTGCGAGCCCAATAATCAAGCTGGCGGTAGGTGATACCAACCAATTCTGCGGTTCGCTTTCCTGAAAAACCTGATGCCACTGTGCCTTCGGTCAAGGTTGTGCCTCCATCTCGGCAAGTAATCAATGCGATCACATGGGTGAAACTACGTCGATGTGATGCCACAGTACGAGTAAACCGCACCGTAAGCAACCACCCTTCGCGCGATTTTTCGCGCGCTCAGCGCGAAAAACCTTGCCTGATGTGAATTATGTTCAGAAATCGCCAGGGTTGACGTCGTCCAAGAACTGCTTGAACTCATCTAACAACTCATCTGGATCATTGTCGGGATCTCCCTCAGATCCATGTTCCTCGATGATTTGCCCAGCTTCAGCAAGAACGTCTTCCGAAGCAAAGATCGGAGTGTCTGTCCTAACAGCAATCGCTATCGCGTCACTAGGTCTGGCCGAAATAGTGCAGCTCTCGCCCTCAACTTGCAGCTCGATCTCTGCAAAAAAAGTGCGCTCGCGAAGCTCCGTCACTACCACCCCAATTACATTTGCCTGGAGTTCTTCCAGCATGGTTACTAGCAGGTCGTGCGTTAGGGGTCTTGCTAGACGGATGCCCTCAATTCCCCGATGAATAGCATGTGCCTCGGGGGTATCGATCACAACAGGCAACACCCTTCCCTGCCCTTCAGTCTCTCTTAACAACAGCAAAGGGCTGTTTGATGGCAACTCAACCTGAACTCCGAGTAACTCCATCTCGATCATGTTCTGACCTTAGCTGGCTTGTCGGCTGCTAGCTCGCTTTCAAGTGGCCGATGACACAAGATAAAGCAATTTGAACTTACCTATCTGCAATTCATCGCCATTAGTAAGCAAGGCTTTGTTGTCTTCTAGGCGTTCCCCATTCAGATAAGTGCCATTCAGCGATCCTACGTCTTTGATGTCATAGCCCGTATCGCTCGCCGTCAACTCAACGTGAAGTCGAGAAACAGTGATGTCGTCGAGAAATATGTCACTGTCTGGGTGACGTCCCACTGTAACGACCTGCGCTGTAACCGCATATTGAGTGCCCGCCTGATGCCCACTAGCAACGATTAACGCAGCCCCTGTTAATGGATTTTCGAGGTCGATACCTTCAGAGTCACCTGTAAGAGTTTCGAGCGCTTCAGTGCTGGCTTCTTCAGCAAGACTCAAGGGCCGCCCACAACTAGAACAGAACCGCGCCCCTACATCGTTTGAGTGACCACACCCTTCACATAATTGAGTCATCTACTCCCCCTGGCTTTCTTGAAGGACAAACGCTTCATAGCTTTGCGCATCCATCAACTGATCAAATTCAGATTCCTCACTCGGTTTAATTACACAGATCCAACCTTCACCGTAGGGGTCTTCGTTGACGAGTTCCGGGCGGTCTTCAAGGGCATCGTTAATTCCAACGACTTCTCCTGAAATAGGCGCAAAAACATCCGAGACTGACTTAGTCGACTCAATCTCAGCAAACGCTGAGTTTGCAGACACCGGTAGCCCGACCTCGGGAAGTTCTACATATACGACGTCTCCCAAAGCATCCTGGGCGAAATCTGTAATGCCAATGTGGGCCAAAGAATTTTCTATACGCACCCACTCGTGGTCACTCGAATATCGAAGCTCATCAGGTGTATCCATACCCTCAACCTATCCCACCCAGGCAACGAGCGGATCTGCGCTCACCGGCTGGCTCGACCTTGCCGAAGTGCCTCTCGGGCCGCGGGGACGTATGTTACCCCCGACCAATAGTGAATGGGGAGTCCCACAATCGCGCAAACCCAAGCTCCAACGGCGAAAAAAGACGCTATAAAAATATCGCTCTCCCCGGCTAGGAAAAATGGAAAAGCAAACATCAGTAAAAAGGTGCCGGTCTTCCCCCACCAGGTAACTTCAATTTTTCTGGCTCCAAACGCTGCGAGAAAGAGAGCGACTACGGCCACTAATGCCTCCCTAACAAGTGCTAGCCACGCGATCCAGCCCGGGACCGATCCGTCAATCCAGATCGCAAAAATTCCAACTAAGAGCATCAGGCGATCCGCTGTCGGGTCCAGGATCTTTCCCAATTCGCTTACTTGGTTAAATCTCCGCGCTATAAATCCATCTACCCAGTCAGTTGCACCTAATGCCCCAAGCAAAAGAGCAGCTGCCCAACGATCCTCCACTGAAAAGAGGAGCCACAGAAAAACAGGGATGCAACCAAGCCGAACAAGGCTTATGAAATTCGGAACGGTGAATGGTCTCCACGGTAAGGGCTGCTCAGACATCAGTTGCATCGTAGGCTTCATTTCATGGCATCCGTTTTCACAATGATCATTGAAGGAGATTTACCTGGAACTTTCGTCTGGAAAGACGACCAGTGTGTCGCCTTCATGTCGATCAACCCGATCTCATACGGACATACTCTCGTAGTGCCTCGTGACGAGATTGATCAATGGACCGACGTCCCTTCTGACCTGCAACGACACCTCTTTGAAGTCGCCGGACAAATCGGCACCGCACAGAAACAGGCGTTTAACACTCAACGCGTCGGGATGGTTATCGCTGGATTCGAGGTACCGCATACACACATACATTTGATCCCCATAAACACGATGGCAGATATGGATTTCTCTCTAGCAGCTACCTCCGTTGATCCTGAAGAACTCGACAACGCAGCGGTGTCGATCAAAACAGCTTTAGGTACTACCAAAGAGTGTTGACCTGAACAGCAGCAATGTTTTCAGGTTGATCACGTCGAGGGTTTCCTATTTGGGTATCTACGTAATGGGCTTTTAGCGTCTCAATTGGTGCTTCAGCGATTGAACGTTTCAGTGCACCAGCATTGTCACGATCCGTATCCAGCCACCTACTCCATAGAGACGAATGCAGGGTGACCGGCATTCGGTCATGAATCCCGGACATAAGACCATCGGATTCTCTGGTCAAGATGACCAAAGAGGGGCGGTCCTGAGGGCCTCCATCCGCTCGGCTGGGTTCCCAAATGCCTGCCAGGGCCATGGAGGTTTGGTCTTGCTTATAGATATAGGACGGTTGACGCCCAGCTCGTCTCGATCCCCCACCCCATTCGAAGAATCCATCAGCCGGGACTAGACATCGACGATATTCGAAAGACGCAGCAAATCTAGGTTTCAGGTCAACTGTTTCAACGCGGGCATTAATGAGCAAAGTTGAACCGCTACCTTTGCCTTTTACAGGTGAAGTGAACCCCCACCGAAACACTTCTATTTTTCGGTTGACGGAGCCTGGAACACCTATGACCCCGTATACGTTCGTTGATGGGGCCACGTTGTAGCTAGGAGCCAGATACTCCTCGGAAGGCTGAGCCGTGAATAAGGTCTCTAGCTCCGTCGAGCCCGCAGTGGAAACGAATCTTCCGCACACGCTCTATCGGCCTTGAGAATTCTCAGACATATGTAGAACCCTTCATTCCAGTCCGGTCTTGGCGAATCTCTACGTTTACC
>CAJWBN010000011.1 GCA_913020735.1 uncultured Acidimicrobiaceae bacterium
GTCATGAGTCTGTGCTCGGCCGGTGACCATATTCTGGTCTCGCGTGCGGTGTTTGGCGCAACCGTCAGTCTGTTCGACAAGTACTTCAAGCGTTTTGGCATAGAAGTGGACTATGTGCCGCTTTCCGATCTGGACGCCTTAGAGGGCTTCTCCGGGCAAGCGGTAGCTGAGCAGGCTGATAACAGAGGTGGCTCTATATGGAGTAAGCGAGAAACCAGAAATCCGCCCCATAGAGCAAGCCTCGAAGCAGCGTTCAGCGACCCTGACCAGGATGTTTGGGTGGGTTTAATTAACGAAGTACCGGTAGGTTACGCGGTTGCATCCGTCGAACTACTTCGAACCGGTGAGGTCCTCGGAATCATCTCAGACTTGTGGGTAGAACCAGAAGCTCGCGAAGTTGGTGTTGGCGAAGAGATGGTCAATGCAATTATCGAATGGTGCAAGGAGCGGGATTGCATTGGCATTGACTCATTGGCGTTGCCTGGCAACAGGGCCACAAAAAACTTTTTTGAGACGTTCGGATTCAAAGCCCGTCTACTAACTGTTCACCACTCTTTGGACATCTCCTAGCGTGTCGCCCACTGGCGCCCCTCTATGTTGCGTCGGGGCCGTCTTGGTTCGGGACCGAAGGATTTTGTTGATTCAAAGAAAAAACCCGCCCGCTAAGAACCTATGGTCAGTCCCTGGTGGTCATGTTGAATTGGGGGAGAGTTGGCATGCAGCGGTTGAGCGTGAGGTGCGAGAAGAAACATCTCTTGAAGCTAGGTGTGGAAAGTTTCTTGGATGGGTCGAACGTGAAGCCAGTGGCAGCCGGTACCTGATCGCTGATTTCGAAATTGATGCCGACAACATCGACGAAGCCTCGCCGAGGGATGACGCTTCAGATTTAATATTTGCGTCGCACGCCGAATTAGATCAACTGGAACTAACGCCGGGGCTGTTGGACTTTTTGACGCGACACAACGTCTTAGGGTCTTAGCGACCCTTCCAGACTGGGTCACGCTTTTCGACAAAGGCGAGAGGTCCTTCTTTGAAGTCTTCGGTCTTAACGACGACTCGGAAGTGCTCTCTGGTGATATCCCATCCATCCTCGTCGGATTTCCCGTGAGTCTCGAGAACGACTTTGCGACTTTCCCGAACCGCAACCGGAGCATTCACCGCTATCCGATTGGCCAACTCGGTGGCGGCTTCAACCACCGAACCTGGCTCGCATAGGGCGTTGACAAGGCCCAACTGAAAAGCACGGTCCGCTGAAATTGGATCTCCGGTAAGTGCTAGTTCCATCGCTACATTTCGAGCGACCGCTGCCGGGAGGCGGAACAGGCCGCCAGCTCCTGCTATCAAACTGCGTTTGACTTCTGGGATGCCGAAGGTCGCTGCCGACGAGGCAACTACCAAATCACAGGACAAAACGATTTCCAACCCACCAGCCAGTGCTGGGCCATCAACAGCCGCAATCAGCGGCTTACTCCTTGGATAGCGCACGAGGCCTGCGAAGCCACCCTTCGGTGTTTCAATGCCCTTTCCACTGCTCACTGATTTAAGGTCGGCACCAGCGCTAAAGACTGGACCGTTCGCAGCAAGAATTCCGACCCACATGCTGTCGTCCGACTCAAAATCGTCCAGGTGAGACTCAAGCTCGGTCGAGACCTCGTGGCTTACTGCGTTTCGGGCCTCGGGGCGATCCAAGGTAAACAGACCAATATTTCCCCGCTTTTCGTATGTAACGACCAACGTATTAGCTCCTTTATTCGACAGGAGGCGCTTTGGGCGTTTCCTCGACCAAGGGCGCTTCAGGTGGCGATTCGGCAGTGGCGTCCGACGAAGCGACCACTTCAGCTTCTTGCTCGACGTTGGTTGCTGCGCCATCAGCGTCTTGCATCTTGTCGGAGTCTGTAGTTACGGCGGCGTTGTCGGCGTTTTCGCCTGATTCCTGTGCGTCGGACTGAGCCTTATCGCTCTTTTGATCGCTGCTCTTTGGACGCTTCGGTCGGCCCTTGGAGCTGCCACGCTTACCACGAGTTCTTTTCACGGGCTCAATACCGAACTGCTTGGCTATAGCGGGTATGCGGTCCGAGATCTTAGTTATGACATCCAGCAGCTCTTTGCCTGGTTCGGCAGGAATCTGGGCAAGCGCTACGTACGGACGTATCGGAGAAAACGCAATAGCCTCTAGCACGATCCCAAGTCGCTGTTGACTCACGTCGCCACCAAGTGCCTCATTGGCTTGAGTGGTAAGAGTTTCTGCTATGTCAGGGGGAAGAGGGCTACCGGCTTTAGGGGGACGGGAGCTGAGACGCAGTGCTCGAACTACGCGTTCATCTTTCAACGCGGCGCGAATTTCATCTTGCCATTCAACTTGAGCCTTCTCGACACGTTGGTTCAGTCCTGAGCGGATCTTCTCGGCTATCTCCCGACTTTCTTCATCTCGAGCGGAGTCCTCGGCGGCCACTAAGACAGTCCGCAAATCGCGGATGTCGACGTCAGCGATGCTTGCTAAGGCAGCATCAGCGCGGTCCCTCCATTCGGCGACTTTAAGTTGAGGGAGAAGCGACTCGGCCAAAGCAACTAAGGCATCGGCTCGCACTGCTTCGTTGCCTTCCTGAGAGGCACGCTCATTCTGCGTATCGATTTCCTTGCGAACTGCCGCTATGCCGCCGCGCGACACCTGGTCCGCGATAATTCTTTGTTCCTCGGGTAAGCCGTCAATAAAAGCCTTCCGGTGGGCACGACCTGGCTTTAGTTTCTTCGCCTTGGGCTTAGGGGGTAGGTCCGGCTTAGGCTTGCGTTGCTTCCGCTCGCCATCATTTCGCTTTTTGTTCTGCGGCCTTCCGCCTTTGTCTGACTTACCGCGTTGGCCACCGCCCTTGCGTCGGTCGGATCGACCTTTGCGGGCCAGTTGTGTGGTTACCCCATCAACTTGATTTCCGCTACCTATAACCTCAATACGTTCGTCGTCGGGCCGCCCACTCCGTCCTTTCGGAGGCAGCACGGCGGTAACAAAGATCCCATCGATCTCGAAATCAGCGTCGGCTCTGCAGACGTCGCCGACGGAAGCCTCGGCGTAGAGTAACCCCCCGTCAAGAGTTCCTTTAGGTTGCTTGGCGCCGGCGGCTCGCCAGGTCCAGGTTCCATCGTCTCGCTGACTTGTCAGCTCAACTTCGATACGTCGGCTCATCGTTGCTCCGGGCTTTCCGGCTAGTCGGGCGGGAGGCGGCAGGGGAGTAGTGGCCCCCTCGCTGGTCCCTTAGTACAAACGTAAACGTTACCGAAATCAGACCGCATTGCAGCGAATCCTCTTCAAGTGCTTTTTGTCATGAATTGACCCGCTTCGTGCTGCGAAGCGTCCTACCCTCGGCTTGAAGGACCGCAACCACAGGAAAGACATGGCAAAAGCGAAGGCACCCGAACAAATTGCCCGAGAAATCGTCGATATTCCCGTTGACGATGAAATGCGCGACTCCTTCATGCCATACGCGCTTTCAGTCACCACTAGTCGTGCTATTCCCGACGTTCGTGACGGATTGAAGCCCGTTCAGCGTCGAATTCTCTACGTGATGGCGGACCTGGGGTTACGACCGGGTACGCCTTTCCGGAAGTCTGCGGGCGTCGTCGGCGAGGTAATGGGTAAATACCACCCCCATGGAGACGGCGCGATCTACGAAGCAATGGTGCGAATGGGTCAAGCCTTTTCAATGTCGGTGCCATTTGTCGACCCCAAAGGTAATTTCGGAAGTTTGGATGACCCGCCTGCGGCTTACCGCTATACGGAAGCTCGACTGACGGCAGCAGCTATGACGATGGTCGAGAACTTGGACGAAGACACCGTTGACTTTGTTGCCAATTTCGATGGAGAACGTGATGAACCGCTATGTCTGCCGGGTGCACTTCCGAATCTCCTAGTAAATGGCGCCTCAGGCATTGCCGTTGGGATGGCTACCAACATGCCTCCACACAACCTGGGTGAGATTGGGGCGGCAATCGAACACGTTCTAATGAAGCGTCGCCCTAAGCCCACGGTCGATGAACTCATGCAACACGTGGAAGGCCCGGACTTCCCGACAGGTGGAGTGATTGTCGACGATGGTGCGCTACGCGAGGCGTATGAAACTGGGCGAGGCACTATTCGAATCCGGGCTAGGGCCGAGATCGAAAACATCACAGCTCGCCGGCAAGGAATCGTGGTAACCGAATTGCCCTACGCGGTGGGTCCCGAGCGGGTCCAAGCGAAGATTAGGGAACTTATTGGCGCTGGAAAGCTTGACGGAATAGCAGCCGTTGTAGATCTTTCTGACCGTCATCATGGTCTGCGGCTCGTCATCGAATGCAAATCGGGCGTAGGTCCGCATTCCCTCTTGGAAAAGCTGTACAGGTTGACACCGTTGGAAGAGAGCTTCGGCATCAACAATGTGGCCTTGGTTGAGGGTGTGCCAACCACACTCGGTTTGCGTGATCTGTGTCAGTACTACATCGATCACCGTCTCGACGTCGTCGTAAGGCGGGCGAAGTATCGGTTGTCGCGGGCAGAAGAACGCGAACATATTTTGTTGGGGCTGCTTCTCGCTCTAGACAACATTGAACGAGTTATTTCGATTATTCGTGGCTCTAAGGATGCTGCTACCGCGAAAGCGAAACTCATCGATGAGCTGAAGTTAAGCGACATGCAAGCAACCCATATTCTCGATATGCAGCTTCGTCGGTTGACGGCGCTTGAGGTTGATAAGTTGCGGGCAGAACTCATCGAAGTGCAGACCGAGATAGGCAAACTAACAAAACTGCTTGCGTCCGAAACCCGCCAACGAAACGCCGTCCGAGACGAGCTACGTGAATTGGTTCAGGAGTTCGCTACACCAAGAAGAAGCAAGGTGACTAGAGCTAGTGACCTCGTCACCATTGAGGATGATGTTCCAGAAGAGACTGAACCCGGCCTAGAGGAAATTGGAGACCAGCCAACTTTGGTCACGTTGTCGACTTCAGGACTCCTTGGGCGCCGGTCTCCGAACGAAGAGTTCACGGCGAAGCCTGGACGCCATGACGTTGTGGCCCGAAGCCTTGAGACGTCGGCGTTCGCTGTTGTATCAGCGGTCACAGATCAAGGACGCGTGCTCTCCGTGAGAGCGCGTGAGATTCCTGAGATGGTAAGAGGTAGCCGCGGAGCATCAGTAACCGAAATGTTTTCGTTGAGTCGAGGCGAAAGGGTTGTCGGACTTTTCGGTGACGGCATGGACCCAATCGTGCTCGTAACTCGCAATGGAACCGCCAAACGGGTCGAAGCCGACCTTTTGAAACGTCTCAGGTCCGGTAGTTCCGCGATAAAGCTTAAGGGCGACGACCGTGTGGCGTCAGCGTTCGTGACAAGTGAAGATAGTGAGATCGTCATGGTCGCCTCCGATGGCCAGGCGCTGCGAACTCCAGCGCAAGGAATCTCACTTCAAGGTCCGGGAGCTAGTGGGGTGGCCGGAATGAAGTTGAAGCCGGGCGCCAACGTAATTGCTTCAGGTGTTGTCGAGTTTGGAACAGCGGTCGTGGTAATTAGCGACGAGGGCGCAATCAAAGCGACAGATGTCGCTGAAATTCCCAGCAAAGGCCGTGCCACGGGTGGTGTGAAGACAGTCAAATGGCGCGATTTCGAAACGACTGCAGCCTTTGGCTGGGTGGGTCGAAGTCAACAACTTGCTGCAGTTGTAGCAGACGCCTCCGATGACAAAAAAGCCGATAGTACGCCAGTGCCCTTGGTGTTAGAACTCACTCGCCGCGACAGTATGACGAGCACTCTAGAAGGTCGGATCTTATTGATAGGGGAGTACCGCTTGTAATGGCCGCCAGGACGAAGGGAAACAACGCGGAAAAGGCCGCCGGCAGCTACGACGCCGAACATATAGAAGTCCTTGAAGGTCTTGAAGCTGTGCGGAAACGCCCTGGCATGTACATCGGCGGAACGGGTTCTGCTGGGCTTACGCACCTGTTGTGGGAGATTATTGACAACGGTGTTGATGAAGCCGCTGCAGGCTACGCAAAAGTCGTTGAAGTGATCTTCCACTCAGACGACTCCTACGAGGTCACGGACGATGGACGCGGCATACCTGTAGACAAGAAAGACGGCAATGTTACGGCTCTTGAGGTGGTCTTCACGGAGCTACATGCGGGAGGAAAGTTCGGTAACGGGGCCTACGGCGCGTCTGGAGGTCTACATGGGGTAGGAGCATCGGTAGTTAACGCATTGTCGAGCCGAATGGAAGTCGAAGTCGATCGCAAGAGCGCCACTCATCACCTGGCTTTCGAGGATCAACTTGCTGGCCAATTCGCCAACAATGGCCGCTTTACGCCAGGCCACGCACTAAAAAAAGTGGGCAAGGTGCCGTCGGGACGGACGGGCACTCGCGTTCGATTTTGGCCAGACAGGGACATTTTCGACCCAGATGCTGTTATCGACTACGAAGAGGTTCGAGAGCGCTTGGGGCAGATCTGCTTTCTAGTGCCCGGGCTGAAAATTCGGCTCAACGACAAGCGCAAGGCTTCAAAACGGCCGGCGGAGGAGTTCGTCTCCAAGGGCGGCCTGGCGGACTACGTCGACTTCCTGGCAGGCGAACATCAACCTGTTACAGGGCTTGTGCGAGTTGAGGGCGTTGGAGATTTTCTGGAGAAAGTTCCAGTTGACGGCAAACTCACGGAAGTCACACGAGAGTGCCATGTTGATATTGCCCTTAAGTGGGTTCAAAACTACGAAAGCCGGATTATTAGTTTTGTGAACACGATCCCGACCCCTGACGGCGGCACTCACGTCGCAGGTTTCGAGCGTTCCCTAACCACAGCAGTCAACCAAGCGTTAACAGCAGCTGATCCGCGGAAGCTTCGAAAACTAAAAGAAGAAGCCAAAGTCCAAAAAGAGGATGCTCAAGAAGGGCTGATAGCGGTCGTCCGAGCAGTTTTCCCTGAACCGCAATTTCGCGGCCAGACTAAGCGGGAGTTAGGTACCCCCGAAGTACAAAAGATTGTCGGTGCCGTCGCACGCGATGGTCTCAAAGAGTGGTTTGACGGATCAGCCAAAGGGTCCAAAAAAATACACGTCAAAGCTATCTTGGACAAAGTAACGGAAGCCGTCGTGAACAGGGTTAGTACCAAACAAGCCCTCGACAATCGACGGAAAGCTGCCCAACTTGGTAATAACGGGCTCCCAGACAAGCTGTCCGATTGTCGCCTACACCCAGAGGGCGAGTTGCTAATCGTCGAGGGAGATTCGGCTGCGGGACCAGCTAAGCGAGCACGCGATAGCGCCTGGCAGGCCGTTCTGCCTCTTCGGGGCAAGGTAGTCAATGCGGGTAAAGGCACAAAGAAGGCAGTTCTAGACAATGCCGAGGCAACGGCCTTGTTCACCGCGGTCGGCGCTGGCTCTGGTCCCGAGTTCGACCTGTCGTCGCGTCGCTACGATCGGATTATTCTCTTGGCCGATGCGGATGTGGACGGTAGTCATATCAGATGCCTGGTTTTGACACTGATTTATCACTACATGAGACCGTTGCTTGAGAACGGCCACATCTACGCAGCACAACCGCCAACACATGCGCTGGTCCTCGGACAAGATAAAGAGTTTGTGTATTCCGAGAAAGAATTGGAAGCCCGAGTCAGTCAGTTGACAGCGAAAGGCAGACGGTATCGCGTGACGCGTTTCAAAGGCTTGGGCGAAATGGACGATGACGAACTTCTGGAGACCACGCTTAACCCGGAAAGCCGCGTTCTCAGGCGCATAACACTCGATGACGCTAAGAAGGCAGAAAAGGCTTTCACGGTAATGATGGGAGCACCTGTTGAGCCGCGAAAGGAATTCATCGTCAAACACAGCAAGGATTACGGCCACGCCCTCGACGTTTAGCCGTAACGCTCATAAGCTACATTATGTAACGTAGGTCAGAACTTCAGAAATACGCTCGATTACCGTTCCCTATCCTCCGCTAAGACTTCAGCGGTCTCGGCCACCCGTTCGTTTGGCAGCGCCGCCGCCATAGCCGGTGTTTCTGCCGTCAGAACGGCCGGCAACCTGTCGGCCTTTGTTTTGCGATTGTTTAGCTGCGATTGCCTGTTTGACATTGTCCGGTAATGAATCCAGCTTGTTTTGCTTAGGTTTCTTCGCGGATTTTGGTTTCTTGGGTCGAGCCACGCCACGATCTTACGTAATAACCCGCAATGATAAGTGCTATTCGGGTTTTCTAGTCATGTCGGCGATGTGGCCATCGACGACGGTGACGCCCTCCAACAGCAATAGTTCGGTTTGGAGCGCTTCTCGTCCTGGCACGAGTCTGCCGCTTGCCGTAACAATTCTCCACCATGGATAGCCCTCACTGTGACGGAGGAATTGGCCGACGGCCCGTGCACTTCTGGGAAAACCAGCTTCCGCTGCAACCTCGCCATAGCTCAGGATCTCCCCCACTCCGATCGATTCGAGAACCTGGTGGACAGCGGTTCCGAAGGACGCTTGGTCGCAGGAAGATCCAGTTTGCACACACAGATGTTGTCAGATGATTACGCTAGAGGTGTAAGAGCTCTTGGATTTTGGTCTAGGAAGCTCAGCACTAAAAGGGGGCAGGATGAGTGCGTACGACATTCACATCGCTGGAGGCACGATCGTTGACGGGACTCGGGTTCCGCGTTTCAAAGGCGACCTATGGATTAAAGATGGCCAAATCTCAAAGATAGGTGGCCGGGCGGACGGAGTAGCTAAGGAAGTAATCGACGCCACAGGAAAGATAGTGGCCCCGGGCTTTGTGGATCTCCATACTCACTATGACGCGCAGATTCGTTGGGACCCTTGGTGCACCATCTCGGGTTACCATGGCGTCACTTCGGTGGTTCTAGGCAACTGCGGCTTTGGCTTCGCTCCGGTCACTAAGGACTTTCGCGAACGTTCGATGTTGACGATGACGCGGACGGAGGCGATTCCGTTCGAGTCAATGAAACAGGGAATGCAATGGGATTGGGAGACCATCCCTGAATATCTCGACTCCTTGGATCGGATTCCAAAGGGTGTCAACGTGATTCAGTACATGCCCACCGCCTCGTTGATGACCTATGTGATGGGGTTAGAAAAGGCTAAGGCCGGAACCCCAGCTTCGGAAGTTGAGCGTAAAGAGATGGCGCGGCTTTTGCACGAAGGCATGGACGCCGGGCTATGTGGCTTCTCGATTCAACGGTTAGGTCCGGATAGCGTCCAGGCTGATTTTGACGGCAGTCCGATGGTGACCGACATCATGTGCGACGAAGACATCTTCAACCTTGCGCAAGTTCTGGCGGATCGTGACGAAGGCTTCATTCAGATAACGCAAGGGACGGGAGACATTCGGGCTGATATCGCATTCCTAGAGGAACTTGCGGCCGTTGCGCAGCGCCCACTTCTACATAATGTCGTCGCTCCTGCACGCCAGGATCCAGAAGTTCACCGACGTCCTCTGAGGTGGATCGAAGGCTGCCGCGAAAAGGGCTTACCAATTTACGCTCAATGCGGGACAGGTCGCGCTGGTTTCGCTTTTACCTTGGAGCATTGGAATCTTTATGATGCGTCTCCTGCCTGGAGGGCAGTTACGACAGGTTCGAAGGAAGAAAAGATCAGCAAGATGCAGGATCCGGACTTGCGCCTTGCTTTGGTAGAGGAGGCTGAAGAAGCCGATCGCCGGCTGCAAGTTATCCAAGCGGGTGTGGGGGGCAACCCCAGAAGCCTCGTGGTCCAAGGGGTGAATCGCCAAGCAGACCTTCAGGAGTACGTCGGTAAATCTGTTGGTGAGATTGCCGAAGCTGAGGGCAAACATCACATTGAGGTAATGCTTGATTTGTCATTGCGCGGTGATCTGAACGTTGAGTTTCTAGGCCCTGATAAAGGTTCGAACGCAGATTTTATGGCAGAGATGATGACTGATTCACCTTACGCGATTCCTGGAGTTTCTGATGGTGGCGCCCATACGAAATTCTTTACCGGAGGTGCTTACACGACTGATTTCTTAACCTGGTTGGTGCGAGACGAGGCCGTTGTAACTCTGGAGGAAGCCCACTACAGGTTGTCAAACCTTCCGGCGCACGCCGCGGGTTTCCGTGACCGAGGCACGCTTCGTGAGGGCGCTGCCGCAGACGTTCTTGTATACGACATGGAGGAGCTAGAGATTCTCCCAAATTGGATCGGTGACATCGAGTACGACTTGCCAGGTGGCGAGTGGAGGCGGGTTCAGCGGGCAGCAGGTTACGACCGCATAATCGTTAACGGTGAGGTGACCTTTACCGCAGGCGAATGTACCGGCGCTACACCCGGAAAGTTACTTCGTCACGGTCGAGGGTAATGTTTACTCCCCTGCTACTCCTTCGGAGGTGAGTCCCAGTCCTGCACTTCGCGCCCTTCGATCGTTGACAAGATGTCCAAGGCCGTCGCGGCCCCGTCGCCTGCAGAAATGATCGCCTGGCTTCGTGTCGGGCGAGCGCTTCGTCCAATGACATAAATATTGGGAATTGATGTTCGGCCATATCGGTCGACTGGCACTATCTCATCCTCGCCCGCCACCATCTGGATGCCTAAAGAGTTGGCAATCGGCATCTGTTTGCCTTCGCCCAGAATCAAGAAATCAGGCGAATGGGTATTCGCCGAACTTGTTACCGTAATCACGCCTTGGTCTACCGTCACGCTCTCAACCTCCTGCTCCAAGAGGGTTGCGCCTGAATCTGTGACCTGCTGTTTAGCGTTGTTTTGGAACTCCGTACCGCTGATTGCGTCGATACCTAAGTAGTTGTTGAGAAATGCGAAATGCATCACCGTTGCGTCTGTCCCGTAAACAGTTACCTCGTGATCAGCTCGGGCAAGGAATAGCGCCGCGCTGAGCCCGCCAGGGCCGTCGCCCACGATTGTGATTTGAGCCATAGTTGATCTCCGTTCATTGCGTCACCTGTTATAGCCGTGGACTAATCGAAGTGCCACCGAAAACTTCGCTCTCGCACCATAAATCGAGCACTCAGTTGCTGCTGCACATACTCTAGGGATTCCGCTTGTCAGGAAGGCAGAATCCTATGGACGCGTACGAGTCACCCAAGGAAGTCGACTTTCATTTCGACGTCATGTGTCCCTGGGCCTACCAGACATCGATATGGATGCGAGACGTTCGGGATCAGCTTGACCTGAAGGTGAACTGGAAGTTCTTCAGCTTGGAGGAAATCAATCTCCGAGAAGGAAAGAAGCACCCTTGGGAGCGAGAGTGGAGCTACGGATGGTCGATGATGCGAATCGGCGTCATCCTGCGGCGACTAGATATGAGTCTGTTGGACAAGTGGTATGCCTTGGCAGGAAAAGCGCTGCATGTCGACGGCAATAGACCACATAATCCGGATGTTGCGCGTCATCTCCTGGAGCAGATAGGAGCTGATCCGGCGATTGTCGAAGAGTCGATAAATGATTTATCGACCCACGAGGAAATTAAAGCGGAGCACGACCGGGTAGTAAACACTGGTGGCTTTGGCGTGCCGACGTTGTTTTTCCCGGATGGCCAAGCATTCTTCGGTCCTGTCCTCCTAGATCCTCCAACAGGTGATGCCGCCCTGCGTTTATGGAATGCGGTAACTGCGTGGCTTGAGTTCCCGAACTTGTATGAGATGCAGCGTCCTAAGACTGCTTCAGATGACAAAGCTATCTATGACACCTTCAAGCCGTACCTGGAAGCGAGAGATTGGGTGAGTATCAATCGTGGCAAGGTAGTCGGGTTTGAGCCGGACGCTTGATGGAGTCAGCGAACAGGTTCGTCTTCTTCGTCGCCGACTAGTTCCGCCGCGGCGGCTAGAGCGGAAGCAAGGGCCACGCTTCTTTGGTAAATGGCATCAAAGTAGTGGCTGGCAAGTTCCTCTTGTCCATTCAATGGAGGTTCGCCCAAGCTGCGAATTACGGCTGCCGCATCTTCGGTGACTTGAACCTTTAAGGGTCCATCCGGTAGCACGGTCGGTCCGTGCCAGAACTCTCGTGCCGCTTTCTCAGTCTCTGAAGGCGCTCCTGATTCGCTCAACCGTCGGGTTCTTGAGTTTTTGCGTTTCTTGTTCATTTGCCGGCTCCTGTTGGAGAGTCGTCGAGGATGTCATCGGGGTCTGCCGCCAATAGTGCGTCTTGGTCGATTCCTAGAGCCGACATGAGTTGTTCGGCGTCGAGGTCACCTAACGAGCTTGATTTGGGCAAGACCATGTCGGCGATACGACGCTTACCCTGAACGACTTCCTCGACACGTTCATCTACGGTTCCTGGGCACACCAAGCGGTGGCAAATGACTGTTTTGGTTTGCCCTATGCGCCACACTCGGTCTCGGGCTTGGTCCTCTACCGCGGGGTTCCACCAACGGTCGTATAGCACTACGTGACTGGCCGCAGTCAAGTTAAGGCCAGTTCCACCCGCCTTTAATGAAAGAACCATTGCTCCTGCGCCCTCGCCGCTCTGAAAGGTATCGACTAGCCGGTCACGGGTGCCACGTGCAAGGCCGCCGTGGTAGCACTCGATGTTTACTCCGGTCCGTTCAGACAGGTAGCCGGCAAGGCGTTCACCCCAGGTAGCGAAGTGGGTAAAAATCAAAATTCGCTCATCGGCCGCGAATACAGCGTCGACGATTTCATTGAGGCGGCTGAGTTTTCCACTTCTTCCCTCGAGATCGAGGTTTGTGTCTTCCTTGTCGTAGTTGAGTGGATGATTGCAGATTTGCTTGAGCGCTGTTATTGCTGCAAGCACGAGACCCTTTTGTTGGCTCGTGTTCTGTTCGCTTTCTGCGGTGTCTCGCACGAGTTTGTCGAGGACTGCCTGATAAAGGCCGATTTGTTCAGGAGTCATGGTGCACTGGGCGAGTTCATCAATTCGGTCGGGTAGCTCAGCAGCGATCAAGGGTTCAGCTTTCGTCCTGCGGAAGACTAGGACTCCGTTCAGCGCATGAAGGGCCGATTCGGCTGCCTCGTCGCTGTCGCCGATTTGATTTAGCTGATTGATGAATGAAGTGCGGCCTCCAACGAGGCCTGGGTTGCAGAAATCCATTATTGCCCAGAGGTCACCGAGGCCATTTTCAATCGGTGTACCCGTGAGTGCCAAACGACACCGCGCGGTTAGTTTCCTTAGTTCCTTGGCGGTCGTGCTTCTGTGGTTTTTGATTACTTGGGCTTCGTCTAGCACCACGCGATCCCACTGAAGTTCCGCTAGATCTTCGACGTCGCGGACTGCGGTTCCGTAGGTTGTGATTACTAGATCAGCAGAACGTAGAGCACTGGACAGGCGAGTTCCGCTGACGCGAGACGGTCCGTGATGGACGAGTACTTTGAGCTGTGGTGTGAAACGTTTGGCCTCGGCTGCCCAGTTGCCAACTACGGCTGGTGGTGCGATAACCAGCGAAGGGTTTTCCCTGGCTTCAGCCCCAAGTCGGGCCAATATTGTGGGGGTCTTACCGAGTCCCATGTCGAGGGCGAGACAGCCTCCTAATCCGGCATCGTCGAGGAATTGGAGCCATCCGAGTGCTTCTGCTTGGTAACTGCGCAATTCTCCAGAAAATCCATCTGGCTGAGTGTCAGGGTCTGAGTTCACGCTTCCTGCTGCGCGTAGCAAGTCGCTCGCCCAGCCACTGCCGCCAAGTGTCACTCCCCCACTGATGCTGTTGCCTTCTAGCCCTAATGCATGGCGGAGCATCTGAGCGCCAGTGAGTTCAGTAGTTTCGGCCCGATCAGCCAGAGCGGCCGCTGCTTCGACTAGGTCGGCCTTCTCTAGGGCTACCCATCTGCCACGCGATTGAACGAGCGGCTTCTTCTGCATAGCTAAATGCTGAATTTCAGATGCAGTTAACTCAACCTCGCCAAATACAGCGCTCCAGCTCACCGCAGTGAGCTGTTGTGCGCCCACTACGCTGTCCGCGTCGTCGGCGGTTAGTCGTAATTGTGCGACTTGGCGACGTCTGGAGAGTGCCGGCACTCTGACGTCAAATCCAGCTGACTCAAGGGCCGGTCCGGTGCTGGACATAAGTTCCCATGCTTCGTCCTGGTCGAGTAGTACTTCACCGCGCCGCCGTCCGCCGGGTCGTTTGAGTGCGGGGACCATGCGTTCGAGACGCGTGTACTGCCCTTTAACTTCTGTTCGCCGCGTATTTGAGCCGCTAACCATTGCTACTTCGACAGGGTCCATTGAGTTCTCAGGGCCTGGCGATAAGACCTGTAATTGCCATGCGCCGCTTTCGTCAGGCTCATCCAGCTGCACAATCAATGCGTACTTGGCTACGGCGGTAACAGGTCTAGCCCAGAGTTCTAGTTTCCGTGCAAGGTCAGATCCATTATCGGCTGCCGCGGTGAAGGGTCGTCCGCTCAAGTTGGCTAGGAAAGTTTCTGCAACCTCAGCCTTCGTGCGTGGCTCGGGCGGAGGTGCTGGCACATCAAGACGACTTGCCGCGTTGGCCACAATAGCGTTGACCATTCCGGTCAAGGCCGACTGCACGACGGCTCTGGCATCTGGTCCCGGATCTGCGGCGCTCACTGCCCCGGGCAGAGAGGTAGCGAATGCTTCGAGTCTCCTTTTGCTTATGATGCCGGGCATCCACTGGACAATAAATTCGCCCTTATTGTTCTTGTTGCGCTTATTACGGCGTTTTCGGATGCGTTGAAGTTTGGGAACTGTGCGACCTTGGGCGACAAGCCCAACAGCTGCAGCAGCCACAAGGCTGAGCCAGCGAGCGCTAGCTCCGATCTGCGTTATGTTGGCGTTGGGCGTTGATCCGTGATCGTCTTCAGCGCCTAAGACGAAACCCTCAACCTCTTTAACGCCGGTCGAATCAGCTTCGCTTTCCGTCTCGACTTCGAGTCTGGCCTGTGGCTCCCATGGTTGGGTAGCCAAGGCAGCAAGCCAGCCCAGAACGTCTCCGACCGGGGCGCTTAGAGCGGATGCAGAAGCACCGGTTGGTAAGACGATGTCTCTGTAATCCTCCCAGGGAGCTTCAGGTGCTCCGACTTCGAGTAGTCGGGCAAGTATGTCTTCCGCTGACTCAGATTGGTTGTACGAACCCGCTGCCCACGCAACGACCTTTCCTGAGTTCCACGACAGTTGAAGTGCAATCGGTTCGATTGCGACGTTGTCAGGCACCACGGCCGTTTCCTCTTCAGCCTCCTCGGTCAGGTATGCGTCGCCTGTTGCTCGCTCAAAAGCGTCCGTCAAAAGCGAAAACTCGCCTTCGAAATCGGTCATAATTTGGTTTCTTTGCGGGCCTTTGATCCGCCGGATTGATTGAAGTACATCTTCGGCGTCTTCGATCATGTCGGTTAAGACGTTTCTCCAACGCACCGGATCGGACTCAAGCTCGGCGATGACTGTGGCCGGAGCAGTGCCATCTGCTTCGAGCCTCGCTCTCTCGCGGATCTCATCCCACGTGAGCGAAGCCAGCAACGATGCGTCGCGTTGCACCACTGACGTGTCGTTCTCTGATTTCGTTGTGGAGTTGGTTACTGCCACTTCACTCTTCTTATCTGAATAAACGTTGAAGGACTCTCGGCTTCACGCAGCTCAAAGGCAGCGTCAGAAAGCCCTATTCACACAGCCAACTCAGCTCTCGCTAGCACTTAAAAACAGCCCTGGCGCTCTATAGCTCGCTGTGTTGCTGGTCACCACCTAAGTCTCCGGTGCGACCAACCGCCTTACATGGTAGCTGTCTTTCAGCAAATACACCACCGCCCTGGAATGAGAAGCGGTTCTAATCGCCGCGGAGATTCGCCTTGGGTGTCGTATCGTGGAGCTATGCGCTGGTCCGCTGCTTTCATCCCAACACTTCGAGATGCTCCCGCTGACGCTGAAGCAGCTAGTCACAAACTGCTAGTTCGTGGCGGCTTCATTCGTCAGTTACACGCTGGGCATTACAGCCTGTTACCGCTGGGCCTTCGTGTCCACGAAAAGGTCGCGCAGATAGTGCGCGAAGAAATCGACGCCATCGGAGGGCAAGAGTTCCTCCTGCCCGCTATGCACCCGGCTTCTATATGGAAACAAAGTGGCCGCTGGGATGTTATGGGTGATGAGATGTTTCGATTACAGGACCGTGGCGGCGCCGATTTGGCGCTTGGGATGACCCACGAAGAAGTCTTTTCGCACTTAGCTACCTCTTTGCATTCGTACAAGGAACTCCCCCAGCTTTGGTATCAAATCCAGATGAAGTTTCGAGATGAGCCACGTCCAAAGAGTGGTCTGCTTCGAGTCCGAGAATTCGCTATGAAGGACTCCTACAGTTTTGATCTCGATGACGCAGGACTTGACGTTGCCTTCGACGCCCATCACGAAGCCTATGTCAAGATCTTCGATCGTTTGGCCTTGCAGGCAATGCCCGTGCAAGCCTCGTCGGGAGCTATGGGGGGCTCAGCTAGCGTCGAATTCATGGTTGCTTCGCCAGCTGGGGAGGACGACGTTTTGGTTTGTGGGTCTTGTGACTATAGGGCCAACGTAGAACGAGGCACCTCGCAACTCGAGCCCGTGGTCGATTCGTCCATCGATGAAACTGTCGAACGTTTCCCAACCCCTGGTGTGCGTACCATCACCGAGCTTGAGAGTGTTGATGGAGGGGCTAACGCAATAAATCAGATCAAAACTATGGTGATGGTGCTGGATGGCGAGGTGACACTGGCATTGCTGCGTGGCGACCATCAGTTGAATCTCCAGAAGTTGCTGGACAACTCGGGAGCGATCGAAATTAGGCCAGCCACTTCGGACGAGGCGTTTGAGGCGTTAGGGGCACATCCGGGCAGTCTCGGAGCTGTTGCAGTTAGTGGAATAAAGGTGTTTTGCGATTTATCGCTAGAAGGCAGAACGGGAATGGTCACCGGTGCGAACGAGGACGATTGGCATTTGCGGGGGGTGTCTGTCGAACGCGATATCGAAGTTAACTCTTGGGTTGACATTAGAGAGGTCCAAGCAGGAGAGGCCTGCGTGGATTGCGGTGCAAAGCTAGAAGTAATCCGATGTATCGAAGCAGGTCATATTTTTAAGCTTGGCCGGAAGTACTCCACGGCAATGGGAATAACTGTGCTTGATGCGCAAGGCAAAGCGCAAACCCCGACGATGGGGAGTTATGGGATCGGAATTGGCCGCGCTGTTGCGGCTATAGCGGAGAACCATCATGATGACGCTGGGTTGTGTTGGCCCTTTGACGTGGCTCCATATCATCTGTTGATAACGGTCTTAGACGTAGATGACTCTCAGGCGATGAGCCTGGCTGAATCGGTCCTGGCTGCCTTTAGCGCCGTCGGGCTTGATGTCCTAGTGGATGATCGAGATGCTCGGCCAGGGGTTAAGTTCGCCGATGCGGAGCTGATCGGGATCCCTTATCGTTTGACGATCGGCAGTAGAAGCCTAAGCAAAGGCCAGGTTGAGTTTACGCCTCGTCGGACCGGCGAGACCCAGATGCTCGACCAGGCGACATGTGCATCGTCGGTTTTGGATGCCGTACTGGCTACGAGATGACCCATAATGCGGTACTGTTCCGCGATGTGGTGTGTAATGGAGTTCCGAGGACGAAGCGGGCGGTTAAGTGCCCTGTCTAAGGCATTAGCACCAGGTAGGAGTTGCGGCAGTGACTGATCAGTCAGATGGTCTTGAAGAAATCGACCTTTCGTCGCTAAACGACGAGGATCTGACGGCCCAAATGCACGATGATCTCTACGATGGCATGGCGGAGGAGATCGTAGAGGGCACAGAATTGTTGCTCTCTCGCGGTTGGACGGCAGACCGCGTCCTGAGCGAGGCGTTGGTGGAGGGAATGAGAATTGTCGGCATCGACTTTCGCGACGGCATTCTCTTCGTTCCTGAAGTTCTGCTGTCCGCTAATGCGATGAAGGCAGGGATGGAGATCTTGCGACCCTTGCTAGCTGAAACGGGCGCAGAACCTGTAGGCAAGGTTGTGCTGGGAACAGTAAAGGGCGACATCCACGATATTGGCAAGAATCTGGTTGCGATGATGCTCGAGGGGGCCGGGTTTGAGGTCATTGACTTAGGTATCAATACTGATGTTGATGAATATATAGCCGCACTTAATGAGCATCAGCCAGACATTCTCGGTATGTCGGCCCTGTTGACGACAACGATGCCGTATATGAAAGTTGTAATCGACACGTTGGTAGAACAGGGCCTTCGAGATGATTACATAGTGCTTGTCGGCGGAGCGCCTTTGAATCAAGAATTTGGCGAGGCGATTGGAGCTGATGCTTACTGTCGCGATGCCGCCGTAGCGGCGGAAACTGCTACGGAATTCGTTCAGACGAGACGCGCAGCCAAGTGAGCATGCCGTCGGTCTTAATTTTGGCTTGCGGCGCTTTGAGTCGCGAAATCAAGACGCTGGTGGAAGTCAACGGGTTCAGCAATATCAAAGTCGAGTACTTACCGGCGTCCTTACATAATCGACCCGAACGTATTTGTGACTTACTTCGGGACCGGTTGACCGCCGCTCTGCCGGTTTTCGACCGAGTGCTCGTGGGCTATGCGGACTGTGGAACTGGTGGCGAGATTGATCGCCTTTGCGCTGACCTCGATGTGGGTAGGTTGCCTGGATCTCACTGTTACGAGTTCTATTTGGGATCCGGGGAATTCGATACTCTCCACGATGAAGAGCCCGGCACGTTCTATTTAACCGACTATTTGGTTAAACATTTCGACCGTCTCGTATTCGAAGGTCTGGGCATCGACGATCACCCTGAACTGTTTCAGCTTTATTTCGGTAACTACCGGCGCGCTGTCTACTTGAGTCAACTGGGGGCTCCCGAGGGAAGATTGGCCGCTGAGCGGGCAGCTGATCGCTTGGGGCTGCCACTGACGACGATAGAGACGGGATTTGGACAACTCGAGGACACGATTAACGATGTCCTGATGGTTAACAGGTCAGAGCATGAGGTTGGACCAGTGTCTGTGGCGATTTCGGTATGACCTCGAAACGTAGGCGGAAAGCAGACGCTCTCGTTGTTATCTCCTGGCGGGATATTCCGGCGCAGGTTCTAGCTGTCCACGGTGAAGGCAGAGAGACCGTGATGCTGCCAGAGCGCTTTCAAAATGCGATCGATCGAGCTGCCGGCGTAGCCGGGTTGACTGCGACAGATGCCTACATTGAGCAATGGACCAGACAGGAACAGACTCTAGAAGCAGATTTTGGCGCTCAAGTCGCAAGGACTGTCGCCGCGATCGAAGCCGAGTATGACGGTAAGGCCCTTGAACAGATCGTTAGTAACGGCGGGTTCAACTTCAATGCTGGAACGCCAGCTGCCGAAGGCCGTCAACTCACCAATGAGAAGAGATAGAAGTCTCCAGGGAGAATGGGTTTATGGCCGACACAGTGATTAGTTCAGGGTCCAAGGAAGTGGTTATCGGGTTTGACCGTCCGTTTGTGATGATCGGTGAGCGGATCAATCCGACGGGACGCAAACTTCTAGCGGAGGAGATGAAGCAGGGAGACTTCTCGCGTGTGGAAGCCGACGCTTTGGCGCAGGTGGCAGCTGGTGCTCAGATGCTTGATGTGAATGCCGGAATTCCTCTCGCCGATGAACCTGCTCTCCTCGCTGAGGCAATTCGACTTGTTCAGTCTGTTACTAATGTGCCTCTCTCGATTGACTCGTCGATAGTTGAGGCACTCGAAGCTGGTATCGAGGCCTATGACGGTAAGCCATTAATTAACTCGGTGACTGGAGAACAAGAAGTTTTGGATCGTGTTCTTCCCCTAGTAGCTCGAAGTGGTGCCGCTGTCGTCGCGATTTCTAATGATGAGACGGGCATCAGTGAAGACCCGGATGTCAGGTTCGATGTCGCCAAAAAGATCGTTGAGGCCGCGCGCGGATATGGAATCCCAACAGAAGACGTGGTAGTCGATCCGCTAGTGATGCCTATTGGGGCAATGAGTAATGCTGGAAAGCAGGTATTTCACCTCGTGCGAAGGCTTCGAGACGAGTTGGGTGTTAATACAACTTGTGGAGCGTCGAACGTCAGCTTTGGCTTGCCGAACCGGCACGTTGTTACCGGAACCTTCCTGTCAATGGCAATCGGTGCGGGCATGACGTCCGCCATCATGAACCCCCTCCACGCTGAGGTTAAGTCGGCCGTAATGGGGGCGGATGTGTTAATGGGAAATGACCCAAATTGCGGCACTTGGATCGCCGAACATCGTGACCCTGATGCTGCGGGCTCGGGACGTAGTGGTCGAAGGAACCGCCGCCGAGGTGGCTCAGGTGGAGCGACGTGAGTCTGATATGGGGTCTCTTCATCGTATCGTCTTCACTCCATCAGGGCTAGAAACAGCGGCCCCTGAAGGGTCTACTGTTTTGAGTGTCGCCCAGGCATCTCAGATAGATCTAGATAGCGTCTGCGGGGCGCGTGGAGTTTGCGGCCGATGTCAATTTCGGCCGTCTTTTGGCGAGTTCCCGAAATGGGCCCTCAGTTCCGAGGCAGAAAACCTCAGTGAGATCGGAGTCACGGAGCTCGAGTATCAAAACCGCCGGGCCATGATCGAAGGGGCAAGACTTGGATGTCAGGCGACAATTTTGGGCCCGTTGGTGATCGATGTTCCTCCCGAGAGCCAAGTGCATGCGCCCGTCATTCGGAAGGACATTGACCTCGGTGGGCTATCCCTTGACCCAGTATCAGTAGTTCGAGTTATCGCCGCTAACGGCTCGCTGTCCAGTATGTCTGGGCTAAAACAAGCCATCGGGAAGGCTCTGAAGGATGAGTGGGGCCTTGTAGCTGATGTTTATTCGAGTCGAGCCACGAAGCATCTCCAATCATTGTCGGGAGGCGCTCTAGCAAACGAGCAGACGTTGACAATTCAAATCCGTCAGTCGGATTCCCTCAACACGATTTCCTCAGTGGTGTCTGGAACGCATGTGGAGCAACTCGGTGTAGCAATTGATCTTGGTTCGACTACCGTCGCCGCCCATCTCTTGGACCTGAGACATGGTGAAGTCCTGGCTACTAGTGGTGCTATGAACCCTCAGATCCGCTTGGGCGAGGATCTCATGAGCCGCGTCAGCTATGTGATGATGAATGCAGATGGAGGCGATCAGCTAACTCGTCTGGCGAGAGATTGTATTTCCAAACTGGTCGCTGAGCTGGTCGGTGAATCCGGCCACACTCTTGAAGATGTAACAGAGGTGGTAGTCGTCGGCAATCCGGTAATGCACCATTCGTTTCTCGGCTTTGATGTGGTACCGCTCGGGCAGATGCCTTTCGAACTGGCTACTAACAGCGCAATTCTGGTCGATGCCGAAGAGGTCGAGCTACCGCTTCCGAACGCCTCTGTCTACCTGCCTCCATGCATAGCCGGTCATGTAGGTGCGGATACTTCAGCGGCGATCCTCGCTCAGGCTCCGTATGAGGCGACGGCTCAACAGCTCCTCGTAGACATCGGGACCAATGCCGAAGTTGTGTTTGGGGATAACGAACAGCTTTATGCAGCTTCGAGCCCCACAGGACCGGCGTTTGAGGGAGCTCAGATCACACATGGCCAAAGAGCGGTCCCAGGGGCCATAGAGCGCGTCCGTATCGATAGAGACTCACTCGAGCCTGAAATCAAAGTTATCGGATGCGATTATTGGTCCTCTCACCCCGCTTTTGAAGATGCCGTTAGCGATATAGGTGTCACCGGTATTTGCGGCTCTGGTGTCATCGAAGCGGTGGCCGAACTCTTTCTGAGTGGCTTGATGACCGCAGAAGGCGTGATCCTAGATAGCCGTGAACTGACTCAGCGGGTCGTCGCCGATGGTCGCACTTTCTCGTATGTTTTATATCCGGGAGAAGCCGATTTCGATTCAACTGCCTTGCCAATTACAGTCACGCAACCGGACGTACGCGCTATCCAATTAGCAAAAGCCGCACTACGAGCAGGAATCGACTTATTAGTTGAACGGGCAGACCAAGGTGGTCCTAAAGAAATCCGGTTAGCCGGTGCCTTTGGCGCGCAAATCGACCCGAAATACGCCATGGTGCTCGGTCTTATTCCGGATTGTGACTTGGGTAAAGTTGTAGCGGTAGGCAACGCTGCAGGAAGTGGAGCAGTCCGTCTATTGCTGTCAAAAAGCGAACGTAACGTCCTCGAAGGGGTGGTTCCGACGGTCGAGAAGGTCGAAACGGCGATTGAAGCCCGTTTCCAAGAGCTCTTCGTCGACGCGATGAGCTTCCCTCATGCATCTGCCCGTAACCCAAATCTCGAAAAGACGCTCAAACTACCTTCGTTTCCTCTAGCGTCTACGACGCCAAGGTCGCGGCGGAGACGACGACCGGCACGGAAGGAGTCATAAGGTGACTACGCGTCGGTCTGGTGGTAGGTCAGGACGTCGCGCTGCGCGTGCAGCGCAAGGACAAGAATCCAAGCCATTTCTTAAACGGCGCCTAGAGCCGGTCGAGGTACTGGACGAAGCTGGCTTGCTCCAGATTGAAGAAAACGCTGAGACCATAATGAATGAGGTCGGGGTAGCGTTCCAAGACTTCCCTGATGCGCTTGAATTATGGCGGGCTGCGGGTGCTGAAGTGGACGGAGATCTAGTGAGATTCCCTCGCGGCCTCTGCCGAGAGCTAGTACAAAGCACCGCTCCACAGGTATTTACTCAGCACGCTCGGAATGCAAGTCGCTCCGTGCAGATCGGTGGAGATAGCACTGTCTTCGCTCCGAATTATGGATCGCCCTTCGTCACCGACCTTGACGAGGGGCGTCGTTACGCAACGTTGAGTGACTTCGAAAACATTGTCAAACTTACGTACCAGCTCCCCCACTTACACCACAGTGGCGGAACGGTTGTGGAGCCCGTCGATGTTCCGGTCAACAAGCGGCATCTAGATATGGTTTATTCGCACTTAAAATACAGCGACAAACCGCTAATGGGTTCAGTTACTGCGCCCCAACGGGCCAGCGACTCTATAGAGCTCTGCCGCCTGGCTTTTGGCGGCGACCTCGGGGACCAGACAGTTCTCACCAGCCTCATAAATGCTTCATCGCCCCTTCGGTGGGACTCGACAATGCTGGGCGCGGCCAAGGTCTATGCGGAAAACAATCAGGCCTGCATTATCTCACCGTTCATCCTTGCCGGTGCAATGTCCCCGGTGACCGTCGCCGGCCTGGCAGCGCAAGCGCTGGCGGAAGCCTTAACAGGTATGGCCTTTTGTCAGCTGGTGCGACCCGGAGCTCCCGTTATATTCGGGACTTTCGCATCTTCAATGTCGATGGCGACTGGAGCGCCGACTTTTGGGACACCGGAAGGCGGTTTAGCGATCTACGTGATGGCGGCGCTCGCTCGAAGGGTTGGGGTTCCGTTTCGGTCCGGCGGAATGTTAACGGCAGCTAAGGGTCCTGATGCGCAGGCCGCTTACGAGTCGTTGTCAACGTTATTGCCCACTATGCAGGCTGGAGTCCACTTCGTGCTGCATGCTGCGGGGTGGGTCGAAGGCGGCCTAGCCCTCAGCTATGAGAAGCTGCTGTTGGACGCGGACCAGTTGGGGATGATGGGCGTTTACGCAGACGGCGTTGATATGACACCGAATGGTCAAGCAATGGAGGCATTTGCAACTAATCCTCATGGCGCTCATTTTCTTGGCAATGTCCATACGCTCGCTAATTTTGAGTCGGCCTTCTACCGTTCAACTCTCGCTGACAGCAATAGTTATGAGCAGTGGTTAGAAGAAGGCGAATTATCAGCAGCTCAGCGCGCTAACTCCGCCTGGAAGCAAATGCTCAACGATTATCAGCCGCCGCCGTTGGATGAAGATGCTGATCAAGCCATGCTTGAGTACATCGACCGTCGTAAGGCTGAGGAACCTGACGAGATCGGATAGTCAGCCAGCGACTACCCCAATGATTCCAACTACGGCGCAGGCGATGCCTACCGCCTGCTTCCTAGTTAAGGCGTCCTGATACTGAATCCGCCCGACGACGACGCTGAACACTGGAAACAGAGATATGCCGATGACTGTAGCAACGGGGTCAAATCTCAGGCCCTGAAAAAAAGCAATGCTGGCTGCGCTGACGCAAATTCCAGCCAGTAGACCCCATCTCTTAGAACCCGGCGGTGCCATCACTCGATTGTTAGTCACGAGGGCAAGTGGAATCATCAGGCCAAAGGCGATGACTCGTTGACTTGCGATAGCGATAGGTCCAGCGGTGGCTGCTATATCTAGTAGAACTGCCTGTCCGACTCCGTAACCAAGTCCGGCGAGGAGGCCTAATTGAACCCCGGTTGTAATCGGCACCTGAGGTGTTTTGGTGGTAGTTACCACCCCTAATCCCAGGAGCGCGAGTGCTGCGCCGAGTAAGGCGACGCTGGATACTTGCACGCCACGTGTTATGGCCCAACCGAAGGGAATAAGCGCTGACAACACTGCTGCCACGGGGGCCACAACAGCGGATGAGTTCCTAGTCAAGCCGAGGTAGTAGCAGCATAAACCGGTGGCGAAGCCTGCACCCGAGAGCGCTCCAAGCAAAGCATCGCGTCCACTAAACGTTCCAGGCCAAAAGACTAAGGAAAGTAAAACTGATATGGCGCCAAAGGCTTGCATGGTGCTGGAGGACGTAATAGCGCTCGACCTTAGGGTGACGCGTCGTCCAAATAGGTCAGAGAGACCTATGAGTATTGCTGCACCAACGCCAAGAATTGCGCCAATCATGGTTGACAAAGACGCTCGAACACGTCTGTCAGGATACGCTGCGAATCAGTGGGTGACGGATGGAGCGGCCAGTGAATCCAAAACCTGAACCATCAGAAGACACGATTTACGACTTCATAATCATTGGTGGCGGCTCTGCGGGTTGCGCTCTGGCCAACCGTTTCAGTGCTGACCCATCGACGAAGGTCCTTGTTCTAGAGGCAGGGCGGCCGGACTATATTTGGGATCCCTTCATCCACATGCCAGCAGGCTTTTCTTTTCCGATTGGGTCCCGCTTCTATGATTGGAAGTACCTCACGGAGCCAGAACGCGAGCTAAATGGCAGACAGGTTTACCATGCCAGAGGGAAAGTCTTGGGTGGCAGCTCGAGTATCAACGGGATGATTTTCCAACGGGGCAACCCATTGGACATGGAACGTTGGGCTGCAGACGAAGGTATGGGCTCCTGGGATTACGCACACACGCTGCCCTATTTCAAGAGAATGGAAAACTGTCTTGCTGGCGAGGATGAGTGGCGAGGCGGTGGCGGGCCGCTGAAGCTAGAACGAGGGCCTGCGGATGGGCCTTTATTTGATGCCTTCTTTGATGCGGCCGTCCAGGCTGGGTATTCGTTAACTAGTGATGTCAATGGCTACCGGCAAGAAGGATTCGCTTCCTTCGATAGGAACGTTTACAGAGGTCGTCGTCTAAGTGCAGCGAGGGCTTATCTCTCTCCGGTAGTTAATCGACCCAACTTGGAGGTACGGACACGCGCTCACAGCACTCGCCTGTTGGTAGAGGGCAAGAAAGTGGTCGGAGTTGAAACAGTCGAACGCCGACCATTCGGCAGGCGCCTTAGCCATCGTCGCTATAAGGCACGCACGGTTGTTTGCTGCGCCGGCGCGATCAATACGCCACAGTTGCTGCAGCTGAGTGGGATAGGCCCACAGTCGGTCTTAGCTGATGCAGACGTACCGATCCTCGTTGATTTGCCGGGTGTGGGTGAGAACCTCCAGGATCATCTAGAGGTGTACGTTCAATATGCTTCAAAGCTTCCAATTACCCAACAGCCAAATCTTTCCCCCTTGAGGCGTCCCTGGATCGGATTTCAGTGGCTCTTCAGGAGGGGTCCGGCTGCGACGAACCACTTCGAAGCTGGCGGGTTCCTACGTTCCAGAGAGGGTGTCGAATATCCGAACGTAATGCTTCATTTTCTTCCCTTGGCGGTTAGGTATGACGGAGCCGTTGCAGATGCCAAACACGGTTACCAGGTACATGTTGGTCCGATGCACGCTCGTTCTCGCGGCTCGGTGAGTGTCCGTTCGCAAGATCCCTTCGACAAGCCTTCGATTCGCTTCAACTATCTAGATAACGAACTGGACCGCCAAGATTGGGTTGATGCGGTTCGCGCTGCAAGGAAAATATTAAGTCAACCGGCCTTTGAAGAAATAGCTGGGGCAGAGCTATCACCCGGTCTTGATATTGCTACTGACGACGAGATTCTCAATTGGGTGAAGCGCGATGCCGAGACCGCTCTTCATCCTTGTGGCACCGCAAAGATGGGATCTGGTGTCGACGCCGTTGTAGATCCGCAAAGTATGAAGGTCTACGGAGTCGAAGGATTACGGGTCGTGGATGCATCTGTGATTCCGCTGATTACCAACGGAAATATCTATGCCCCTACGATGATGGTGGCGGAGAAAGCCGCAGACCTGATTCTCGGCAATAAGCCATTGTCTCCATTGGGTCCTGAGTACTACTCCAAGTGAGGTTGACGACTTAGGGGCGTCGTCGATACAGCATCGACGCAACCATTCGCGATGCTCGTAGCGGAAACGGCTGAAATTCGCTCTGCTCTTCGACACTTGGGGCGTCATGGGCGTAGATGCGGTACAGCAGGTAGAGCGTCAAGACGAGAAACACACAAAACGGAAAGTAGAAAAAGCCTTTCACAGACCGAGTCAAAATCAGGCCCGTCACCAAGGGACCGATTAGCGATCCAATTCCGTGAACTCGTACCAGAAGTGCTGATGCCGCGATTCTTTGCTCGGCGTTGACCCAATCATTGGTATAGGCAACCGACATGGAATAGGTGGGATACGCAAGGCCGCCCATCAAGACGAGGCAAACAAGAGACAGCCCATCGGTGCCGTTGAGGAAGGTAAGAACAAAACAGAGCGAAGCGGCTCCCGCTGAGGCGAAAGTCATAACACCCCGACGCGGAACGCGGTCTGACAATCTCCCTAACGGGATCTGCAATATCAAAGACCCGACTAGGGGTGCCCCCACGAAGTTGGCTATTTGAAGAGAGCTCCAACCTTGGTAGGCGCCATAGATCGGCCCAATACCGACAAGCGATCCGATCGTCATGCCAGTAAAGCAACAAACAACGAGTCCAGTCGGGACGATGGAATAGAGGGCTCGAAAGGTCAACGGTTCAGGAATGGAGGTGGGGACCGACGACCGACTTGACAATGCAATGGGCACCAAAGACATCGAGACCAATACCGAGGCAACTGCAAATAGTGTGAATCCTGCTGTACTTGAAAGGCCCACCGAGTATTGCCCGACCATTGTGGCGCCCACAGCTATAACCATGTAGGAGCTCAGTAGCCGCCCTCGGTTTTCATTGGTAGCGACGTCGTTTAGCCATGACTCCGCGACGACGTAAAGGGCGGCAATGCAGAAGCCAAAGACCAGCCGGCAAACACCCCACGCCACCGGGTTCACCCACAAACCCTGGAAAAGGACAATGCTTGATGCCGTTGACGCCAGACCAGCGAAGGTACGGATGTGCCCGACTTCCGACAGCAGCTTTCCGGTGTACCGAGTACCGAGAATAAAGCCCGCGTAATACGCGGTCATTACCAGGGAAGCGGTAAGGGCCCCGAAACCGGCAGCTTCGGCACGTAACCCTAGTAAGGGCCTTTGTAAGCCAACACCTGCTTGAAGTAACGCGATTCCCAAGAACAGCGACCAGGCAGTTAACGATCGGCTCGATTTGGTCACTGAGGTACTTTCGGGATGGCAGAGGTTTTTGAAGGGGAGAAAGTATGCCCGTTAGCTAGGGCTTATAAAACCTCAGGAAGACATATCGGGACTTGAGGGCCGCCGGGTTGGGGGCTGCACGTACTGCCACCCGAAGCGACCTTTGATGCAAAGATGACCGGCAGTAACCGAGTGGTCGCTGGGGGAAGTAACTTTAAAAATTTCGTTGTCCTGTGTGTGGATGTCCAGGGTGCAGCCAACTCCACAGTATGAACAAATGGTGCTAGTGGAGGTTTGACGCTGGGGATCCCAATCGTCACCCTGCCTAAGGTCAAACTCAGCCTTAAATTGAAGGGCATTCGTGGGGCAAACTCCGACACAGTTGCCGCAATAGACACACGCGGACTCCGGCAACGGCGTTTCAAATTCGGTCGAGACCCTAGTCTCGAACCCACGGCCGGCCATAGAAATAGCGAATGTGAATTGAGCTTCATCTCCGCAAGCGTCCACGCACTTGTAACAGAGAACACACCGGTCGTAGGCGCGGATGAAAAGGTCGTCCTCGACTTTGATGTCATCTTTCATTGTGCTTGGTTCGTCGTACCTGGAAGCGTCAGCCCCGTAGTGATCGATCAGCGCTTGAAGTTCCGGGCTTTCGCTTAAGTCATTGGTACTGTCGAGGAGTTCCAACACCATCTTGCGGTTAAGCGCAACGCGCTCGCTTTCAGTGTTTATGACCGAGCCGGGTTCACACACCCGCGAGCAGGCCGGCACAAGAGTGCGCGACCCTTCTAATTCGACAACACATAGGCGACAAGCATTCGCGGGTGTCAGGTTTGACGCCCAGCATAAAGTGGGGATCTCGACGCCCATCTCGCGCGCCGCTTCCAGAATGGTGGCGCCCGACTGAACCGTGCCACTTTTGCCGTTCAAAGAAATCGGGATTTGTTCACTCGCGGTCAGCGTCATGTATCGCTCTTCTCGAGAAGTCCTAATCGGATTGCTGACTGGACAGCCGACGCCGCCGTCTGGCCGAGTCCGCAGATGGACGAATCAGTCATAACTGTTGCAATGTCGTGCAGTAACTCGTTCCTGTCAGGGGATTGTCCCCGTCTGCTAATTTGGGTCAACACTTCGTGCTGTCGAACCGTCCCGATCCGACAGGGAACACATTGCCCGCAGGACTCGTCACGAAAAAACTTGGCGAATCTAGCCAGCACAGATGGCAGGTTGACCTTCGTCGAGAAAACCATTACTGCTCCAGACCCCAGCGTCATGTCGTGAGCTCTGACGTCTTCGAAAGTAAGCGGTATCTCTAGGTGACGAGAGTCGACGAACGTACCCGCAGCGCCACCAAGGAGCACCGCTTGGAGTTCACCCACTCCCCCGCCGGCTCGGGCCAGGAGTTCCCTTAGGGTGATTCCGAATTCTGCTTCGTAGAGGCCCGGTTCCGCAACGTCACCGGAGAGGCAGAATAGCTTTGTTCCAGGTGACTCAGGCGTGCCGGTGGAGCGATAGCTATCAACGCCATAAGTCAGAATTTCCAAAACATTTAGGAAGGTTTCGGGATTGTTGATGATCGTTGGTTGCCCAAATAATCCACTGTCAGTCGGGTACGGAGGTTTCGAACGGGGCTCTCCCCGGTAGCCCTCGATCGAGTTAAAAAGTGATGTCTCCTCTCCGCATATGTAAGCGCCCGCCCCGCAGCGAATTTCTAGGTCGAACCTGAAGGAGGTACCCAAGATGCCTTGGCCCAGCCTGCCCGCTAAGGCAGCTTCGTCAATGGCTGCCTCTAGTCGCCTTGTGGCAGTCGTATATTCGCCCCGAATGTAGATCCAGCCTTTTTCGCACCCAGTCGAGATTCCAGCAATAGTCATCGCCTCTATTAAGGCAAACGGGTCATTTTCGAGAATCACACGGTCTTTGAACGTGCCCGGTTCGCTTTCATCAGCGTTAGCGACCACGTATTTCGTCGACGTTTCCTGTCTGGCAACTGCCTCCCACTTGATGCCGGTCGGAAATGCGGCGCCTCCGCGCCCGGTCAAACCGGACTCTTTAAGCATCTCAATAACCCGAGCGCCGCCCTCTTGGATCGCAAGCCTTAACGCCTGATAGCCACCGTGGCGTTCATAAGACTCGAGGTCGATGTCCTGCATTTCTGTTATGCGCCTCAGTAGGCGCTTAGGGTCCGCGGTCGCTATCCGGATTGAACGGCCTGTCGCTTCCGTCATGTCTCGGTTATCGCCGCCTTTAATCTGAACGAAAGCGGCGGGCGGACGTTCGCACTGACCGAGGCAGGGGCTCTCGTGAACTCGGTGACCCTTCGAGCGAAGCTCAGCTATATAAGATGCCGAGTTGCCCATCTCACAGATTGGATCGACACAAACATGATGCAACGGGCCTTCAGTGTCCGGCTGCTCAAATTGGAATAAATCGTAGAAAGTAGCGACTCCATAGGCCTCGGCAATAGGAATCTGAAGCTTCTCTGCCAGATAATTGAGGCCGCCCGGAGAAATCCATCCCCTTGTATCTTGCAGGGCATGCAGGCCAGGCAAGAGCAAATGTCGTGCTTCCTGTCCTCTGGCTATGCCACCAAGAACCCAGCGTTCACCCTTTTCTTCTATCGGTGGAACTGAGACCAAATCATCTATCACGCTACGTTCATCGGGCTCCGGAACAACGTCACTGAACTTGAGATCAGGCACGTTGGGCACCGTTGGTTAGTTTCTCAATTTTGATGGAAGCGGCCTTGAACTCCGCTGTTCCACTCTTTGGGTCCCACTCGTCATTGGTGAGTAGGTTGAGATCGACGAGCTCCGGGAAATGAAAAGTAGTGAACGCAAGCCCGCGCGCTTGCTCCCGCTTGATGTCAATCTCCATTTCGACGCTACCGCGCGGCGAAGAAACACGTACTAATTCGCCTTGGCTGAGGCGAAGGGAGGCGGCGTCGACTTCGCTTATTTGAAGTTGCTCACCCGACCTGATCGGCGAATTGAAACCACGCGATTGTACGCCGGTGTTGTAGGAGTCCAATGCCCTACCGGTCGTCAGGCGAATGGGAAACTCTTGAGTCAGTTGCTCTTTAGGGCCTTCGTAATCGGTTAATGAGAATGGAGCCCTTGGGTTGCCGCCAAGGTCGTCCTCCCAAAGCCAGCCGTGGAGAAAGGGGGTTCCTGGATGGTTGGTATCGGGACAAGGCCACTGAAGGCCATCAAGTTCCTCCAAGCGCTTATATGTCATCCCGGTGTGCATCGGCGACAGCGAACGAAGCTCATTCCAAAGTTCTTCCGCTGTTTCTGCCGGCCAAGGAGCGCCGAGTCGCTTTGCCAGATCACCGATGATTAGATGATCGTGACGCGCTCCGGCGGGCCCTTCGACAGCAGGCCGCACTCTTTGTACCCGGCGCTCGCTGGACGTGACCGTTCCTTCTGATTCTGCCCAACCGACCGTCGCGGGCAGAACGACATCGGCGAGTTCGGCGGTTCGGGTCAAAAAAATATCTTGGACTACCAAAAAATCAAGCTCTTCTAGCAACCTTCGCGTGTGAGAGACGTCAGCCTCGGAGTCTGCGGGGTTCTCGCCGATCACATAAAGGGCTTTGATCATTCCTTGGGCCATAGCCTCAAACATTTGTGTCAAGTGAAGACCAGGAGTTGGGTTTAGGTCGAGGCCATAGATTGCAGAAAACTTGTCCCGAGCCGCTTTATCGATGACGTCTTGGAAGCCTGGAAGCTTGTTGGGTAGTGCGCCCATGTCACCACCCCCTTGGACATTGTTTTGTCCACGAAGGGGAACTAGGCCCGACCCCCATCGACCAACGTGGCCGGTGAGAAGTGCGAGATTACAAAGCGAGAGCACGTTGTCTACGCCATTGTGGTGCTCGGTAATTCCTAAAGTCCAAAGGATTTGAGCAGTAGTTGCCTCAGCATAAGCTCGAGCGAGGCCCCTGATCGCGTCGGCTGGGACACCAGTAACTTCTGCTGCATAGTCGAGGGTGTACTTCTCTACATGCTCGCGGAAGGCATCGAAGCCTGTTGTCGAATGCTCGATGAACTGCTGGTTGTGAAGATTGGCCGCGATAATTTCTCGAGCTACAG
Organism: uncultured Acidimicrobiaceae bacterium; assembly: GCA_913020735.1. Lineage (GTDB taxonomy): Bacteria > Actinomycetota > Acidimicrobiia > Acidimicrobiales > Poriferisodalaceae > MedAcidi-G3. Next base: position 31,690 of record CAJWBN010000011.1, read on the forward strand.
CGTTCGCGAGCGCGATATCGGAGCCGACATCAATTCCGAGCCAGGAGTCGGCGAATTTTGCAGAAGCCGTACGCCGTGGATCCACAGCGTGCATCTTCGCGCCGGCTTTAATCCCCTTGAGGACATGATGGAAGTAGATCGGATGTGCTTCTCGAGCATTTGAGCCCCATAGCAAAATGAATTCAGCCTCTTCGACTTCTCGATAGGAAGAGGTTCCTCCTCCTGCTCCGAACACTGTCGCCAGACCGACGACGCTGGGTGCGTGTCAAGTTCGGTTACATGAGTCGATGTTGTTCGACCCAATCGCCGTGCGCATGAATTTCTGCGCTGCGTAGTTCATTTCATTGGTGCTCTTCGAGCAGCTGAAAAGGCCGAAGGCATCTGGGCCGTGAGTCTTAAGCGTCGCCTTGAATTTTGCTGTTACCAGGCCAAGCGCATCGTCCCAGGACGCTGGACGCAACTCGCCGTTTTGGCGAACCAGCGGCGTCTCTAAACGAGGCAGCGGGTCCGAATAGCGAGTCCGTCGTTGCATTTGGTCTCCAATGGCTCGATAAGCAGTCAAGGCCTTAGGTAACAGTCTAGAACCGATGGCGCCCCACTCAGTCCCCCTTGTCTCGCTATCCGGTGCAAGCGCCACCTTCTCGGCGGTCTAAAGATTCGCTTTCTGCGCCCTTATCTGGGATGCTGTTCCACTATGCGGCACAACCTGGTTTTTTTCTAGTATGTCTGGCGTACAGTCGGTACAGCGTTCATTCTCCATCCTTCGCGCTCTAGCCGTAACACCGATGGGGGTCACAGACGTTGCGAGAAGCGTCAAGCTCCCCAAGAGCACAGTCGCACGTTTGCTGGCCGCGCTTGAGGATGAAGGCGCTGTTAACCAAGATTCGGCGCGGGGGCAATACCGCATAGGCGATGGTTTATCGATGATGGTTAACCAGGTTCCGGGTGGAAAGAGCCTCACGGCGCTTTCGTATCCCTATCTGAACCGATTGGCGACTGAGATGAAGGAAACCGCTGGTATCGGCTTTTGTGAAGGCAACCAGATTTTTTACGCTGATCATGTTGAGCCAGATGCAGCCGTACAGGTGCGAAGCTGGACGGGTGAATATGCACCGTTGCACTTGGTCCCTTCAGGGTTGGTCGTTCTGAGTCATCTTTCCCTTGACGAGCTAGATGCGTATCTGAACAAAGATCTAATAGGAACTTCACCAAGCAGCATCATCGACCCCACCGAAATTCGTTCCCGTCTCGATCAGGTTCGAAGCCAGGGGTATGCGTGGGGTTTCGAAGAGTTCGCCGAAGGTTTGAACTCGGTTGCCGCACCGGTATTCGGAGCCGACGGTACTGTCGTCGCAACTCTGCATGTCCACGGCCCTGCATATCGCTTCCCTAACGATGACAGCACTGACGAGCTAGGGCGCCGACTCCTTGAAACCTGCGTTGAGCTGAGTCGTCACTTACTTTAATGAGCTAGGCGGCGCCTCGTCGGCGTCGTATTTCATCGATGACAGCAGGAACTACTTCATGCAGGTCGCCAATGACGGCATAACCAGCCTTGGTGACCATATTGGCTTCAGGGTCGGTATTAATCGCAAGAATATTCTTGGAGGCCATAGCACCGACCCAGTGCTGTATTGCCCCGGATATGCCGCAGGCGATGTAGATCTCCGGGGCTATACGCGTACCGGTTTGCCCGACCTGGTCTGCGTGACTTCGCCATCCATTGTTCGTAACGGCTCGGGAGCAGCCAACCTTTCCCGACAACAACTCTGCAAGCTCCTCAAGATTCGCACGGTGAATCTCGTGACCGACGACGACGGCTTCGAGCGCACGCTGAGCTACGGCGTCTTCATCGGCGCGATGTGCCTGTGGGGCCTCGTCAACGCGGTGACCAACGGGCCGGCGCAGGCGATCTACGCCGACTCGACGCCGGCGGGCCAGCGCTCGTGGTACTACACGATCCTGTTCGGGCTCTACCTCCTCGCGTCGACGTTGGGCCCGCTCGTCACGATCGTGATGTTCGTGCTCCACGGCAACGAGTGGGAGCTCGCCGACATCCGCAACGTCATCCTCGCCGGCATGGGGATCGAGCTGCTCTGCGCCGCGTTCATGCTCTTCTTCCGCGACGAGTACTCGCT
>CAJWBN010000012.1 GCA_913020735.1 uncultured Acidimicrobiaceae bacterium
CTCGCTAATTCACGCACTTCGTTCTTGGTCATTTTGCCAACTGGGAACTCGAGCATAGAAAGGTCAGCGGCTGTCAGCATGTACAAGACGTAGGACTGGTCCTTATTCCCATCAGCTCCGCGAGCTAGCCGCAAACCTTTAGCCGTTTCGATAATTTTGGCGTGGTGGCCAGTAGCGACTAAATCAAATCCCAATTTTCTTGCACGACTAACCAAAGCATCAAACTTGATGTGTCGGTTGCATTCGATGCATGGATTAGGGGTCAGACCAACCGCGTGGGCATCCACATAGGGACCGACGACATGTCGGTCAAACTCTTCGCCATAGTTAAATACGAAGTGATCAATTCCTAATTGCTGCGCAACCCGGCGAGCATCGTCCACATCCGAAACTGAGCAGCATCCTTGATCTTGAGGACCACCCCAGAGTTTAAGAGTTACTCCGGTTACCTCGTGACCCTGTTCTTTCATAAGGGCGGCAGAAACAGCACTATCAACGCCGCCTGACATTGCAACCAAAACACGACTCACGATGCACCTCTGAGTTGTTCATCACAACGAGGTATCACCTGAACCGCGTGTTCCACTTCCCATTCTTCGGTGCACCAGCCCAGAGAAAGTCGCAGCGATCCAGCAGCTAGACCCCTATCCATCCCCATTGCGGCTAAGACGTGCGAAGGGTCCATAGCGCCTGATGCACAGGATGCTGCAGCTGATGCCATCACTCCGTGACGTTCAAGCAACACCAACAATGCTTCACTCTCGATGTCTTCAATAACCAACTGCAGAAGCCCAGCTGCCCTTTCCGTTTTAGGAACTGTTTCGAAACAACCTGCTATCGCCGAACCTAAACCACTAGCAAGTCGTTCGCTGAGGATCCCTAACCTCGCAATTTCAGTCTCACGTAGCTTCTCGAGATACTGCAACGCAACGCCGATCGCCACGATGCCAGCCGTATTATGTGTTCCACTTCTCCGCTCCGCTTCCTGCCCTCCGCCGAGCAATTGAGGGACCAGGCCTACATGGTTTCGAACCGCTAACACACCGACCCCTTTCGGTGCGCCAAATTTATGGCCGCTGATTGAAACCATGTCCGCCCTAGCCGAGGCATCAACTATGTCGAGCCAGTTAATTGCTTGGACACCATCTGTATGCAATATGGCTTGAGGGGCGTGACGGTCTCTGAGCTCCGCTATTGCCTCTAAGTCGATAATTTTCCCTGATTCATTATTTACCAACATGACGGACAGAATCGAAACATTCTCGTCGAGCAAAGTCTCAAGGTGTTCGAGGTCAACGTCCCCAACTGAATTCACTTTTACTAGCCGGCCATTATGTAATTCCACTGGGTGCAGCACTGCATGATGTTCCGTTTCAGGGCATACAGCAACGCCATCCGAACCACATACTCCATGAATAGCTAGATTGTCTGATTCTGTACCACCGCTAGTAAAGACAATCTCGTGTGGCCCAAATCCTAAAAGCTTTCCACAAATCTCTCGAGCATCATCGATCGCTGCCCTTGACGACCTAGCCATACGGTGAACACCTGATGGGTTACCAAAGTGCTCGGTAAAGTACGGCATCATTGCATCAAGAACTTCTGGCCTTACCGGAGTAGAGGCAGCACAATCGAGGTACGCGGGGCGATCGGTCATGGCTGTCTCCATGGGTCCAAGGCTACGCCCGAAATAAAGTGAGTGGTATGGAGCCGTCGAATTCAGTCAACTATCTGTCGTCAACCTACGGTGATGCCTTTGCCGATGTGTACGACGATTGGTACGAGCAGGTAACTGATGTTGCAGGCACCGTAGCTCTCATCAGCCAACTTTCTGAAGGCCTTGAAGTTCTAGAATTAGGAGTAGGTACTGGTCGTTTAGCTCTGCCAATAGCTTCTAGAGGCATACCCACCACTGGTGTGGATTCATCTTCTGAAATGCTGGACCGTTTACACGCTAGGGATACTTCAGGGCTGGTCGAAGCTCATTTAGCGAATATGGCTAGCTGGCTACCAGCAGGGCCTTTCAAAATAATTTTTTGTGCGTACAACACGTTTTTTAATCTGATTAACGCAGCCGAGCAGGACCAATGCGTTCAACTCGTAGCCGATCGTTTAGCACCCGATGGATTATTCGTTGTCGAAGCTTTTGTTCCTTCGAATTACTCTCTTTTACCAACTAGAGGAGTTGAGTCCCGCCATATGGCGAATGCGACAGTACTCAACATCACTATTCGGGAAAAGGTTTCGGGACTCGTACGAGGTCAAAGTGTGCAATTAGGTAAAGCAGGACCCATATTGAGACCTTGGAGGATTCTCATCAAAACTCCCGACGAACTAGATCAGATTGCTGCTCGTCACGGTTTGAAATTGGTGCAACGGTGGCAAGACTGGAACCAAAGCGCTTTCACCAGCACGAGCGATCACCATGTGTCGGTCTACGCTTCAGATAATTCTTAATTCCGGTCCCCAGCCTCGGAGCAAAAGTAGATGAAGATCCAAATATCGATAGATCTACCCGCCTCACCTAAAGAAGTGTGGGGCTACCTCCGAGACGTAACAAAGCATTCCGAGTGGATGATGGATGCGCTAAGTGTAGAACTGACATCTGAACTGTCAGAAGGTCCAGGCGTGACCTTTGTGTGCTTGACAGCTGTCGGACCTTTTCGAGTTCGCGACCAAATGGAAGTACTGGAATGGGAGCCCGAGAAGCTCATGGCGGTCAAACATTCCGGCATCGTTACCGGGGTCGGCCGATTCACACTTGAACCTATTGCAGGTGTAACACGTTTCAGCTGGGTCGAGTCCATTGACTTGCCATGGCACTTTGCAGGCAAGTTTGGGGAAAAACTCGCCAAACCGATCCTCACAGCTATTTGGAAACGAAACCTGAGAAGTCTGAGAAAGAGAATTCTCGAGCGACAACAAGCAGGGACAGGGCTCGAGCCTGCCGGACTCATAAATGTCGGTTCCGAATGGGAACTTCGTCACTATGGACCCGATCACGTAGTTCGCACGACTACCCAACAACTGGACTTATCCCGCGAAGCTGAAGCATTAGAGATACTGGCTTCTGCGGAATTCCCCGCACCCAAATTAGCGCAACGTTTATCTACATCTTCATTAGTGATGGAGCGCATAGACGGCCCCACAATGTTGGAAGATCTCATAGCCCGCCCATGGACACTAAGCCGGCATGCAAAAAATCTCGCCCGCCTACATCGCGCCCTGGGCATGATCAACGCTCCGGCAGATTGGGAGCGCGTCAGCGAAGGTGAATCATTAGTCCATCTGGACTTGCATCCAGGGGCGATCAAAATGAGTAACGGACGCCCTGTGGTGTTGAACTGGAGCAGGGCGGCCCGTGGTTCTTCGGCATTCGATGCTGCGGTGACCTACGTCATTCTTCGCACAGCCGAATCCAACAACAGCAGGCTAGGCCGCCTACTCATCACCAGCCTTAGGAAAAGATTTGCAAGAATCTTCATCAAGGAATTCGGAGCTGATGAAGTATTAGCTCACGTGCGCGAAGCTGCTGAACTCAGGTTGTTAGACATAAACCTATCTCCCAACGAAAGAGAGGCAGTGTTCGCTCTGGCTCGAGATGAGCTCGATTAATTCAGACCCTCTGCCATATCAATAAGCTGAGCCGCCGCCGCATAAGGATCAATCTCTCCGCGCATTAACTTCTCTTTTAGTTCAGCGGTCTCTGGTCTATCCATTGTGGCAATCACCTTCTTTTCAAGGCTTCGATTCACAATCTCAGTTAGTTCAGCGTCAACCCGTCGAGTACGTCGCGCCTCAAGTTCACCGCATTTTTCAAGATATTCGCGGTGCTCTCCCACTTTTTCCCAAAGCTCATCAACACCAATTTGGTCAGTAGCTACAGTCATCAAAATCGGTGGTTCCCAATCCCCAAGCGATGACAACTCAAGCATCTGCTGAATATCTCGGCGAGTTTCATCTACACCTTTTCTGTCCGCTTTATTGATCACGAAAATGTCGGCTACCTCCATGAGGCCTGCCTTATTAGCTTGAACCGCGTCTCCCCAACCTGGATTCACAACCACGATCGTCGTGTCTGCCGCTGCCGCAATATCTACCTCAACTTGCCCAACCCCAACCGTTTCAACGAGCACCCAAGGCCAACCCAACGCGTCGAGCACTCGAATAGCTTGTGGAGTGGCAAGGCTAAGACCTCCGAGATGACCTCGAGTCGCCATGGAACGAATATAAATACCGTCATCTGTAACATGCTCTTGCATACGAACTCGGTCACCTAGGATCGCTCCACCCGTGAACGGGGAAGAAGGATCGATCGCCAAGATTGCAAGACGTTCGTCTTCTGAGCGAACGACTGAAGCTAGGGCGGCAGTAAGACTTGATTTTCCTGAACCCGGTGCACCGGTCATCCCCACGGTATAAGCCCCGCCAACTTGGGAGTAAGTTTGAGCGCCCACGAGACGAGCTTCATCTCCTCCGCGTTCAACTAACGACATGAGCCTGGCAAGCGCTATGCGCTGCCCCTCACGAGCTGCCTCCAATAAGGCTACGGGATCTCTGCTAAGCCTGTTCATCTCTGACAATCAGTAGCGGATAGCCAATCACATTCGAGTGACTTGGGCGCCGACCGAGGAGAGCTTACCTGCCAAATCTTCATAACCCCGATCTACATGATGTGCGTTAGATATAGCTGTTTCACCATCAGCTGCTAATCCCGCAACTACCAAAGCCGCTCCGGCCCTTATGTCATGAGCTCTAACCGGGGCACCTGACAGCCGTTCGACGCCACGAACAACTGCATGACGACCTTCTGCACGTATTTCCGCGCCCATCCGGACCAACTCATCGATATAACGGAAGCGTCCAGCGAAAATATTCTCGGTAACCATCCCCGCTCCTTCAGAAACGGTTAAGGCGGCAACCAAGAATGGTTTGTAATCAGTAGCTAATCCTGGATAAGGAAGGGTCGAAACATCAACCGCCTTAAGCCGATCCACGACTTTTGCCCGCAGACCAGAGTCATCTTCTTCGAACATCATTCCCATCTCTTCAAGCTTTCGTAGAAGCATCTCCATGTGATCTGAACGAGCTCCTTCCAAATGAAGCTGTCCGCCACAGACAGCTAGCGCAGAGAGATATGTCGCTGCTTCTACCCGATCTGGAATCACGGTGTATGTAACGGGATTGAGTTTGTCGACACCTTCGACTCTTAAACGCGATGTTCCTACTCCTTCAATTTGACCGCCCATTTCTGAAAGAAAGTGTGCGAGATCATTAATTTCTGGTTCTCTGGCGGCATTCTCGATAGTTGTGACACCTTCCGCTAAGACCGCCGCCATCAACAAATTCTCGGTAGCCCCTACAGATGGGAATTCCAAGAAGACCTCAGATCCGATTAAGCGGTCAGCTTGTCCGTTTATATCGCCGTGCTCATGGGAAAACGTTGCTCCCAACTGTTCTAGCCCCTGTAGGTGCATGTCAATCGGGCGAGACCCGAAGTCATCTCCTCCTGGCATTGCGACGCGGGCTCGGCCGATTCTCGCAAGCAACGGGCCTAAGACAACTATCGAGGCTCGCATGCGCTCCACCAAGCTATATGGGGCTATCGGGTCGATTTCATTGGGAACGTTGATATCAACGCGTTGACCCACCCTCTCAATCTCGACGCCCATAGCTTCTAGCAACTCAGTCATGATCGCTACGTCGGTTATGTCCGGAACATTGAGAAGAGAGGTCGAACCTTCGGCCAACAGCGAAGCCGCCATAAGCTTGAGGGCACTATTCTTCGCTCCGCCGATACGAAGCTCGCCGCTTAAGGGTCCACTTCCTCGCACAAGGAATTTATCCATCTCTCCAGTATGTTCATCTAAGTGGCGAAGGACACATCACTCGCGTGGCTCATTTAGAAATAACTCATGATTTAGATGATGAGGGGCTTAGGCGCGTTTGTTCTCCAAGAACAGATTTGGTGAGAGAAACAGAGCTAGGACAGGGTGAATTTGCGCTGATTGATGGTCCTTTTAAGGTTTACAAAAGAACCCTCACTATTGAATCAGAACCCAACAAACACCTTGTCAAGGAACAGTTTGAGTATGAACTCTCAATTCCTTGGTTCGGTTTTCTTTTCCGTTTACCGGTTCGCCACGCTCTTCGTAACCGTCGCGACGACGGAACAGCGCCATTTTGGGCTCCGCCAGATCATTTAGGACAAAGAGCGACAACAATTTTCTCCACCTTGTGCGCCATTGCTCTTCTATCAGGTTTTCTATCCAACGCCCCAGCTGAGACACACACATACGCCGCCGATGAGTTCAACGTTGATCAGCTAAGCCAAGGGTTACTCGGAGCTCTTATTCGGATTGGAACCTTGTTCGCTATTGGTTTTGCTGTACTCGCCGACCGGCATGGTCGTCGACGCATTCTCGCTTGGGCCATGGGATTTGGAATCGCATTCTCATGCGCAGCAGCGCTCGCTCCGTCAATACAAATATTTGCTGCCTGTCTTGTAGTGGTCAGAACTTCCAATGCAACACTTGGTGTAATAATCGTAGTTTTCGCTCTGGAAGAACTTCCTGCGGGGAGTCGCGCATGGGGTCTTTCGGTCCTAGGTCTGTCTGCAGCTTTGGGAGCCGGGTTTGTCGTATGGACCCAACCTGTAGCCGGTTTTACCGAATGGTCTTGGCGTCTCATCTTCTTTATCCCATTGTTGATGGTCCCACTTATATTCGGAGCTATTCGGAAACTTCCTGAAAGTCGGCGATTCATAAACAAAGTCGTCGGCCTCCAATTGCGTAACTACTGGAAACCATTGTTGCTACTGGGGGGAACATATTTCTTACTAGGCCTCTTCCTGTCACCTATTGATTGGTTTAGAAACGAATACTTGCGTGACGAACACAACTTCAGCGCTCTACAGGTCAGCCTTTTCGTGGTGACCACTGCCACTCCAGGTGGTATTGGTCTTTATGTTGCAGGCAGGGTGGCTGATTTACGTGGCCGCAGAATCGTTGTGGGAGTGGCGACAGTACTCGGACTTGGCGTTACCACTGTCTTTTTTAATTCATCTGGGGCTCTGCTGTGGCCGCTTGCCTTTATCGCTATAACTCTGGCCAGCGGCCTATTGCCAGCGATAGGTGTTTATAGAGCCGAAATGTTTCCAACAGCAATTAGGGCTCGCGCCGCGACGATCGTTGGCGCAATCGGAGTGGTGGGCGGTTCTATAGGAATCATTGCGGCCGGCTGGATGAGACTCCGATGGGGCTCCTTTGGTCCTGGCATGACCGTTCTCTGGATAGGGCCACTCATCGCCGCATTCATTGTTTGGAGGCGATTCCACGAAGGCACCAAGAAGGAGCTCGAGACGCTGAACCCGGAGGATGTGGGGCCCGCATATTCTTGAGCTAAGAGAATCTAAGACACCGACTTAGCCCACTGGTTTACGGTCTGAAGAATTGTCGTTACATGAGCTCGACTCTTGGGATCATGGCGTCCACCTTCTAAGTACTCGGCCTCGACTCTGCCGTCTATGTTCGTTATGTGTTGGTTGAATTCCTCTGGGGAACCAAAGGGGTCGTTATTTCCAGAAACAAACAGGCAAGGGACTTTGATATCAGCAAAGTGTTCGACCCGTAACTTGTCTGGTTTATTAGGAGGGTGAAGCGGGTAGCTAAGCAAGAGCAACCCGGCCGCAGGCATTCCCGCTGCTACCGCCATCGAACATATCCGTCCGCCCATCGACCTGCCTCCATAAACCAGTCGGTCCGGCCGGCAGCCCATCTCATCTGCTATCGACTGGCACTCCTCTAACAGCTCTGCAACTAGATTGGGGGCTCGGGGAGGTACACGTTTTCCTTGGCGACGATACGAGAACTCACGTCTATTCACCGGCAGCGGCGACAAGGAGTCTTCCAACGCCAAAAGAGTGGCATGCTCCTTAGAACCCCCCGCTCCTGGAAATAACACCAATCCTTCAATCGCCGGCATAGGGTCTCCTCATCCGGGCAGAATAGATGTCAATCCTCTTGAGAAGGGACATCTACGTGGCTACTCCTCAGTTCACGAATGAAACAGTTACTACATCCGTCGTTGACGGAATGGGCACCGTGACTCTAAATAGGCCCGAGGCACGAAATGCTCTAAGCAGCGAACTTCTCTCGGCACTACCTGAAGCTCTGCGTTCACTAGACGAAGACCCTGAGGTAGATGTTTTAGTTCTGACTGGAGCAGATCCAGCATTTTGTGCCGGCCTCGACTTGAAAGAACTGGGCGGTTCCGGAGAAAATATCAACCCAAACCGACCGTTAAAGGCCAGAGGGCCTTTCCCCAGCTATTCAAAGCCATTAATTGGTGCGATTAATGGAGTAGCGGTGACAGGTGGACTGGAACTAGCCCTTGCCTGCGATTTTCTTATCGCGTCGGACCGGGCAGCGTTCGCCGACACACACGCACGCGTAGGTGTCATGCCGGGTTGGGGACTAAGCGTGCTTCTTCCTCAAGCAATCGGACTTCGCCGAGCTCGAGAAATGAGTCTGACTGGTAACTACATCGATGCACAAACAGCTGCTGCTTGGGGCTTAGTAAACAGGGTTGTTCCACATGAACTACTTCTAGAAACGGTTCGATCATTGGCATCAGATATAAGTTCCAATGATCAAGAAGGTGTCCAGCAAATACTCAAAACTTATGAGCGAACTGGAGACACCACAGTCGCTGAGGGGTGGGAGATAGAAGCTGCGATGGGAAGTGACTGGTTAGACAGAACCAACTTCAAACCAGAGAAGGTTGCGCAGCGACGCGCGGAGATACAAAGTCGAGGACGAAATCAGAACAGCTCATAACTCAAGCACTGCGAGCCTCGATCATCCGAACAATCTGCCCTGCTATTTCAAGACTTGCTGTCGCAGCGGGACTGGGGGCGTTAAGGACATGCAAGCTATTAACGGCTTCGGTAAGGGAGAAATCATCAAGTAAGTCTCCCTCTGCATCCATAGCTTGGGCTCGAACTCCAGCTGGACTAACTTCCAAGTCGTCAGCCACGATATCCGGCACCAATCGTTGCAGGGCTTTAACAAAAGCAGCCTTACTCACTGACCTCCATATTTCACCAGCTCCTGTTCGCCAATATTTGCGCGCTAATTTCCATAGGCCTTGATTGCCAAGATGTTCTAAGACCTGACGCACCTCGACATCTCGCCATCTATATCCCTCACGAGCCAACGCCAAGACAGCATTCGGACCAGCATGCACCGAACCATCGATCATTCGAGTTAGGTGAACACCTAAGAAAGGAAAACTTGGGTCGGGCACCGGATAGATCAATCCCCGAACCAAGTTACGGCGCTCTGGAACCAACTCGAAGTACTCACCCCTAAAAGGCACTATCCGATGCCCTTCGGCGGCACCGACCATCTTCGCTACTTGATCACTACGAAGACCAGCACAGTTGACGACAAGACCAGCAACTAGATCGCCCTTTGAGGTCGACACACGAGCGCCTTCGTTCGATTCTTCAATCGTTACAACTTGGGCTCCGTATCTAATAACACCACCCCTACCTTCTATCTCGGCTGCCAACGCTTCACAGACCGCTGCATAGGAGACAATCCCGGTAGACGGGACATGCAGTGCTTCAATGCCCGTGCAATAGGGTTCGATTTCTTTCAACCTTGCACTACTGATTAGTTCAGCATCAAGACCGTTATGAGTTGCTCGCTCTCGCAGAGCTCGGAGTCGTTTTATCTCATCATTTCGGGTAGCGACGATGACCTTGCCACAGATCTCATGATTAATTGCTCGTTCCTCACAAAACTTAACCATCGCACTCCGCCCGGCAACGGCAAGTTCAGCCTTCATCGAACCAGGTGCGTAATAGATTCCAGAATGAAGAACCCCAGAGTTTCGACCAGTTTGGTGTAACGCTGAATCAGATTCTCGCTCAAGCACTACCACCGATTTTTTCGGGCACTGAACAAGGTACTGATGAGCTGTGGCAAGACCGATAATGCCAGCACCCACTACTACGAGGTCAATCTGCTCGGACTTCATATGGTTAGGCACTCCTCTTATCCAGAAGAATATTTCGGGCTGCGGTTAACATCTCGATTCGTTGTCCAGCTTCCTCAGCAACTCCACCATGGTCAGGGTGGGCACTCCGCAGCAAACGACGATACGTTCGACGGACCTGCCGTGGTTCCGGTATCGCATCTATTGGAGTTCCAGCAAGTCCCAGCACCTCAAGCGCCCAAACGACAGGGTCCGTTCCTAAATCTCCACCCCACTGACTAAGCGGAGACTTTCCTGAAACATAGCGAAGTAAGTCGTCATAATCCTGACCGCGCCAGCCCCGAACCGAACGCAAAAGAGTCAGCAAGGTTCTTCGCATTTGTCGTGGTTGTTGATTCACCCGGTAAAGAGCCGCCAATACGTGCGGTTCTGGACGATCACTAGGAGCCAAATCAAGCGCTATCCGACCATCAGAGAATTGGACAAGCTGATGAGTGGACCGAGTAAGACCTACGCGATCTTCTTGCAGTCGATGCCGAAGCCGCGGCTGCGCAATTTGAGCACCTACTTCAATGCGGTTTAACAGATCATTTAAATCATTATTTTCATCATCGCCGAATTGTTGTGTGTGTATCGCGAAAACAGATGCGATCAGCAAACCACCAGGTCCCGGGGAGGGATCGAACCCCAACTGGTCCTCACCCAAGGCCACGCGACGTGTGGGAACCGCGGGCCGTGAATGCCAGACATTCAACTCAGCCAAAATCACCTTATGGAAGCTACTAGCGGAAGTGGCGAGTGACTCATACTTCTAGTGCTCGAGGGGCTAGGGTCAGTCTCTATGGCTAAGTCACTTAATGAGGTTCCCGACCGAAATCTCGCACTTGAGTTGGTACGTACGACTGAAGCCGCTGCTCTAGCGGCGGCTAGATGGATGGGGCGAGGTGACAAAGAAGGCGCAGACGGTGCTGCAGTAGATGCTATGCGCATCATCCTCGGCTCAGTGCCCATGGATGGATTTGTGGTAATCGGTGAGGGCGAAAAAGATGAAGCCCCCATGCTCTACAACGGAGAAGCCATCGGAGACGGGACCGGAGCTAAGACTGACATTGCCGTAGACCCGATTGACGGGACCACACTCACGTCTTTGGGGCGAGGCAACGCTATTTCTGTGATCGCCGTTGCTCCGAGAGGAACAATGTTTGACCCCGGTCCTTGCGTCTACATGGAAAAGATTGCGGTTGGTCCGCAATCCAAAGGCCTAATTTCTATTGACAAGAGCCCCACCGAGAACCTGGACGCAATCGCTAAAGCAACCGGGCGCGGAGTGCGTGATCTGACGGCCGTGATACTCGACCGAGACCGGCATGCAGAGCTGATCAACGAGGTCCGGGAGAGCGGTGCTCGTATCCGTTTAATTCCCGACGGTGACGTAGCGGGTGCGATCGCCACAGCCACGAGTGACGGCGCTGATGTTCTCTTTGGAATAGGCGGAACTCCTGAAGGGGTAATTTCAGCTGCAGCTCTCAAGTGTCTTGGTGGAGAGATGCAGGGCAAGCTATGGCCTAGGAATGGGACTGAACGCCAAGCAGCGGTGGACGCTGGCTACGACTTGGATCGAGTCCTAAATACAGATGACTTAGTTCAGTCCGACGATGTTTTCTTTGCTGCTACCGGCATCACAGATGGAGAGCTTCTGAGAGGCGTTAGGTTTACTGCTGAAGGCGCTATTTCTGATTCGTTGGTGATGCGTTCCAAAAGCGGCACAGTTCGGCGGATCGAAGCGACACACAACATAGATAAATTGAGCGAATTTTCGTCGGTTGACTTCACCTAAAAAAGCTCCCGCTATTTCACGAAACGCGTCATCATCATCTTCGCCTCTATGCTCACTCTTATGTCAAAAACTAATGACTTAGAGGAAGGCACAGCACAGCAGCTTGATTTCGACAAAATCGGTGCGATTGGCCGAAACGGCCATCAGGTTCTGCCCGTGGTTCTTCAAGAAGCTGACACCGGCGATGTCTTGTTCGTCGGCTATGCCAACGAGACCGCATTACGGATGACTTTAGAACTCGGGAGTGCTGTTCTGTATTCAACCTCAAGAGAAGAAATCTGGCACAAAGGGGCGACCTCTGGTGACACATTGTCTCTAGTAGATGTACGCGTGAATTGTGAACAAAATTCGCTTTTGTACCGAGTTCGAAGAGAAGGCCAGGGCGCCTGTCACACTCTTAGAGAAGACGGCTCTACAAGATCTGGTTGCTATTACCGAATTGTCGCTAGTGAGAACGAATTACTTTTTGTGGAGTAGTTAGTAAATAACGAACGCTCGATATCTACAGAAAATTCGTATGACTAGACCGCGCTCGACACCTGAATACGAGTTTCGGCCCACTTCTTAGCATTTGCTGCCGCCCCATCATCCGCATCAGCATTGAGTGCCTCTTCAGCAGCTTGAAGATCCGATTGCGCATCTTGAATATTAATATCCTGAGCTGCCAGAGCACCGTCGCTAAGGATCGTCACGGAGTTGCCGCTTACTTCAACGAATCCCCCATTGATAGCCAACGAAACCACACCGTCATTCGCCCAAAGTTGAGTTTGGCCGATATCGAGGGCTCCTATGAAAGGCGCATGGTTGTCAAGGAAGGCTATGTCGCCGTCCACTGTACGTGTTACTACTTGAGAGCATTCGCCCGAGAAAAGCACCGCTTCGGGTGAGACAAGTTCAACCTGCATCTGTTCGGCTCACCTACCAATCAAGACTGTTCTAGTTCGCGGGCTTTAGCCATCGCTGATTCAGCGTTACCCACGTTTAGGAAGGCCTGTTCTGGGAGATGGTCGAGGTCACCATTGCAAAGCATCTCGAAAGATTCGATGGTTTCTTCAATCGGTACGAAAATCCCGGGCATTCCTGTAAATACTTCAGCGACAAAGAACGGCTGTGACAGGAAGCGTTGAATTTTTCGTGCTCTATCAACCGTGATCCGGTCTTCTTCAGAAAGTTCATCTAGACCAAGGATGGCGATGATGTCTTGAAGCTCTTTGTATCGCTGCAGAATCTCCTGAACTCGCCGGGCAACCATGTAGTGCCTGTCTCCCACCACCTCTGGGGTCAGAATGGTTGAGGTAGACGCGAGTGGGTCAACTGCGGGGTAAATACCCAGCGAAGCTATTTGGCGACTCAGTTCAGTTGTCGCATCTAGATGTGTGAACGTGGTGAACGGGGCTGGATCGGTGTAGTCATCAGCAGGCACGTACACAGCTTGCAGCGACGTAATGGAGTGACCCGATGTAGAGGTGATTCTTTCTTGTAATTCACCCATCTCATCTGCCAAGTTGGGTTGGTATCCAACAGCTGATGGCATACGTCCAAGCAAAGTCGATACTTCTGAACCTGCTTGAACGAAACGGAAGATGTTATCCACGAAAAGAAGGACTTCTTGACCTTGAACGTCGCGGAAGTACTCAGCCATTGTCAACGCGGACAGCGCTACGCGCAGCCGCACTCCAGGAGGTTCATCCATTTGCCCAAAGACCAAAGCTGTCTTTTCGAGCACTCCTGACTCTTCCATTTCTAAGTAAAGGTCTGTCCCTTCGCGTGTGCGTTCTCCCACACCCGCAAAGACCGAAACGCCACCGTGCTGAGATGCAACACGGTTAATCATTTCAGTAATAAGAACTGTTTTTCCTACACCGGCTCCACCGAACAACCCAATTTTTCCGCCTTCCAAATACGGTTCTAGAAGGTCGATGACCTTAATACCGGATTCGAACAGCTTGGCCTTGGGTTCCAGAGTGTCGAAGTCGGGAGCATCGCGATGAATCTCCCAGCGGTCTGGCACTTCGCCTATGTCTTCGGTGTCTAGAGGTTCCCCCAACACGTTGAAGATATGGCCAAGCACGTTGTCGCCCACCGGAACCGAGATACCTCGACCGGTGTTTCTAACGGTCGCACCACGGGTGAGACCATCTGTCGCCTTCATACAGATCACGCGGACTTTGCCGTCGCCGATTTGTTGGGCGACCTCCCCACCGATAGTTACTTTCTCACCTTCCAGTTCGGCATCCATCTCAACAAAAGTGTTGATCTCTGGCAACGAACCGCGCGGAAATTCAACGTCAACTACTGGGCCAGCAATAGCGAGAACCTTTCCATCTTTGGTTTCGGTGTTGTCTTCGGTCATGGTCATATTTAATGCTCCTGAAGTTTCAGGCGTCGTTTCGGTCAGATGCGAGGGATGCGAACGATCCCTCAAGTGATTGCTCAATGATGTCTTTCAAGCCATCATCGTCGTCTTGGCTCATTGCTTCGGCACCACTAACAATTTCCATAATTTCAGTGGTGATCGAGTCTTGGCGAGCCCTGTTCATAATGCGGGTCAGATTGATTTTTAGGTCCTCAGCATTATCAGTTGCAGCTTTCATCGCTCGTTGACGCGCCGCATGTTCCGATGCTGAGCCTTCAAGAAGAGCGGCGTAAAGGCGGGCTTCTGCGTAGCGAGGCAGGAGCCGACCTAGAATCTCAGCCGGTTCAGGTTCGAATTCATAACCTCCGGAATCAGCATCTTCTGCAGCATCAGCTCCAATTTCAGATGGTTCAAGAGGCATGAACTGTTCAACAGCGACTTCTTGGCTTCCCATGGAAAGAAAGTGTGTGTAGGCCAACTGGACTTGTTGGACTTGGCCGCTCTCGAAGAGTTCCGCCACCGATTCAGCCATGGCTTTAGCATCGTTGTAATTAGGTTGATCAGAAAAGCCTTCGTAAGCCGCATGAATTTCGTATCCGCGGAAAGAGAAATATCCAGCAGCCTTCTTTCCCGATAGAACGAGTGCATAGTCACGTCCTTGTGACTTATCGGCTTCTATTGCTCGCTCAACAGCTCGAAGAACGTTGTTGTTGTAGCCGCCGCACAAACCACGATCTGCTGCAATAACCACGTAAGCCACTCGATCAACTTGTTCGGCTGTAGTGAGAAGCGGGTGGTCGACGCCAGCTCCACCACCAGCCAAGTTAGTTATCACGTCCGTTACTTTTTCGGAATACGGCTTGGCTGCTTGCACTCGACCCTGAGCCTTGACAATGCGCGAAGCTGCGATCAGTTCCATGGCGCGCGTAATCTTCTTTGTCGCGTCAATCGAACCAATTCGACGCCTAAGAATACGCTCCTGACCGCCCGCCATTACTTATGAGTCCTCTGAGTCGTTCGTATCGGTTTCGACAGTCGCTTGGAATGCAGCCTTAAATGACTCCACTGCTGCTTTTACCTGGTCGTCAGGCAGCACTCCTGAAGTACGAATTTCATCCAGTAAACCTGCGTTTCGGGTCCTCATACTCTCAATAAATTCAGACTCGAAGCGCTGGACATCTTCAACAGGCAAATCGTCCAAATAACCGTTGGTCCCTGTGTAAATCGATATGACCTGTTCTTCCACCGGCATAGGACTGTTAAGTCCCTGCTTCAATAGTTCAACGAGTCGATACCCTCTGCCCAATTGTGCCGCAGATGCAGCATCTAACTCGGAACCGAAGGTCGCAAAGGCTTCAAGGTCTCGGAACTGCGCTAAGTCAATTTTTAGCGTTCCAGCGACACTCTTCATCGCCTTGGTCTGGGCATCGCCGCCTACACGGGAGACAGAAACGCCGACGTCAACGGCCGGCCGAACACCAGATTTGAAAAGATCATCTTGGAGATATATCTGGCCATCGGTAATCGAGATCACATTCGTCGGAATGTATGCAGATACGTCTCCGGCCTTGGTTTCGATAACCGGTAGAGCCGTCAACGATCCTGCGCCCTGAGCATCAGACAATTTCGCAGCTCGCTCAAGCAGCCGACTGTGAAGATAAAAGACATCTCCTGGGTACGCCTCACGGCCCGGAGGCCGCCGAAGCAGCAATGACAGTTGTCTATATGCTTCTGCTTGCTTGGAAAGATCGTCATAGACGATCAAAGCGTGCTCGCCATTCTCCATCCAGTGCTGACCCATGGCGCATCCTGCGTAGGGGGCCAAATATTTGAAGGGGGCTGCATCGGCAGCCGGAGCACACACAACAACGGTGTAGTCCATTGCTCCTCGCTCTTCGAGGGTGCTGACTACCTGTGCGACTGTTGAGCCTTTCTGGCCGATGGCAACGTATATGCACTTAACGCCAAGCCCCGCCTGATTGAGGATTGTGTCAATAGCAACTGATGTTTTGCCGGTCTTCCTATCTCCAATGATCAGCTCGCGTTGACCTCGCCCAACGGGTGTCATTGCGTCAATGGCTTTGATGCCTGTTTGAAGTGGTTCATGAACCGGCTGACGCCCCATTATTCCAGGAGCCTGAATTTCCATTCGACGGGGTTCAGTTCCCATTAATGGACCTTTTCCATCAATGGGCTCACCCAACGCGTTAACAACTCTTCCCAAGACGCCATCGCCAACAGGCACTGACAGAATTCTTCCTGTTGCCTTAACGTTTTGCCCTTCTTCTATGTTCTCCACGTTTCCGAGAACAACAGCACCTATCGAATCTTCATCTAGGTTCAAGGCAAGTCCAACGTCACCACTATCAAATTCCAAGATCTCATTAACTGAAGCATTAGGAAGGCCCGACACACGCGCAATGCCATCTCCTACTTCAAGAATGCGACCTACAGTTCCTGATTCAACCGAAGGGTCAAAACCTTCGAGATTTTTTTGGATGGCTGCAGTTATGTCCGCAGCATCGAAGCTGAGGTCAGTCATGACAAACGCTCCTTCATTTTTTCAAGACGAGTACGTACTGATCCATCGAAGACTGTGTCTCCCACTTGGGCGACCACTCCTCCAAGGATGTCTGGGTCTACAACGACGACTACATCAATGTTCAACCCAGTGGCTTTAGACAAGGCACCTCTGAGACGTTCGCGTTGGTCTTCATTAAGTGCCACAGCTGAACGGACTTCAGCAACCGCTTGTCCTCGGGATTCTGCCGCTTGCCGGACTAATTCATCAGCTATGGGGCCGATATGGTTTCCCCGGCCCGCGCCGACCAACATGCTCACAAGATTCACTGTGACAGGCGAAGCGCTGACTCCTAGCAGGTCTTCCAACACACCGATTCGACGCGAAGCAGGTATTGCTCTATCGCTGAGCGTCGAACGCAGCTGATCAGAAGACTCGACGGTCCGACCCAACTGATACAGCTCATCCGCGACGCGGTTGAGTTCACCTTCGGCTTCAGCCAATTTGGCTATGCCGGCAGCGTACTCTTCCACTTTCTCGGTCATCGCTTTCCTCGTTCTACTCGTAAACAGTTACTGCAGCTAATTGCTGCCTCATCAGGGGTCCAACAACCAGAGCTTGAAGGACCGCTTCTCATAGTTAAGTCAGCTACCAACCGACTCGATGTAGTCATCCACTAACCGTGAATATGCAGCTTCATCCAAGCTGGAGCGAACAACTTGTTCTGCTGCCCCAACCGCTAGCGATGTAACTTGCGCCCGAACATCAGCCAATGCTCTTGCTTTCGCTGCTTCAATGTCGGCGTCTGCTTGCGCGCGTTTCTCCTCAATTTCGGGTTCTATCGCGGCCAAGCGGTCTTGTCTGACCTGTTCAGCTTCTGCGCGTGCAGCTTCAAGGATTCGCGAAGCTTCAGCCTGGGCATCAGCAATCCTCGAATCGTATTCAGCGCGAAGACCTTCGGCCTCCGATCGAGCTGTATCTGCAGCATCAAGGTCGCCTTGAATCTTTTCAGATCTAGCTTCCATCACATTCTTTATCGCCGGGTAAGCGAACTTCGACATAACAATGAACAGAATCGCGAAGGCCATGCCTCCCCAAATAATTTCATTCCAAACAGGAAGGATCGGGTTCGAAGCCTCCCCTCCTGCGTCGCCCGCCGCTAGGAGTCCAATTGAATTCATTGTCTCTCCTTAGGCGAAATTGAGAAGGATGAAGACCACGAAACCAATTAGGGCAAGGGCCTCCGTAAAGGCAATGCCAAGGAACATGGTGGTCCGCACCATGCCCGCAGATTCGGGCTGTCGGGCCATGGCGGTAATCGCATTACCGACTACCAATCCGATGCCCACCCCGGGGCCAATAGCGGCCAGGCCGTAGCCCAGACCGGCACCGACTGCTTTTAGGCCGTCTAGTGCGTTGTCAGCTTGTGCGAGCAAGTCAATCACTCGTCTCTCCTGTGTTTTTGTTGCATTTAATGCTCTGGATGTAACGCGCCACCGATGTACACGGCAGTCAAAATCGTGAAGATAAAAGCCTGCAAGAAGGCGACGAGAATCTCGAAGCCGGTGAGACCAATCAACACAACGAATGGGGCCCATATGATCGAAACCAAAATGTTCTTAGCCCACAAATTCTCGCATAGTACTGCGAACGTAACCAACAAAAGGTGCCCGGCAAGCATGTTGGCGAAAAGCCGAACTGCAAGCGAGAAGGGACGCACCAAGAATGTTGATACAAACTCGATAACCGCTACCAAAGGCAGCAGCGCGCCTGGAACACCAGGCGGAATAACTGTGTTCTTGAAGTAACTGAAGAAACCCTGGCTCTTAATGCCGACAGCGTTGAACACGACCCAAACAATGATCGCTAATAACGCCGGTGCTGCCATTCGTGAATTCGCAGGGAATTGAATAAAGGGAATGACCTCAGTGATATTCGCAAAGAAGATGAAGAAGAAGAGGGAAAGAAGAAACGGCATGAATTTCATGCCATCGGGGCCCATTGTTTGCATAACAACGTTTTCACGCACGAAGTCGACTGATGATTCAGCAACTGTCTGAACGCCTCGTGGGACCAATGAACTTTTGCGACTAGCCAAAATGAATATCAGTAGCGGTGCGACCATCGCCCAGAGGTAGATCACACCCACTTTGTTCAGTTCAAAATAAGTGTTGCCTTCAAAGAGGAAGCCAGGCCACTCCAAGAGGCTTTCGATTGCCGGGAAGTGCAGCCCACCAGAACTATCGCCATTGCCGGCGGCAAGCAGTTGATTCACTTGATCTCCTTGCGATTTCTTTGTCTCATCTGGCTAGGTCGTAATCCGGGGTAAGCCAGCGATATGGAAACATAGCGCGTCTCCCACACCAGCAACCCAAGATGCGAAACGATAATCGTTATAGCGAGGGGAATAGGTGCAAAAACGCCAATTTTACTAAAAGCAATAACCGCGACAGTTAGGAAGGCCAAACGAAGAATGAAGCCGCCTAATGCTGCGAACATAAGAGCTCCCAATGATATTCGACCAGCCCATGTCAAAAACGCTGCCGCAAATACAAAGTTGGCAAATATCAGGCCGAGCCCATAAGCAGATGATGCCAATCCATCGACGCCCCAAAACAGCAACGATAGGGCCAGCCAAGCCGGACTTATCTTTAGGCCTCGTAACAGCATGTCAGAAACAATGTTCTTTTCCGGCTCGGCTAGTTGGCCTAAATCCGGAAAGTCATTTGAGCGCTCGTCCACTTTGTCACTCATCCTTCGCTGCGCTCCTCAAGAGTGACACCGGTCGGTAGATGGTCGTCAATCTCTTCTGGTCTGTCTAGTCCTCTTACGTTAGTCGAGCGGTTTGTCTGCATCTCATCTTCGATACCGGTCATGCGGCCCGAGTAGCGGTACCACTCGGCAGTTAATTTTCCTAGAAACGCAACTAGGCCAAATGCTAAAGCGACCCAAGGACCAGTTTCGAGCCAGCGGTCGATTAGCCAGCCAATCGCCGCGAAGATAACTGGAGTCACGACAATCTCGACCGAGCGCGAAAAAGCGTCATCGGTACCGAAGAATATTTTGTTCTTGGAGAGCGCTGGTGCTCGCATGCTAGGGGCAGTCTCCCGACTGTTAGCGAATGAGTGGACACGTCAAGAAGCGGCCACACCCTAATTGGGGTGTCTTGACGGTTGCAAGCTGATCGGAAACCAATTAGCTGACGCCAGATGATTTACGCTACGCACTCCTGATTTCTGTGTTCTTTTCTGCTTCCAGTCCGGTTCTTGGGCGAAGCAAAAAGAAGAGCAAAATGGCCACACCAGCAAGCGCAAACGGCAGCACTGCATCTCCGCTACCCGTTAATGTCGGAACGAGGGCGACGCCTGAAAGCAACGCTGTCCAGGCCCACAACAGCAGCACTGTTCGTCTGTGCCCATGTCCCATCCTTAACAAACGGTGATGCAAATGATCTTTGTCTGCAGTGGCAATTCCTTCTCTACGGTAAGCACGCCGCACAACAGCGAGGGCTACGTCAACTAATGGGACACCGAGAATCAAGAAAGGAATGGCAATGGGGGCGAAAAAGAAATAAACCTGCCCACTGAACTGGTCGACAACTCTGCCACCTACAGTCATCGTCGCCGATGCCATCAAGAGGCCAAGCAAGAGCGCTCCCCCATCGCCCATGAAGATTCGTGCAGGGTGAAAATTGTGGGGCAGAAATCCTAGACAGATTCCCAGCGTGACCAACGCCAGCAAAGGGCCGAGATTGGTGTCACTAATAAGTCCGGCATTCTGCAGCTCTCCGCTGTAAAGGTAGAAAGCTCCTGCCGCGATGGCGACGGTACCGGCAGCTAGTCCATCTAATCCGTCTATTAAGTTGACGGAATTGGCGACGACCACGACCAATAGAACCGTTATTAGGGTGGCCCAATCTGCCGACAGAACAACGAGTTGCCCAAAAGGCACCCTGAAGTAGAAGAGTGTGACTCCCAATACGGCTAGCAGACTGCCAGAAAGAACCTGACCAGCCACCTTCGCTGGAGCCGAAAGCTCTCTAAGGTCATCAACTGCGCCGATAGAAAACATCACTGTCGCCGCGACAACCACCGCTAACGCCTCAGAGGAACCGGCGAACACTTGAGTGAAACCTGGTAGCCGGCTGGCCATGACCAAGGATGCTAAGAAACCTACGAACATGGCTGCACCGCCGCCTGTAGCGGTTGGGCGTTGGTGAACACGTCGATCGTCCGGCTCGACGACCGCTCCTAATTTGGGTGCAATTCTCGTGACAAGGAACGTGAAAAGGTACGTGACAATGGCTGCCACACCTAACACCACGGCATGTTGGAGTGTCCTACTCACGGGACTGCCCTACTCACCAAGCCTAAAAGGCTCACGCTACGACTGTTGTATCTAGACAACCAGCCTAGTTACCAGTTATCGACCTTTGATGGAGGCTGCCCAGCTAAAGCGACTACTAGGCGAGTGAATCTGGGTACGGAGGAAATTGAGCGCACAACTCAGCCACTTCTTTGGCTACCCCATTCACTGCGTCATCGTCATCTCGGTGCCGGAGGATTCGCGCGGTGAAGTCAGCAATCTTGATCATTTCTTCGACGCCCATTCCCTGCGTAGTAACCGATGCAACTCCCATGCGCACGCCGCTAGTCACAAACGGAGAACGTGGATCATCAGGAATCGTGTTTCGGTTTAAAGTGACACCACCTTGATCAAGCACCTCTTGTGCCTCTTTGCCAGTCAGGTCTTCATCAAATGTGCGCAAGTCAAGCAACAACAGGTGGTTATCGGTGCCCCCAGAAACCAACCTGAACCCTTGGCTCGCTAACGCGTCCGCCAACGCGCTGGCATTATCAACGATTCGTTTCGCATAATCAGCGAAACCGGCATCCAGCGCCTCGCGAAAACCAATCGCCTTAGCCGCTATAACGTGTTCTAAAGGGCCGCCTTGGTTCCCTGGGAACACTGCGCTATCGACTTTCTTCGCAAGAGCCTCTGTGGACAGGATGCATCCACCTCTTGGCCCTCGGAGAGTCTTATGAGTGGTGAATGTAACTACGTCAGCATGAGGGACTGGGTTCGGGTGTTGACCACCGGCTATCAATCCAGCGATATGCGCAGCATCGAACATGAAATAGGCGCCTATCTCGTCGCACACTTTGCGGAAAGGTTCGGGGTCGATCCTTCGCGGGTACGCAGTTGCACCAGCAACAATTAGTTTGGGCTTCTCAGCAAGTGCGATCGAACGCATCTCTTCGTAATCAATGCGTTCGTCTCCCCCGGTCAGCCCATAGGAAACAAAATTATAAAATCGGCCACTCGCGTTGACCGGTGAGCCATGCGTTAGGTGGCCACCATGATCAAGGCTCATGCCCATCACAGTGTCCCCAACATCAAGAAGAGCCATATAAACGGCGGCGTTGGCCTGCGAACCAGAATGTGGTTGCACATTCGCATGTTCTGCGCCAAACAGCTCCTTAACCCGGTCAATCGCTAGCTGTTCTACGACGTCTACTTTCGCGTTACCCCCGTAGTACCGGCGTCGCGGATAACCCTCGCTGTATTTATTGGTAAAGACACTGCCCGTGGCTTTCATCACCGCCGGAGACGCAAAGTTTTCTGAAGCAATGAGTTGCAAACTTGTCTCTTGGCGTCGTTTCTCCTCGAAGATAAGTCCTTCAACTTCGGTGTCGGGTCCCACCGTCCATACGTTCTTCAGGTTCGTCATGGGTAGAGACCTTTCGCGATTGTCGCGGCGGATGCTGACACAGCATGCCTTGGATTTGAGCTTCACGCGCGCTTTCTAGACCACGCTCAGTTCGGAGTCTAAATAGCGTCTAGCTTTTCCACACGCCCTTGATGTCGTCCACCCTCAAAAGAAGCATCTAGGTATGCATCCACGATGTCTAGAGCCGTTTGTTCACCAACCATCCGCGCTCCAATACCAATTACATTTGCATCATTGTGTTCCCTGCTTAAGCGCGCAGTTGTCATGTCGTGCACTGTCGCAGCCCGAATACCAGACACTTTTCCGGCCGCCATAACAATTCCGATTCCACTACCGCACACCACGACTCCGCACTCGGCATCACCATTGACGATGGCCGCACCAACAGCAACTCCATAGTCGGGATAATCGACTCGTGACTCATCATTAGTGCCACAATCGACTACTTCATGTCCTCCACCTACGAGATGTTGAACAATTACCTGTTTAAGCGCAAATCCTGCATGGTCGGCTCCAAGAGCGATAACAGACA
The DNA here is from genome assembly GCA_913020735.1 of uncultured Acidimicrobiaceae bacterium. GTDB lineage: Bacteria > Actinomycetota > Acidimicrobiia > Acidimicrobiales > Poriferisodalaceae > MedAcidi-G3. The sequence continues at coordinate 22,980 of CAJWBN010000012.1, forward strand.
CGTTGCCCTTTCTCTAGGTTGACGCAGCTATCTTCCCACGCGGATCTTCACTAGTCGCGACTAATTCAGATCCGAAACTTGCATCGAAGCTATTGCCCTTGGCCGAGATCGACGGCGCCCTGACGGATCACCACCAAAGACTTGCCGGTGGTGTCCACCACTGTTGACGCCAGTCCTTGTTTGGAAACTCCCGGTATGACATAACCCGCCTTTACAGCAAGGGTTGCGGCGGCATCTTCTGCCACTAACTGAGTTTCTACTCCATGCAAATTGGCGCTTGATCCAGTTACAGGTCCAACATCATCGATGAGAAGCCGGAGCCAACCAGGTTCGGGGCACCTAACGCCAACAGTGTTTCCACCGGTAACCGGATCTACCCCAGAAAGGCGTTGCGCTACAACTGTCAGCGCGCCGGGCCAGTGCTCTGCCGCAAGCTTTCTCACCTCGTCATTGATCTGGATCAGTTGTTCTGCCTGTTCAATACCGCTCACTAAAACTGGAACCGGTTGATCTGAGGGGCGCGCTTTAGCCCTATAGGAAGTCTCGACAGCCAAAGTGTTGTCGTATTTGGCCAAAAGTCCAGGGAGGGTGTCTGTTGGTGCGACAACTAACGAGCCGCTTTCTAAGGCACCTAAAGCTCCTGCAAGATGCGATTCCTCAACATCATCTAGTGGGCGTCGAGCCGTCACGAAACGTTGGTTCCCCGACATATCGATATTGGTCTCTACCTCGCCGTAACCCCTAGCGGTCAACAGATTCTGCAATCGGGTCGCTTGGTCCGATCCGCACTCGAGGACGATCCGCCCACCAGGACGCAACCACTGTCTTCCTTCTCGTGTCAATAGGTCCAAGTGGCGGAAACCATCCCCACCTCCAAACAACGCAGTTGTTGGTTCCCAGTCAGCAATCACCGCAGGAAGCTCGTAGTCAGAGGAAACATAGGGTGGGTTAGAAATCAGCATGTGGAGTTGCCCTTTAAGTCTTTCCGGCAACGCTTTGAACCAATCGCCCGCATGCAATTGCACTCTCGCGGCAGCACGACCTAAACCAGCGAGATTAGATCTAGCTAAAGCAAGGGCTTCTTCCGAGATGTCGGTGGCATGCACTTGCGAATCCAGAACCTCTTGAGCTATCGACAAAGCAATGGCACCAGTCCCCGTCCCTAGGTCCGCAATTAACGGTGTCTCTTCAAAGTTTTTAGCCTCTGAGGCCAACATCTCGATCGCGCGACCAACAACTTCTTCAGTCTCAGGTCGAGGAATTAGTGCTCTTTTATCTACCGCTAGATCCAAGTATCGAAAATCCCAACGACCGATCACGTATTGCAACGGCTCCCCATTAGCCCGCCTTGCTGTTAAAGCATCCGTTCGGACTGCCATTCTTTGAGTAATTAAGTGGCCTTCCTCTGCTGGAAACTTGCCAATATTGATGCCTGTAGTTTCCTCGAGAATTCGAACAGCACTTATTTCAGGATCGTCCACGGAAGCTGCTCGAAGTCTTTCCAGAACTTCATCATGCAGTTGCGCAAGTGTCAGACTGTGCTCGGAGCTATCTTCAAGTTTCGCCATTCCCGGCCTCAAGCTGTTGCGCACGTTCGTGAAGCATCAGTGGTTTCACTACCTCGTCAAGACCACCTGCTAGGACGCGTTCTAATTTGTAGAGAGTCAATCCAATTCGATGATCCGTCACTCGACTCTCCTTAAAGTTGTAGGTACGGATCTTTTCCGCTCGTCCACCGCTTTTAATTTGATCCCGCTTTTGGGCTGCTTGACTCGAAGCCTGTTCATCTTGTCGGAGTTTCAAAAGGCGTGCTCGGAGCACTCGAAGTGCTTTGGCCTTATTTTGCAACTGGCTTTTTTCATCTTGCATTGACACCACAAGTCCGGTCGGCAAATGAGTCACCCGAACTGCCGAGTCAGTCGTATTTACCGACTGGCCACCTGGGCCCGATGATCGATATGTATCTATCTCCAGGTCATTGGGGTCGATATCTACTTCTACTTCATCTGCTTCCGGCAAAACCGTTACTGCGGCCGAAGACGTGTGCACTCGCCCCTGTGACTCTGTTACAGGTACGCGTTGAACACGGTGCGGTCCGCCTTCATGTTTTAGGTGGCTCCAAACACCATCACCCTTTACCAAAAAGGCGATATCCGTGTAGCCCCCCATATCACTGAAATGGCTGCCAAGAACCTCTAATCCCCATGCCTTGGCATTTATGTATGAGCGATACATCTCGAACAAATCACGTGCCCAGAGATTTGCTTCCTCTCCTCCCTCCGCTCCTCGTATTTCAACGATCACATTTCGATCATCGTTCGGATCGCGAGGTAGCAATAGGAAGCGAAATTTCTCTTCTAGGGCTTCAGCTTCTGACAAAGCAGCTGTTTCCATCTCTTTGGCTTCAACTACTTCTTCGCCACTACTAGCTTCAGCTATCTCTCTGGCTGCCGCCGCATCGTCTAAAGCCGCCCGCCATGCAGAGCCAACTTCAATCATTTCCGTCAGCTGAGAGTGACGTCGACTCACCTCGATAAAGCGCTCGCGATCAGAGGTGACTTGAGGGTCCCCAAGTTGCGACTCGACATGAGCCAACTCTTCTTCTAACTCCAGCAAACGATCAAGCACGCTCTCAGGGTACCGACGGAGGGCTCATCCATTCGCGCCATCCATCTTCGATCCTAATTATCTCAGCTGGATCAACCAGCCGGTCAACCAGATCTTCCAGAATTTGATGGCCGTCGCGCTGCGGGACGGTGATCTTTAATTCCGCCTCGGGGTTATGCAACAGTCGAGCATCGGCAGCGAAAGGCACTAAATCTAGATCGATACCAACTGCGGATACGACAACAGTGTCTCGCCCATCCAGTGACACGCCTTTTGCGACCGCGGGCACAGCTTCCTTCAAGTTGGTTCTCTCAACGGGAGGGGCCGCAGCTTTAAGTACCTTCATCCCGACCTTTTCAGGATGAGAAATGAGGTGCGCCCTCAACCATCGTTCAGCGCCAAGGCGATTCAGCGGATGAGGTTCAGCCCCCGGTACGCGGTGTGATCGAACAACATTCGCTACCTGTTCGATGGCTAATGCTGTGGGTAGGTCTCCATGGAGAAGCCCGAACGCTTCTCGGTCATGCGCGCCCACCCCAACATCTATGCGGTCCCCGTTATCGCCTGAAATAATCCTCGCTACTTCGAGACCTTCAACTTCTCCGACGATCACACCATGTTCGGAGACCACTTCGAGACCCGATTCTTCTAGGGTTGCGATCAGCTCAGGTGCTCCTAAAGCCTTGGTTTCAGCCAGAGGTTGCGCAGGCGTTGCTTTTATTGTTCGGTCTTTTTCGATTTCCCAAACTGTGATTGGTCCAGAAAAAAGAGAAGCACGCCGCGCTAGAACGTCTCCAGCGTCGGTCGTAAATAGATGCACTTCATTACCCGACGAGCGTGCTGATGAAGCTAATGCGCCACCTAGGGCGCGGTGGTGACGTTCTTCCGCAAGAACGGCCACGCTGCCGTCACTTAACTTTGCTGAGGCGCCATCATCTGTTCCCAGCAATTCCTCAACAGACAACTCCAAGTGTGCGCTCACAATTGAGCTGAGTTTCATCGCGTGCAGCTGACGGCGGCGTTCGGGATCTAGCGCCACTAGTCGGCTTATTCTTCGGTGTCGTCAGAGTTCTGGTCTGAACCACGACGACGCCCGTAGCGCCGTTCGAACCGTTCTACACGTCCCGCTGTGTCAACTATCTTCATTTGTCCAGTGAAAAAGGGATGACTCGCGCTGGACAACTCCACAGTGACAAGTGGGTACTCGTTACCGTCCTCCCAAACAACCGTTTCACTTGTCTCTACTGTTGATTGGGTGATGAAGGAAAACTCTGCACCTGCATCGCGAAACACGACAGGTCGGTAATTAGGGTGGATATCACTTTTCATGATGGAACCATTCTGGCGGTTACTTCGACGAATCGCACATCGAGAGGCACAATTCCCTGCCATCTCATACTTACGAGGTTTAGCCGTCTCTAGATATTGCCAATTGAGCGAGGATTTGTTGATTCGAGCTGGTGGAGTTGATTTGATCTAATACCCAGTCAATGGCCGAACCCGGTTCCTTGTCTTCGATTGCGACTAATGCATCCGCAAGGGCCTGTCCAGCTAACGCTCGGTCATCGCCTTTAAGCCGGTGAAGTTCACGTGTGCAAGATGCAACCACATCGATGGCGGGATACACCCTTCGGTCGGCGGCTCGGCGGTCGAGGCGCACCATAGAATTAGCTGTTCCTTGCAGTGACTCGAGGATCATCTCATCCAAGTGCCACCCGGTTTCAACCGCAGCGGTAGCCATAACTGTCAAGGATCCACCTTCTTCTAGCGCTCTTGCGGCACCGAAGAAACGTTTCGGTGGATATAAGGCGCCCGCGGCTACTCCCTCAACTAGAACCTTGCCGTTACCAGGCGCCGCCACGTTGTATGCCCTTGCCAGTCGACTGAGACCATCGACAAGAATTACTACGTCTAAGCCACCTTCTACCATTCTCTTTGCGCGTTCTAAGGTCAATTCTGCGACCTGAATATGCTCATCTGCGGGCCTATCAAAGGTTGACGCCAGCACTTCGCCTTCAACTACATCTGCAATCTCAGTTACTTCTTCAGGTCGTTCGTCGATTAACAACACAATTAAGTGAAGCTCTGGGTGATTGGTTTCCAAGGCAACCGCTAATTCTCGAATAGTGGAGGTCTTCCCACATTCAGGTGGCGAAACGACAAGGCCACGCTGCCCTTTACCGATAGGCGCTACAAGGTCAACAACTCGGGCCGTGCGATTTTCTGCCCCAGAAAGCTCTAGGTTCAGAGCCTCTCGAGGGTGCACAGCTTTTAGGTCTTCAAATAAATGCCGTTCGCGCGTCTCACCCGGCTCAACCCCGTTAATTTCATCGATTTGCACCAATGCAGGATTTTTTTCGTTGCGCGCAGCGGGACGACTCGCCCCCTTTACGATGTCTCCCTTTCTCAGTCCATGAGTTCGAACTTGTTTCGCAGCTACATAAACGTCATCGTTAGAAGGCAATGGCCCCCTGGTCCGAAGAAATCCATACCCCTCATCTCGGAGATCAAGGATTCCTTGGCATTCCACCGGATCACCCTGCCAGTTTTCATCTTTATCTCGATCGCGCCCGCGGCGACGGCGACGGCGATTACCAGGTTCGCCGACACCCGCATCTTCGGCATCGCGATCTGGTTTAGCTGCAACTTCTTCGTCCTTCTCGGCTTCGCTTTCGCCAGAAGACGAGCTAGCAGAACTATCCTCTGATTCAGTTTGAATCCCCTCGGCACCGTCTGAACCAGTTGTGCGTCTTACCCGTCGAGTAGAGGCTTCACCTTCTGTCGCTTCCTGACCACCAGAGGGACCTTTCAAAAGGTCGTCGATGATGGTGGCTTTCCGCGCTCGAGGAGCGATTTCAATTCCTAGAGCGTCGGCCATAGCTACTAAATCGTCCCGAGACTTTGCTTCAAGAAGCACTCGGTCTGGCTGGTCTGACATTTAATCCTCTTAGTCTCGGGGCAGATGAAGTGCACCGGGATGGCGTTTCGGGCCGTTCATCCAGGTCGAGCCGGCAGTCGCCGACCAGATACGGTTGCCTGATTCACAAACAGCGTGAGCAAATGAACGGTGCAGTCAGGCTACTCACAGGGCAGGGCTACTTACAACGTTGGTGCGATTCTCAACTGAGCGATACAGCGGAGACAAAATCCATAACAGCCGACAGTTCGTTTGGCAGATCGACGCAGCGTTCCATTTCATTCATTAACCCAGCAATTTGACTGGGCTGCGGCGGAGCAACACCTGTCGCACTCTCAACAACGTTATTAAATTTGGCAGGGTGGGCTGTTGCCATTACCGCTGCCGGACCATCAAGCGATTTCATCTCCCGAATCACATGGACTCCAACAGCGGTGTGGGGATCTAAGAATTCTTTTTTAGCCAAGTAGAGATCCGCGATTTCTCGTTCTACTTCACTTTCCGACGCTTGACCTGCATCAAATAGGTCTTGCAGGCGCGCAGCCACTGACTTCTCAAGTGTCATCGAGCCCGAAGAACGAAAGTCGTTCATAGCAGCCACCAACCAGCCGGAATCCTTATCACTTAGATCAAACAGCAACCGTTCGAAATTGCTAGATACCTGAATGTCCATTGCCGGGCTCGTCGACGGCTCAACGTCCCGAATTTCCATGACTCCTGATGAATGAGTCCGGGTAAGGATGTCGTTGTGATTGCTAGCAATTATGAGCCTATTGATGGGTAAACCCATCCGAGAAGCAATGTATCCAGCCAGTATGTTGCCGAAATTACCTGTAGGAACGCAGAAGGACATCGGTTGGCCCGGCCCCGCTATTCGACTGGCGGTGGTGAAGTAGTAAACAGTTTGGGCAGCAACTCGGGCCCAGTTGATGCTGTTGACTGCGGCGAGCTTATGACGTTCACGAAATTGAAGATCCGAGAACATCGCTTTGACCAAATCTTGGCAGTCATCAAATGTTCCATCAATCGCCACGTTGTGGATATTCGCGCTTTTGACAGTGGTCATTTGTTGTCGTTGCACATCCGAAACACGGCCGCGAGGATGAAGCATTATCAGTTCGATTCCGGTTCGGTCTTTGCAAGCTTCGATTGCTGCACTACCCGTATCCCCGGAAGTAGCGCCAACAATTGTGACACCCGTGTCACGTCGAGTTAGTTCATATTCAAATAGTCGTCCGAGTAGTTGAAGCGCTACGTCCTTAAAGGAAAAGGTAGGCCCCCAATACAACTCCGCTAAATAGCGGTCATTGCCAATCTCGGTCGGCAATTGCCTTACCGGCACAACGTCTGGGTGGCGAAATGTTGAGTATGAATCCTCAATCATGTTTCCCAACTCGTTTGCATCGATTGAGGGCGAAACAAAAGGTTCTAGGACCCGCGTCGCCACCTCGCTGTAAGACATTTCGGCCATGGAACGAAGGTCAGACACCGTCATCGTAGGAAACTCGGCAGGAACGTAAAGCCCGCCATCAACTGCCAATCCGGCAAGCAGGGCATCGCTAAATTCGAGAACCGGCGCTTCACCGCGCGTGCTCTGATACTTCACTGTCGCACAATCTCCTGCGTAATTATTCGGCTATAACCCGAATTAGAGCCCCGATGTCACGGACCTGTTCTAAGTTTCGCAATTCCCTTAGTGTTGATTGGACGTCAGCTTCACGGGCCTCATGGGTAATGAATACGAGATGGGCTGTTTCCCCATAGCCCTGCTGTTCCATTGACTGGATTGAAACACCGTGATCGCCAAAGACACTGGCTACGGCCGCTAAAACGCCAGGTCGGTCTTCCACATCTAGCTGAAGATAAAATGCACTGCTTGTCTCGTCGATGGCCCGAATAGGAAACTCTGACAGCAACCCCATGTCGCTCGATACTCCTTGTTGAAGATTTCTAGCGGCGGAGATGAGGTCACCAAGCATTGCCGAAGCCGTCGGCCCTCCTCCAGCACCGCGTCCATAAAGCATGAGATCGTCCACCTCGGAACCCTCCAAGAACACCGCGTTGAAGCTTTCTCGCACCGCAGCTAAGGGGTGATTCTTTGACACCATCGTAGGGTGAACTCTCACGGCTACTTGCGTCCCGTCCGACTCTGCTACGGCCAGCAACTTAATCACGTGCCCCATATGCGCCGCAGCCGCTATGTCATCCTTCGAAATTTGACTTATGCCCTCTTGGTAGACATCACCAGCGACTACTTTCGCCCCAAAAGCGATGCTGGCCAGAATTGCTGCTTTGGCAGCGGCGTCCCCGCCTTCTACATCAGCAGTTGGATCCGCTTCAGCAAAGCCAAGACTTTGGGCCTCAGCTAGAACATCCGCATAATCGGCACCATCTTCAGTCATCTTCGTCAAAATAAAGTTGGTCGTGCCATTAACAATCCCCATGACACGGTGTATTCGTTCTCCAGCGAGGGATTCTCGTAGAACTCGGATCAACGGGACTCCGCCCGCGACTGCTGCCTCGAAGAAGAGATCGACTCCGCCCGTTGCTGCTGCTTCAAAGAGTTCTTGGCCAACGTTGGCGACCAGCTCTTTGTTGGCCGTGATCACCGGCTTTCCCGATTTAAGTGAGTCGATGACTAATTGTCGAGCCGGTTCTATTCCGCCAATAGTCTCGACAATCACATCAACCATCGGGGAATTAACGAGCCCTTGAGCGTCACGAGTGAATAGTTCTTGAGAAACACCGACTTCTCGATCGGCAGACAGGTTGCGGACCGCGATACCCACCACCTCGAGTCGAATTCCTGTACGCGCTGCTATGCGATCCGCGTCAGTGTGGATAATTCTGGCCAAAGCACCGCCAACAGTGCCGCAACCTAGGAGCCCTACGCGAATAGTTGAATCTGATTCCGACTGCATAACCCCAACGGTACCGGCCGGAGCACCTCTTCTTAGTATCGATTATTCACTGAAACACATGAATCGGAAGCCGACTAGCGAATTAACCGATGTCGAGGGTCATCAGATCTTCAACGGACTCTCCACGAATTACAAGTCTCGATTCACCCTTGGAGACAAAGATCACTGGTGGGCGCGGCATCCGATTGTAGGTACTGGCCATTGAATATCCATAGGCTCCTGTGACTGGAGTAGCTAGAAAATCCCCCACGCTCAGATTTTCTGGCAATGAGGCTTCTCGAACAATCACATCACTCGATTCGCAATGCTTTCCTACAATCCGCGCCACAGTGTTTCTTGCCTCAGTAACTCTGCTAGGAACGAACGCTGTATATCCACTCCCGTAGAGCATCGGCCGCGGGTTGTCACCGAAACCTCCATCCACTGCGATATAAGTTCTTATCCCCGGGAGTTCTTTTATGGTTCCTATCGAATAAACAGTGACTGCCGCTTGGGCCGCAATCGACCTCCCTGGCTCTGCGGAGACTCGAGCTTGAACTCCGAGACTGTCACATGCTTGACGGAGCATCTCACCCCATTCAGTTATTGACGGGGCTGATTCCGATTCAACATATGCGACACCAAGTCCTCCTCCGACAGACAATTCGGGCAATCCGAGTGGTTCAGAAAACCCGACGACTACTTCGAGGGCACGAGCGAAGCTGTCGACTCTAAATACCTGACTCCCGATGTGCTGGTGGATACCAACCAAGTCAACACCCGGGTTAGCGGCGCACTCTTCTACCGCCGCCGTTGCTGCACCGGACTCTAAGCCAAATCCGAACTTAGAGTCATTCTGACCGGTTGAGACATATTCGTGTGTGTGAGCTTCAACTCCCGGTGTAACTCTCAACAAAATTGGAGAAACTATGCCGTCTTGGTCGTGGAGTCGTTGTAGCCGATGAAGTTCATCGAGTGAATCCACTACTACTCGTCCAACGCCGTATGAACGCGCTAAGGAAAGTTCATCCAATGACTTGTTATTCCCATGCATAACAATGCGTTCACCAGGAACTTCAGCCGCTATGGCCGTCTGAAGCTCTCCTTCACTAGCTACATCGAGATGAAGTCCTTCTTCGGTTACGAGCCTGGCCATAGCAGCACAGAGGAAAGCTTTCCCCGCATAGGCGGTGCCTGAGCCAAGTGAGTTCAGGGCCTCGCGGCATCTTGAGCGGAGATGATCTTCGTCATAGATAAATAGTGGTGTTCCGTATTCATTAGCTAGATCGTCGACTGCTATACCGCCGATTTGCAACTCTCCTCTAGAGCCGACTTGCGCAGAATCAGGCAGAAGCGATAGAGGAATCGGGCCGTTAAATTTCTCTGATTGGTTCATTAGACCCTTCTCACATTTGTTCCGGAGCGGTAAGACCCAGAAGGTCTAGACCAATGGCGAAGCCAACGCGAGCCGATTCGACCAGCCAGAGCCTGGATTGTTGAACGCCCTCTTCGATATCAGATCTAAGAACTGGACAATCGTGGTAGAAGCCATGAAAGGCTGCGGCTAATTCACGAATCCATGTGGCTACTCGGTGAGGGGCCCTGTCCCGAGCAGCTATTTCAAGAATCTCAGGCAAAGTTGAGAGGCAACGCAGAACCTCCAATTCTCGTTCATGGGTTAAGAGCCCAATATCAATTGAGTTCAACGCTGTCCGCTCTATTCCGCGATTTGCAGCCTCACGTCCAACGGAGGCTATGCGGGCATGTGCATATTGCACGTAATAGACAGGGTTCTCATTTGCTTGCTTCGAAAGCATGTCAATATCGATGGTTTGTCGAGAATCGATGGACTGAAGCAAGTACGCAAAACGGGCTACATCCGGGCCAACCGCTTCGATTAGTTCGCTGACTTCTACCATCGTTCCAGTGCGTTTCGAGAGCTTGATCTCTTGACCCTCTTTAACCAAAGTCACATTCTGGCCGATGATCGCTTCGTATGACTCTTGCGGGTGCCCCAACATTTGCATGGCTGCCGACATTCGAGG
>CAJWBN010000013.1 GCA_913020735.1 uncultured Acidimicrobiaceae bacterium
GAGCCATATTGGCCGGCCCTTGGACCGAATCTGCTCGGTTTCCAGCAGCATGTGCTTTCAGTTCATTAGAACCAACAAGCATTGCGACTGGCGCCAGCAGAATGGTCATGCGCAATCCGAAGGCAAGCACCCCGACAATCAGGTTATTGACTGCCATGAGCAACCAGCCCGCTGCCAGAAGTACGGGAGGAACAACCGCCATCTTCACTGCAGCGTCAGCTCGGGTTGAGTCCATACCAGGATCTAGGTCCGATAAAGACTCAATTGGTTCCCCAGACGGAGTCAAAGGAACAACTTTGATCAGCTTGCTCGACACCATCCTCGCTAACGAAACAATGCCGCCCGGAGCGAAGAAGGTGAACAGAATAAGAATCAGACCAAAGATAGCCTTAGCCAACGGGCCGTCACCGTTGAGGGTGTACAGACCAAGAGGAATCGAAATTCTCTTTGTGAGGTCATTAACCCATACAACGAATAGGCCGCCGACTATCGATCCTTGGATCGTTCCGACGCCGCCAAGCACCAAGCCAATAATCAGGTCAATAGCGAGAAGGAATGTGAAGTCTTGACCGGCGACGAAGCCTTTGTCGAGACACCACATCAAACCGGCTAACGACCCAAGTGAAGCGCTGATAGCGAAGTTCATGGTTTTTACAATTGGAAGGTTGACACCATAAACCGCTGCACCGGCTTCGTTGTCTCTAATTGCTAGTACCGCTCGGCCTGGTCGGCTACGTAAATAGTTAGTAACCAATAGCAGGGTGATACCGATCATCAATACAAGGATCCAATAACGGTATGCAGAGCCGCCTCGTGCTCCATCAACGCCGGGCAACCATTCCAAGTAACTCGGTGCGAGGACTTCTTCGGAGACTCCCTTACCGTTGGGACCACCTGTTCGCTTGGCGATGCCAAGCTCATCGATGTTAACCAATGTCGGGAAGACCGCTGCTTGAGCGATCGTCACGAGGGCTAGATATAAACCTTTCACTCTCAATGCGGGGAGGCCGATGACGACGCCCATAATGAAACCGACTATCAGCACTACCGGCAAGACTTGCCAGTAGTCCCAGTTTTCGTCTTGGACCATAGAGGCTGTAACGAAAGCTCCGATCCCCATGAAAGCTGAATGGCCGAGGGCCAACATGCCATTGAATCCGACGACCAGGTTGACCGCCAAAATGGCGACACCCATGATCAAAGCCCGGTTCATTTTTCCTATTTCGAATGGCTCTAATACCAGCGGCGTGAGTAGCAGGAAGCCTGCTAGATAGAGCCACTGAACGTACTTCCATCTTTTGTGTTCTGCGCTGTCTTTTGCAACGACAACCAGTGGTGCACTCATTTTGAAACTCCTCTTGTTGTTGTTGGGTTAGACGCGTTCGACTCGTCGGGTACCGAATAGGCCCGATGGTCGGAACAGTAGGACGATAAGAATAATGAGGAACGCTGCAGCTAGCTGCAGGATCGACATGTAGAGCTGACCGAAGACCACAACACCACCCCAGGTAACCAGGACGGCTTGGATCAGACCAACCAAGATTCCACCAAGAACTGCTCCGCCGAGGCTGTCAAGGCCACCTAAAGCCGCTCCAGCCAGAGCATAAATCAGGATGGTAGCCATCATGTTGGGGTTAACGCCACCAAGCTGTGGTGCAACCAGAACGGCTCCCAAGGTTCCGAAGGCGGACGCAATGGCCCATCCGAATCCCAGGGTTCGACCTGTATGAACACCGACAAGGCGGGCCGATTCAACATTGGATGAAACAGCGCGGAACGCCAATCCAGCCTTGGTTCTGTTGAGGATCAAGCCAAGCGCAAAGAGCGCAACCGCGAGAGTCAGCCAGATGCCAATCGACTGGTACTTGAGCCTGCTGCCAAATACTTCAACGAACCGATCTCCGCCGACGCTCGGAACCCAATCTGGGAATTTTCCAAATGGGTTAGTGAGAATACGAACTTGATAGTTCCATATGTCACCAGCGACGGCGTTAATAATCAGAAACAGTCCGAGCGTGATCAACACGACCGGCAGATGGTCTTCAGGATCGAAGGGTCGTGTAAGAGTTCGTTCGATTAATACTCCGAGCCCTGCGCTGAGCACCATGGCTAACGCCATTGAAAGCCAGAGCCAAAGTCCCTGTTCCATGTGCAGTACATAGACCAGGAAGGCTCCGAGCATGGCTAATTCGCCTGTGGCGAAGTTAATCAGCGTGGTCGCCTTGAAGATGAGTACGAGCGCTAATGCGACCGTGCCGTAAATAGCTCCGAGACTTAGCCCGTTAAAGATGAAGTCCGGGAGGATATCAAAGTTCCATGTCATTGCTTCTTGCCCTCCTTAAGCACCCAAGTACGCTTCCTGCACTGCAGGATCGTTCTTAAGTTGGTCAGCGGTTCCGGACAGCGTGATCTCACCAGACTCAATCACATAGCCGTAATCGGCCATTTCGAGAGCGAGATTCGCGTTTTGTTCCACCACAAGCATCGTGAGGCCTGTCTCTTTGTTGAGAGTTGTGAAACGTTCAAATAAGTCTTCAATAATCAGCGGAGCGAGACCCAGTGACGGCTCATCCAGCAGAAGGAGTCGCGGTCGACACATAAGTGCTCGAGCGACAGCAAGCATCTGTTGCTCGCCTCCCGACAATGAGCCAGCTAGCTGGTCGCTTCGTTCCGAAAGACGAGGGAAGATTTCAAACCAACGATCAACGTCGTCCTTAACCTCTTTGTCTTTTCGGGTATATGCACCGATCATCAGGTTGTCCAAGACGGACAACTCGGGGAAAGTGCCTCGTCCTTGAGGTACGTGCGCCACTCCCTTGCGAACAATTTCGGCTGTTCCCGTTCGAGTGATGTCTTCATCTCCCAGGGTTACCGAGCCGCTTGTATTACACATGTTGCAAATCGCTCGAAGAGTGGTGGTCTTACCGGCACCATTAGCTCCCAGAATTACAGACACGCCCTTTGCGGCAACTTCGAAGTCCAACCCTCGAAGGACTTCCACAGCGCCATAGGAGGCATGCAGGTTTTCGACCTTCAAGCCGACTTCGTCAAAAACGTCATCAACCATTATGAGCTCCCTAGGTAGGCCTCGATAACTTCCGGGTCGTTACGAACGACATCCGGGTCACCATCGGCTATTTTCCGACCAAAGTTGAGTACAACAAGCTTTTCGCTGATTCCGAGAACCATTCGCATGTGATGCTCAACCAACAACACTGTGAGGTTATGGCGATCGCGCAGATCTTTAATATCCTGAGCAAGCGAGTCCACTTCAGCATGAGTAAGCCCAGAAGCGGGTTCATCAAGCATGATCAACCTAGGATTCGCTATAAGAGCTCTAGCGAGTTCAATCCGTTTCAGGGTACCGAAGGGCAATCCAGCTGCCGGACTGTAGGCAACATCAGCGAGGTTAAGTTCCTCTAGAGCGGCCCAGGCCCTGTCTCTAAGGTCCGCTTCTTCTTTTCGCATCGACGGAAGCCGAAGAGCGGAACTCATGACGGTCGCTTTGGTATTGGTGTGGTCACCTACCATCACGTTTTCAATAACCGTCATGCCTGGCCACAACGCCAAGTTCTGGAATGTTCGATAGACGCCCACACGACTAATTTCGTGTGCGGACATCGCAGTCAGATCTTCGCCATCGAAAGTGACTGATCCGGCCGTCGGGTCATAGATCCGACTCACCACATTGAACAACGTGGTCTTTCCTGCACCGTTCGGTCCGATGAGCCCGAGTATTTGTCCTTCATCCATGGTGAATGACAAATCATCGAGCGCAACAATTCCGCCGAATCGGACAGTGATGTCTGAGACTTCGAGCAACGCCACGCGTTGCACCCCCTCTCTCTCCTTGAACGCAAAGGCCTACTGCCCAGCGAATGCGCAAATTACCAGCCTGAACCAGTCGCGCAAGTTTCGTTTGCCTACTTCTACTATTTCAGTTCTGCTTTCTTAGTCCAAATAACGACTAAAAGCGCTTATCACAACGATCTATTTTAAGGATTTTCCCCCCAATTAAATTAAAAATTTCTAGATTTTTGTTCGGGGAGGAGGACTCGAACCCCCAACGACTGGACCAGAACCAGATGTGTTGCCAATTACACCATCCCCGATTGGATGGACTCAATAGAGCGGAAAGGTCAGGGTAGCGCGATCATTTCGGTCAACAAACAACGACCACCTTAGATTGTTATGCACCAAGCTTTATGTCCCACCAAGCTTGTTTTGCGCCTGGACAATTCGCTCAAGAACAGCCTCGCGCCCCAACGCATGTATCGATTCAAACAAGGGCGGTCCAACCAACCGGCCGGTGACAGCAACCCGGACCGGCGCTTGAGCTTTACCTAGCTTCATGCCGTGTGACTCGCCTATAGCCCGCAAACTCTCGTGCAACACAGCAACGTCCCAATCCACTGTCGCAAATGCCGTTTTCGCCGATTCCAAAATTAGCGGGGCTTCGGCGGTCGTCATCACCTTCTCCCAAGCACTCTCTTCGATTTCAGGAGCGTCAAGAAAGAAGAAGTCTAGTTGCGGTGGCCCCTCCGCTAATACGCGGGTCCGCTCCTGCACTAAGGGAGCAACCTGGGTCAACTGGTCCGGGTCGACTGCAGAATTCCAAGCTTGGTCCTTCATCCATGGAGTTAATGCATCTGCAAATTCTTCGTGCGTCATCGCACGTATGTAGTCACCGTTAATAGCTTCCAGCTTTTTAACATCAAACATTGCCGCCGACGGATTCACATCTTCCAATCTGAAGAGCTGGATAATTTCTTCTATCGGCCGCACTTCGATGTCGTCAGATGGCCCCCAACCAAGTAACGCCAAGTAATTAATCATTGCTTTAGCCAGAACACCTCTATCTCGATAACTCTCCAAAGCAACATCGTCTCGCCTTTTTGAAAGCTTCTTTCGTTGTTCATTCACAATCAAGGGCAAATGAGCAAACTTCGGCAAACCCTGAGCGCCCAAAGCCTCTCGAAGCATTATGACTTTAGGGGTCACATTGACAAGGTCTTCTCCCCTCACTACATGAGTTATCCCTAAATCAAAGTCATCGACAGCATTTGCAGTAAAGAAGGTCGCAGTGCCGTCAGCTCTCCTCACAACGAAGTCTTCAATATTTTGGTTTTCGAAAACGACATTTCCTCTGATTACGTCATCCCAGGAGGTAGTGCCTTCAGACGGAACACGAAAACGCACCGCTCCGTCATCGACATACGCCAGATCATCGGCCAGCCATCTTTCGACAGCATCGTTGTATAGGTCGGTTCGCTCACTTTGCCTAACCGGTTCACCATCAAAGTCGATCTGGAGCCAGTCAAGTGAGCGATAAATGTTGTCAATCAAATCCGGGCGCGTAAGTTCAGCATTTGTGTCTTCGATCCGAAGAATCAGTTCACCTCCCATACCTCGTGCTGCAAGCCAGTTGAACAAAGCCGTACGCGCTGATCCGAGATGGAGGGAACCTGTTGGCGCAGGGGCAAAACGAAGACGAGTGGTACTCACATCTTTGATGGTACGAGAGTATGAAGCCGCTTCAGACTTCCCTGCCGAAGATCTCCAACAGTTGGGTCTGCTCATCAGCCTCAGAAGAAGACGTCTTTGGAGGGTCGAAGAGTTCCGGCATCTGAGCCATTTGATCTCGTCGATCCTTCGCCCATAGCAATGCCGCTGCCACTACCTCATCGTCAATCCGGTCATCAACACCCAGCCCCACAGCCAAATCCCAAGCATGCACTGCCAGATCACAAGATCGAATTCGTAGAAATTCGATAGTCGGAATTTCTTGCTCTCCCAACGCAACCTGGCCTGCTATGTCAGTATCCGCAAAAGCTGCAACAACGTTTCGCCAAGAAACTTCCCACGCCATTTCTGGATCCTCAACCACTACTTCAGGATCGATAGACATCACATCTTCGAATGAGGCACCTTCAAGGATGAGCGATGCTCGCATGTTTTCGACAACGCAGTGTGCAACGAGATCGTAGATATCCCATTCATCGCAAGGAGTTGAGGCTTCCCAATATTCGGGAAGAATTTGGCGAATTCGATAATCTACCTCTGCAGTAGCAAGCTGGTGTATCCGAAGCCAAGCGGCATCGGGGGTTTGTTCAGTTAGCACTGCCCAGTGCCACAAGAAGGGTCTGAAGGGTCGATCCAAAGACCTGCAGGGCGTCCATGTTGAGCTAGTAGGCGCGGCACCGGTGGTGTCGACATATCAAAGTCAAGTGAGTCCAGGAACGGCCATACGGCTACGTCAGGTTCCACTGCGGATATCCGATCAACAAGAAGGTCATCCAATCCCGTCCCAGCCCTGATGGATTGCTGGAGGTCATACCCAAGCATGGTCAGTTCTACTATCCGCTGCCACAACAACTCGCGGCGCTGGGGACTGAAACCCGACTGATGATCTAACGCCGAGGCGACCGTCAACACTGTGCGAATAGATTCGACCACAACTTTCGTTGGATCGAGTCCAAGCTCAACTGAGGGCGGAACAGTTTGACCCGCAAGTTCTGCCGCAGTCGCCAAGTTTCCGTTAGCCACTTGACACAACAAATCCCCAACAGTGAGATCACTCATCGGCGCAACCAAAGGCATAGGAAGGTGTTCCCATGCCGGCAGTCGCATTCGAGCAGCAAAATCAGTACATGCCCGTCTATGGAGTCGAAGCAGCTCGCGGTCAGGTGTTGAGTCGTTCATGGTAACTCCAGGAGTGAAGACCAGTCTGTCGCATACTGCTCTTCTAAGTCGCTCGGCGACAGCTCTAGTGTTGTATCAGGAACGGTTTCAACTAGGCGACGCACGTCCACATAGTGGTGCGACTCAGCTAGACCCTCGAAAAGGCGGGACCGATGCGTAACTAGTTCCGCATCTGCGGCAGCATCAAGAAATCCCCACACCCGGTAAGCCATCTCCAAGTCATGAACTACTGGAGCTCGACCAAACATGGATGCTCTCTTGAGAGCAATCTGAACGCATCCGCGCTCAACATCGCTCAGATGTTCATGTTCACTGATATGAAGTCGCTCTCTAAAATTACGACACAATCGCAACGCGTAGCCTTGATCAGGACCTTGGTGGCCCATAGAACCACCACTTGGTTGAAACGACTCAATATCTCCTGGACGACGATTCACCCAACTTGACGGGACAACATCTGGCGACTGATAAATATTCGAGTCTTCCGTCGGTGACAACGGTACGTGTCGAGGGGCCGCCATAGAGAATCAGTTTAGAGAACTATCAATCTTCGCGCGGTGTCGGTACAGCGCATAAATCAAAGCATCTCGAAGAGCAAGCCACGATGCTTCAATAATGTTCCCGGACACGCCAATGGTTGTCCACGTTGCCTCCGAGTCGCTGCTATCCACCAAAACCCGGGTCACAGCTCCTGTTCCACGGTTTGTGTCAAGGACGCGCACTTTGTAATCAGTCAGGTGCACCTCAGCTAATTCAGGGTAAATATCGATCACAGCGTTTCTGAACGCGTTATCCAGCGCATTGACCGGGCCATCACCTTCGCCGACTGTGATCATACGTTCGCCGTCTACTTCTATCCGCAACGTCGCTTCGGTATCGAATTGTCGATCCTGCCCTCGCTCAACTAGTACTCGGAACGACTCCACATTGAAATAATCAAACTGTTCGCCTGCAGCTCGCCTCATCATTAGTTCCAAAGAAGCATCAGCTACTTCGAAGTGGTAGCCCTCATGCTCCAGCCGTTTCATTTCTTCTACGACCTCGACCATTTGTTTATCGCCGATTTCGATGCCTAGCTGCTCAGCCTTTAATTCGACTGATGCTCGGCCTGAAAGATCGCCTAACAAGAACCTCGTGCTGTTCCCGACCGCAACTGGATCGACGTGTTCGTAACTATCAGGGCGACGAGCAATCGCACTGGTGTGCAGACCGGCCTTATGAGCGAATGCTGAAGTGCCGACATACGGCTGTTGATGTTGCGGCGGCATGTTCATTAATTCAGCTACGTGATGCGATACCGAGGTCAGCCTTTCTACGTGACCTTCTGGCAAGGTCTCAATTCCCATCTTCAAAGTGAGATTCGGCACTAGAACCGTGTTGTCACAGTTGCCGGTCCGCTCTCCGTATCCGTTAATTGTTCCTTGAACGTGGGTGGCACCGGCAACTACTCCCGCAACGGCATTGGCGACTGCGCAGCCAGTGTCATTTTGAGTGTGCATTCCGATCTGTACACCATCGAAATGTCGAACGACATCAGCAACAATTTTCTCTACTTCGTGGGGTAACGATCCGCCATTAGTGTCGCAAAGAACTAGACAGTCAGCGCCTTGAACAGCCGCAGCTTCCAGAACCCTCAAAGAAAACTCGGGATTGCGTTTGTAGCCATCAAAGAAATGTTCTGCATCGAAAAAGACACGGAGGCCTTCAGATTTCAAGAACTCGACTGAATCGCCCACCATCGCGACACCTTCATCCAAGGGCTGTCGCAATGCTTCAGTAACGTGATAGTCCCAAGACTTGCCAACGATGCACACCGTAGAAGTCCCAGCTTCCAACAGTGAAGACAACGTTTGATCTTCGTCTACTCGACCCCGAGGCCGGCGTGTCGACCCGAAAGCCACGAGTTGAGCGGTCTTAAGTTCCAGCTCGCTAGCAGCACGTTGAAAAAATTCCTCATCTTTGGGATTAGACCCCGGCCATCCACCTTCAATCCAATGAACGCCAAGATGATCAAGTTGACGAGCTACCTTTAGCTTGTCATCGGAAGAAACCGATATGCCTTCAAACTGAACTCCGTCGCGCAAGGTCGTATCAAAAATCTCGACCATTTCTGGCCAGGCTGGATCTCGAACACCTTGACGGTCCAGCGAAGGTTGCTGACTGTCATCGGTCATTGAGACCCCTGAGAAAGATTGTCAAGAATGGCAGCCGCAATTTCGTCCGTAGTACCAGCGCTGGGGACTCCTTCGCATGCGGTTCGCACAGATTGAGCCATATCGGTGGCTCCCAAAAAGTCGAGCATCATTGCACCAGACAACACAGCGGCTGTTGGGTTCGCAAGTCCTTGACCAGCAATATCTGGAGCCGACCCATGTACAGGTTCAAAAAGCGACGGTGCCGTTCGCTCCGGATTGAGATTCGCTGAAGATGCCAGTCCTATTCCACCAGCAACCGCGCCCCCAAGGTCGGTCAAGATATCCCCAAACAAGTTGTCGGTAACCACAACTTCATAGCGTGTGGGATCTTCAACAAAATAGATGCAAGCGGCATCAACATGGTTGTAGGCAGTCTCAACATCAGGGTATTCCTCTGCCACCTCTGTAAACGTTCGTTCCCATAAGTCACCTGAGAACGTCAAGACGTTTGTTTTGTGAACAAGTGTGAGGTGCTTTCGCTGACGACTTCGCGCTAAGTCAAATCCATAACGGATACAACGCTCCGCCCCTTTTCGAGTGTTAACCGACCCTTGTGTAGCGATTTCGTGAGGGGTCCCTTTACGGAGGAATCCACCTTCCCCAGCGTATGTCCCTTCTGTGTTTTCTCTGATAACCACGAATTCATGGCCACCAGGCAGAACAAACGGCCTCAAATTGACGTAGAGGTCAAGTTCAAAGCGTGCTTTCAACAGGAGTCCTCGTTCTATTACTCCCGGCGGAACTTCGGGGGTGCCAACAGCTCCTAGCAAAATGGCATCATATGCACGCAATTCCTCAAGCGTTTCATCGGGCAGAACAACGCCATCTTCAAGGTAACGGAACCCTCCCAACCGAAAATCAGTCGTGTCAAGCTCTGCCCCCGCTGCTCTCATGACATCAAGCGCTACCGAGGTCACTTCCGGCCCGATGCCGTCTCCTCCGATGACTGCAATCTTATGAGGCACTTAATTTCTCCTAGTTCGGTTTCTAGCCACAGGTTGTAGGGCAGGCCTGTTACAGGCCTAATAAAGCCAAAGACCGTCCCCCGGGGGACGGTCAACAAGCGCACGCGTTCAACGCGTGCGCTACGAAATAATGATGGCGGTCAGGTTTGCCCTCACAACCTCCATTGTCGGCAACTTGAGCCGCCGCGTCAAACTGATTATTTGAGTTGGGCCAGAAACTTGGACTTCAGTTCATACCTCAACTTCAATTCGATACGATTTAAGTGTGGCCGAATCGCAACACCTTTCTCCCGAAGCTCATGCTCGTCTAGCAGCCGAGCTTAAGGATCTAACTACCCGCGGTCGCATCGACATCGCCGACAAGATCGAAGTAGCGCGGCTGCTTGGTGACCTATCAGAAAACGGTGACTATCACGCAGCTAAAGAAGAGCAAGGGAAAATGGAGGGACGGATTCTCCATCTCTCATCAGTCTTAGAGAACTGTGAAATTGTTGAACACGCATCAAGCGATTCAGTTACTCCAGGTGTGGTGGTTGAAATCCGTTTCGAAGGCGATCAAGAAACCGAAAAATACCTGTTCGGTTCAATCGAAGAACGACGTGACGGTCTGGAAATTATTTCTCCCGGTTCTCCTATGGGTCAAGCTCTCGGAGGCGGCACAGTCGGCGACGTAGTCGACTACGAGGCCGGAGCGGGCCGTTTATCTGTCGAGATCGTCTCGATCGAGGCATAGAGAGTTTCAATGAGCGGCGACGCAGCAATTGCCCCAAGAGAAGCATCGCAACGAGACGACCAACAAAACCGCCTGGTCTTGCCTCGAGGGCGACACTATGACCTGCCAGGACGTGGCCGGACATTTGCTCGCGTGGTCGAAGCCCCGCCGGGTGCCCCTACCCTCCTGCTGCTTCACGGTTGGACAGCGACAGCTGACCTGAATTGGTACAGCAGCTATTCAGCGCTAGAAGGTAAATACGGGTTGGTGGCTCTCGATCACAGAGGTCATGGCCGTGGTATTCGTTCTCAAACTCCTTTCCGTTTAACCGATTGTGCCGACGACGCTGTCGCCCTTCTAGATGAACTTGGGATAGACCATGTCATCGCCGTCGGATACTCGATGGGTGGGCCAATCGCTCAACTCATCTGGAGGCGGCATCCAAAAAGGGTGCTAGGACTCGTGCTTTGCGCCACTGCCGCCTCATTCAGCACAACCAAACAGGACCATGTTCGGTTCGCGATGATCGGCACTTTGGCTCAAGCGGCGAAGGTGATCCCTAGGGCGCTACGCCAACTAATCGGCAGTCAGCTCCTCACAGGAAAATCGGGCAAAGACCTTCGCCAGTGGGCGATCGGTGAGCTACGCCGCCATGATCCTTTGCGACTCATTCAGGCCGGTCACCGAATCGGGTTATTCGATAGTCGACGCTGGCTTCGCACAATCGATGTTCCTGTCTCAGCGGTGGTAACGACCAATGATGAGGTTGTCTCCGTGGCACGGCAACGAGAAATGCTCGAAGTGATTCCAGGAGCAACCGGCCATGAAGTCAATGGAAGCCACACCATTTGTGTGGGACAACCAGATGTATTTCGAGAAGCGCTTTTATTGGCAATCAACGACGTCCTCGGGAAGTCCAACTGGACCGAAGTAGAGCCGACTGACACAGTGAAGTAATGCCCTAGTGGCGAAATAGCACGAAACTAAAGGATATCGATGTCCGGTAAGACCCTTAGCGACAAGGTATGGGAGCGTCACGTAGTACGGAGTGGCGATGGTTTACCCGACCTGTTGTATATAGACCTCCATCTCATTCATGAGGTGACCTCCCCTCAAGCTTTCGATGGGCTACGAATGAACGGCAGAGACGTCCGCCGGCCGGATTTAACGGTAGCTACCGAGGATCACAATGTTCCTACAGAAGATATTCATCTGCCGATCGCCGATGAGATCAGCAGAAAACAAGTCGAAGTACTAAGAGCAAATTGCGAGGAGTTCGGCATCCAGTTATATCCAATGGGTCACCCTGGTCAGGGCATCGTTCATGTCATCGGACCGGAGAAGGGCCTTACCTTGCCTGGGATGACTGTTGTGTGTGGAGACAGCCACACTTCAACTCACGGGGCATTTGGGGCTTTGGCGTTTGGGATTGGCACGTCCGAGGTCGAACATGTTCTAGCAAGTCAAACACTTCCTCAGACTCGACCTGGAACAATGGCTATCAACGTTGAAGGCGATGCGCCCAGCGGGGTGACGGCGAAAGACATTGTTCTGGCCATCATTGGTCGAATAGGCACCGGCGGTGGGATAGGCCACATCATCGAATACCGCGGGTCAGCGATACGGGCGCTGTCAATGGAAGGTCGGATGACTGTATGCAACATGTCAATCGAAGCAGGCGCCAAGGCAGGGCTTATAGCGCCGGACGAGGTGACCTTTAATTACCTGGAAGGTAGGCCACACGCGCCTAATGGCAAAGATTGGCAGGATGCCGTCGCTGACTGGAGCAGCCTGGTCACGGACGACGAAGCCGTCTTCGACAAATCCGTGAACATTGATGCAACCCAACTGGAACCACATGTCACTTGGGGCACGAACCCTGCACACGTAATACCAATTAGTGCTCCGATTCCAGGACCAGATTCCTACTCAGACCCTGTCGAAGCTGGAACAGCCGAACGGGCGCTGGAATACATGGGTCTGACCGCTGGAGAAAAGCTAAGCGATGTCTCCTTGGACACAGTATTTATTGGGTCTTGCACCAACTCGCGAATTGAGGATCTTCGTCTAGCCGCCGAGGTGGCCCAGGGAAGAAAGGTGAAACAAGGAATCCGAACTCTAGTAGTTCCCGGATCATTCGAAGTTAAAGCTCAGGCTGAAGCTGAGGGACTTGACCAAGTATTCATAGAAGCCGGTTTTGATTGGAGGGAGCCCGGATGTTCGATGTGTTTAGCGATGAATCCAGACAAGCTACAACCAGGCGAAAGATCGGCATCAACCTCGAACCGAAATTTCGAAGGTAGACAAGGCCGCGGTGGAAGGACACACCTCGTTTCGCCCGCAGTAGCAGCAGCAAGCGCTATCGCAGGAACATTCGTGACCCCCGAAGATTTGGACTGAAAGAGGAATAACCATGCAAGCAGTTCGAGTACATGAGGGACGCGCTGTGCCCCTTGATCGCAGCGACGTCGATACGGATCAAATCATTCCTAGCGATTGGTTAAAACGAGTTGAAAGAACAGGGTTCGGAAAAGGATTATTTTCAGAATGGAGAGATGAGAGAGACTTCATTCTTAACGACGAAGATTATGCTGGGGCTTCGATCTTGGTTGCAGGGTCCAACTTCGGAACGGGTTCTTCTCGAGAACATGCTGTGTGGGCCTTGATGGATTACGGCTTCATGGCCGTTATATCTCCTCGGTTCGGTGATATTTTCAGAAATAATGCCACCAAGAACGGGCTAATTCCTTGTCAAATTAGCGAGGACGGTGCTTCTTCACTTCGAGAAGCCCTCCACCAAGATCCAGATCTATCTGTCACCGTTGATGTTGAGCGGCTGAAAGTGCTGGTCCCAGCCATCGGGTTAGAAGAGGATTTCCCAATGGACGACGCCACAAGAGAACGTTTCCTTGAGGGACTCGACGACATCGGCATTACTCTTCGGAGCAAAGACTCAATCGATGGTTACGAAAAAAATCGATCAGGCTGGCTTCCAACCACCTAACCGCCATCATCTTCTTCAGTAAAAGAGACTATTCAAGGTCGACAACAGAAGCTGACTGAATTCCTGCCTCAGACCTGAGGTCCTCCAACGTAGCTTCAGCTATCGAATGATCAGATGCCAACGCCATCAAGGCGTGGTCCCCAGCGCCATCACGCCCAAGGCCCATAAATGAGATATTTACGTCGGCGTTACCCAAAATAGTCCCGACAGTTCCAATCATTCCTGGTCGGTCATCGTTTCGAATCACCAGCATGTGCTTCGCTAAAGGCACTTCCACCGAATGGTCGTCGATCATTACGATGCGAGGCTCATTTCCCGAGCGAACGAGGGTCCCGGCCACTGCATGAGAGCCTCCGCGCACCTCAACAAGATTCCGAAATTCTCCAGCATCGCGAGAGCCCGAATCGCTAACCGAAACTCCTAATTCATCGGCACGTTGAAACGCGTTAACGAACGTTATTGGTCCATCACAGGCCTTATCCAAGATCCCACGCAGAACAGAAAGAACAACAATCTTGGTGTCATATCCACTGATTTCACCTGCGACTTTCACCTGAATTTCAGTAGGGAGGTCACCAACTAATCCACTGAAAAAAGCTCCGAGCCTTTCCGCGATTCCAAGATAGGGACGCAGCGCGTCAGATGCTTCTTCGGCAGCAATGTTGACTGCGAAAGGCACAAAGTCACCGTCAAGGGCTAGGGCTACTTGCTCGGCGATAGTCAGACCAGCTCGGTCTTGCGCCTCGTGAGTACTCGCCCCTAAGTGCGGAGTAACTACTACGTCGGCTCGACCAAACAATGGTGAATCCAACTTTGGTTCAGTATCGAAAACATCTATCGCCGCTCCCGCAATTAAACCCTTATCTAAGGCATCGACTAAGTCTTCTTCTACGATCACCCCACCTCGAGCGGCGTTCACCAAAAAAGCGCCGCTCTTAAATTTGGAGAATCGTGAAGCATCGAACAAACCCACCGTATCTTCGGTCTTGGGTAAGTGAACAGTTACGAAATCTGAACGACCCAACAATTCGTCAAGCCCCACCATCTCTACATTGATTTCACGCGCTGACTCAGGGCTGACAAATGGGTCAAATGCAAGAATTTGTAAATCAAAGCCACTCAGACGCTGAGCTACCAGCCTTCCGACTCGCCCAAGTCCAACAATCCCGACTGTTTTATTGAGCAGCTCAACCCCAGTCCAGAGGCTCCGCTCCCAGCGGCCTTCGACCAAAGCTCCGTGCGCCTGAGCAACGTTACGAGCGAGTGCCAGCAACAAGCCGACCGAATGCTCCGCAGCGGACACCACATTCGATTCAGGAGCATTACAAACCAAAATTCCGCGAGCTGTGGCAGCTGTTGTGTCGACGTTGTCTAAACCAACACCAGCCCGTCCTACAACCTGCAAATCAGTCGCAGCCTCCAAGAGTTGAGCATCAACTTGGGTCGCTGAACGAACAATCAATGCATCAACTTCGGACATGCTCGAACGCAGGTCTGTGGGAGACATATCTAAGCGAACCTGAACTTCGTGACCCCGAGCTCGAAGAAGTTCTAATCCGCTTTCAGCGAGTTCTTCAGTAACTAGTACACGGGCCATCTCAGTTAGCAACCAATTCGCCTATTCGACTTATTCCTTCTACTAAGTCTTCTATGCCTAACGCAAACGAAAATCGAGCGTACCCAGGTGCACCAAAAGCCTCTCCCGGCACAAACGCCACTTTCGCCTCTTCCAAAACAACCGTCGCTAGGTCCAAAGTCGTAGCCACTTTACGTCCCCCTATATCTCGACCCAACAAGCCCATCAGTGATGGAAACGCGTAGAACGCTCCCTCAGGTTCGAGACAATCCACCCCTTCGATGTCATTCAACATCCGATGGATGGTGACTCTTCGTTCGTCAAAGGCCTGTCGCATGGTAGCTACATCTTCAAGACCTCCACTAAGCGCTGCTGTTGCAGCAACCTGGGCAACGTTGCACACATTAGAGGTGGCATGGCTCTGCATATTCGATGCTGCTTTTATCACATCGGGCGGACCAGCCATCCAACCAACACGCCATCCCGTCATGGCATAGGTCTTAGCCACTCCATTCAAAACAATGCACCGATCCAAGATCTCCGGTACCAAAACAGGCATTGAATGGTGTTCCGCTTCTCCATATACAAGGTGTTCATATATTTCGTCCGTAATCACCCATATAGCGTTATCTGCAGCCCACTTTCCAATCGCTTCTATCTCTTCTTTGGAATACACAGCACCTGTCGGATTCGATGGTGAAACAAAGATAAGAGCCTTGGTTTTAGGGGTTCTTGCATCCTCAAGTTGTTCGACGCTAACTCGGAAACCTTGATCCGAGCCAGCAAGCACCTCGATTGGCACCCCTCCGAACATGCGAATCGACTCGGGATAAGTGGTCCAATAAGGAGCTGGAAGAATGACTTCGTCTCCAGGATCAATCAGGCTCATCATCGTGTTAAAGACAGCTTGCTTCCCGCCGTTAGTAACCAAAAATTGAGCTGGGTCAAGCTCTAAGCCAGAATCACGAATCGTTTTTTCAGACAGTGCTTTCTTCAATTCTGGAAGTCCACCTGCGGGCGAATAACGATGATGTCTGGTATCCCCACAAGCTTGAACTGCAGCCTCGACTATGTGGCTGGGAGTCGCAAAGTCAGGCTCTCCAGCTCCAAAACCAATGACGTTCTCTCCCTGAGCTTTTAAGGCCTTCGCCTTCGAGTCAACAGCTAGAGTGGCGGATTCGGCGATCTGTCCGACAGCGGACGAAACTCGGTTATTCACAGATAGGCTCCTAGACGCTTGGGGCCTAACTCAAATGGCCCACCGACATAGTGGCAGGCGATGAGCGCGACTGAAACTTCAATTTCTCTTCCCGCCGAATTACTTCCTAAAGATGGGCGGTTCGGATCGGGTCCTTCGAAAGTTCGCGAAGAAGCGATCGCTGCCTTTTTCGAGGTAGCTCCTACGTATCTGGGTACAAGCCACCGACAAAACACGGTTAAGAATCATGTCTCGCGTCTTCGCAGCGGTCTTTCTAGTTTGTTTCAACTACCGGCTGACTGGGAAATTATCTTGGGAAACGGCGGCACAACTTTATTTTGGGATGCTGCTTCTTTCGGCCTAATTAACTCCTCAAGCCAACACTTGGCGTTTGGAGAGTTCTCATCGAAATTTGCAACAGTTGTACACAACGCTCCTCATCTTGAAGAGCCAGAAATAATCAAAAGCGAAGCTGGCACCTGCCCGTCAGCATCTGCTTCCAACGTCGATACTTATGCACTTACCCACAACGAAACTTCCACCGGTGTAAGCGCAAAGCTAAATCGCCCAGCTGAGGAAGGCTTGGTGCTAGTTGACGCTACCTCTGCTGCGGGAGCGATTTCTTGGAACCCAAGCGAAGTTGATTGCTATTACTTCGCTCCCCAAAAGGCTCTGGCCTCCGATGGCGGACTGTGGCTAGCAGCCTGCTCTCCCGCAGCCCTGGAACGGATCGAACAGTTATCTTCTGGCGACCGTTGGGCCCCTGCAGGCCTGGACCTCGGGATAGCGCTCTCGAACTCTCGACAAGAACAGACATACAACACGCCAAGCCTCGCAACAATATTCCTTGCCGCAGAGATGGTCGAATGGATAAACAACTCGGGTGGCCTTTCATGGGCAGAACAACGATGCTCGCAAAGCAGCGGAATTATCTACCAGTGGGCCACCGACCGTTCCTTCACCCAACCATTTGTCGCAAACCCTGATGAACGATCTCCTGTTGTCTGCACAATCGACTTCGATGGAGTAGACGCAGATACGATCAGCGCTGTACTTAGAAACAACGGCATAGTTGATACTGAGTCCTATAGGAAGCTCGGCAGAAATCAGTTGCGCTTAGCTACCTTTCCTTCAGCGGAACCTGCGGATGTCGAAGCGTTGTGTGCCTGCATTGACTTCATAGTGGAAGCTCTGAGTTAACTAACCTTTAACTCAGTTCATATAAGACTGGTCGGGATAAATCGACAGCAACCTCGCAGCTGATCTTTGCCGAGCCAAAACCGTCCGCCAACAATCAGACGGATCACAAGTAAATTCGTCGAGGGTCGAGTCAAACGTCCACCAAGCACCCTCTTCTATCTCCAGTCGAAGCTGACCCGGTCCCCAACCCGAATAGCCAAAGTAAAATCGAACTGCTTCTATGTCGGCTTCGGGCATGACCGTTTCAGCTTCAAGATCTAACATCGAAATCTGATCTGTTATTTTGTTGCCTTCCGCCAAATCAGCAGATGTTGTCACCAAAGCCAGCAAAGCATCTGGCTGCACTGGTCCCCCTACGAAAACCTTCGGGGAGACCACCTCTGACGTTAGCCAATCCGGAAGCAGCGGCTCCAGCAAGCGGGTCGACGGGCGATTAATGACTACCCCTAAGGACCCCTCTGAACCGTGCTCAATCATAAAAACAACTGACCTACGAAAGTTGGGGTCTTCTAGCAGGGGCGTAGCGACAAGAAGACAACCTCTTCGCGGATCAACCACGGGGGTAACTAATGGCTCTGCCACGTCACTAGAGCCTTCGCGATCGACAAGGCAGCATCGAAACTATGAAACTTCGGCCCGCTTACTTGACGTCGCCACCTGAGGCTTCGGTTACATCTTGCTTACCAGCGGTAATCCAAGGCATCATGGCCCTCAGCTCAGCCCCAACAGCTTCAATCGGGTGTTCCTTGCCTTCTTCCACAAGACGCTTGTAGTTAGGGAGACCGTTCCGGTTTTCTTCAATCCATTCATTTGCGAAAGTTCCGTCTTGAATCTCCGTCAAGATGCGTTTCATCTCTGCGCGAGTTTCATCAGTCACAATGCGAGGCCCTCGAGTTAAGTCACCATATTCAGCTGTAGTCGATATCGAATAACGCATGCCTGCTATTCCAGCTTCATATATGAAGTCCACGATCAGTTTTACTTCGTGCAACGTTTCGAAATATGCGGACTCAGGCTGATAACCAGCTTCCACCAAAGTGTCGTATCCAGCACGAATCAACTCAGTCAAACCGCCACAGAGAACAACCTGTTCACCAAACAGGTCAGTTTCGGTTTCCTCCGCGAAAGTAGTGGTCAGAACACCCCCTCGGGTACCTCCGATTCCCTTGGCGTAGGCAAGTGCATCATTCAGGGCATTTCCTGTCGCGTCTTGGTGAATAGCAACAAGCGCAGGGACTCCCCCTCCCTCTGCGTAGGTCCTACGAACGTTATGCCCGGGACCCTTCGGGGCAATCATCCACACATCAACATCATCGGGAGGCTGAATCTGATCAAAGTGGATATTGAATCCATGAGAAAACGCTATTGCGTTTCCCGCAGACAAGTTTGGAGCGATGTGTTCCGAATAAATCGATGCTTGTTCCGTGTCAGGAAGAGCCATCATCATCACGTCGGCTTGTTGAGCTGCTTCAGCGATCGTCAAGACGGGGAGACCCTCGGCCTCAGCTTTCGCTGTCGAAGATGACCCTTCGCGAAGGCCTACCACGACAGCAACGCCGCTGTCGCGAAGGTTCAAGGCGTGGGCATGACCTTGCGAGCCATATCCCATAATCGCGACGGTTCGGCCAGCAAGGTGGCTCAAATCTGCATCGTTTTCGTAATAAATAGTGGCTGGCATCAATGTGCTCCTAATTAGCAAAAGCCGCTGTTCGGCTTAAGATCTGTTCGTTCCTTAAAGTAACTCTCAGTCACCAAGGTGACCTAACGCAATCCGACCTGTTCGTTGAAGCTCAACAATGCCGCATTTACGCAAAGCAATTTCGCAGAGGTCAAGCTGATTGGGGTGAGCGTGGACACTAACAATCACTTCTTGTTCATTCGAGTCGTCTATCGAGCCGCCGAACTCATCGATTATCTGTCGGACAGCTTCAAGATCAGCAGCCCTCACTCGAGCAAGCATTAATTCTTGTTCAACCGACGATCCGGGCTGTAGCTCTTTTATGTCCAACACATTCACAAGCTTGTCCAGCTGTTTAGCTATTTGCGTGGCATCGGTGTTGTGCACGTCCACGACGATGCTAATTCGGCTTCGTGACGGATCATCAGTGGGGGCCACAGCGAGCGAAAAGATATTGAAACCCCGCCTACTAAACAACCCTGCTATTCGAGCTAATACGCCAAATCTATTCTCAACAAGTACCGAAAGAATACGCAGGTTTGGTTCGCCATCGACGGCTGTCGTGTTCGTCATGAAGGGGCCGTGCCCTTCGCTTTGGCGTCTGCATCGCCCTCAGGTCCAAGAATAATGTCGTCATTTGAACCTCCGGCGGGAACCATCGGATAGACCTTTTCAAATGCGTCCACTCTGAAGTCAATCACAACAGGGCGGTCATTAATCTCGTTTGCTTTCTCGATCGCGGACACAACCTCTTCCGCCGATTCAACTCGCATTCCCACGCACCCCATAGCCTCTGCCCAACCCACATAGTCAGGATGGTCAGGGCTCAGATAAACCTCGCTGTAACGCTCGTCATAGAACAACTCCTGCCATTGTCTCACCATGCCCAAGTAGGCGTTATTTAGGATCGCGATTTTGACGGGAATATTTTCAGCTGCTGCAGTGATTAGTTCCTGGGCAGTCATTTGGAAACAGCCGTCACCGTCAATGGCCCAAACCATCTTCTCCGGTTGGCCCGCCTTCGCTCCAATGGCCGCTGGCACAGCAAACCCCATCGTGCCGAGACCTCCAGAATTCACCCAGGTGTATGGGTAATCAAATTTCCAGAATTGACTCGCCCACATCTGGTGTTGACCAACGCCCGCCACCACGATCGTGTCATCGGGCGTGTTATCTCTCAACTGTTCGAGCACAAACTGGGGTTTCAGCGGAAAGCCGCTATCGGCTTGTTCATATTTCAAAGGGTGTTGTTCTTGCCAGCCACTAATAGTTGATTTCCACTCAGAGCGATCAACCGAAGAACCTGACGAAACTTCGTATTCCGCTATCAATGCTTCTAGAGCCTGCAGTGCATCCCCTTGTATCGCGACATCGGGACGCCGAACTTTTCCGTGTTCAGCAGGGTCAATATCGACATGAATTATTTTGGCATCAGGAGCAAAAAATTCTGTGTTTCCAGTAACCCTGTCGTCAAACCGGGCACCAAGGTTTATCAACAAGTCAGCCCTTTGGAACGCCATGACCGCTGTGTAGTTGCCATGCATACCCGGCATCCCAAGGCAGAGCGGATCTCGATCAGGGAACACTCCACGAGCCATCAAGGTAGTAGCAACGTGAATGCCAGTTAGGTCGACAAAACGCCTTAAGGCATCTGCCGCATGCGCCTTTAAGAGTCCGCCTCCGGCATAGATGACTGGCTTCTCAGCAGCGTTAATAAGTTCTATAGCGTCCGTAATATGCGTTGATTCGACCTCAGTGATGGGTGCATAGCCAGGTAGATCAATCTCATCCGGCCAATACCACTCCATCATTTGATTGCTGACATCTTTGGGCACGTCTATAAGAACGGGTCCTGGGCGGCCAGTGGTAGCTATATGGAACGCTTCCTTAACTATTCTCGGTATGTCCCCGGGGTCGGTAACCAAATAGTTGTGTTTAGTTACTGCCATCGTGATACCGGTCGTGTCACATTCTTGAAAAGCGTCAGACCCGATTGACCCAAGAGCGACCTGCCCGGTTATAGCAACCATTGGTATTGAATCCATATAGGCGTCACACAGGGGAGTAACGATATTGGTCGCTGCTGGGCCGCTCGTAACGATCGCTACACCTGGTTTACCGGTGACGTGAGCATACCCCTGAGCCATATGGCCAGCACCCTGCTCGTGCCGCACAAGAACATGACGAATCTTCGAATCGAGGATCGGGTCATAGACCGGAAGGATCGCTCCCCCAGGGAGACCGAACATGACCTCTACGTCGCACATTTCAAGACTCTTCACGAGAGCTTGAGCGCCGGTGAGTTCCATCGATCTTCTCCTAATGACAAATTATTTATTACTGAGGGATGTTAAGTATGGCCGGTAAACGCAAATGGCCCCCTAGGGGACCATCAACAAACGGGGTCGTAGTACCCGCTTACGCTGATACTACGAGAAAGCGAGTCACGCGGGACTGTTCCTTATCAGATCGCACGAAGCCATTTTGGCGGCGCGAATTGCTAGTCGCAACTTCAGAAGCGATAACTCTCAGTCCTGTTTGCTGAACTCACAGCTAGATTCAACATCTAATGGCACGGCTGTCGGGCACCCCACGCTTCATGTTTTTGGCCTTCGCATTAATCGCTGCGATCGCAATATTGCAAACACCCTCCTCAAATTCTGACAGCACGAATAGCCGTCGAGAGCAAATTCGCTGGCAACCAGAGACCCAAACCTCTAATCCTTCTGAGGATTCTGAAGAATTTGTTCTTTCCAATGAACCTTGCCCTGATGGCATTCCGTTACTCGAACCCTCCGAAAGCGCAGCCAAGAATTTCGAACTTTCACCATTTATCCATCTACCGGGTGCCATCTCCGTTGTTTTTCTCGACAGCAGCAACGGATACGTCGCCCATAGGGCCGGTCTGGTTTACGCATTCACATCTGGCGAACTAGTCGCTAAACCCGTCCTAGACCTTTCCTCCAACACCAGTACCGAGATGGATCAAGGACTTTTAGGCATAGCAGTTTCGCCAGATACCCGTTGGCTTTACCTGAATAGAACAGACAGCAACGGTTCAAGCGTTTTATCTGCTCATTCGCTGAGTGCAGATATCACCAAAGTCGGGCCTGAGGTCGAAATTATGGTGGTGGACCAACCATCGGCGATGCATAACGGAGGTGATTTGGTTTTCGATGACCGAGGAAATCTTCTCATCTCATTCGGTGATGGAGGCGGCTTGGGTGACCCTTACGGTCATGGACAAGACCTTTCCACGCCTTTAGGTTCGATACTCCGAATTTCCGTTAACCCGACAGCATGGCCACCCCACAGGCCCTCTGACGGCAATCCAGATTTGGGTCCTGACTCCGATCCTCGAATTTGGGTTAACGGCGTTCGAAATCCATTTCGTTTCTCTCTTGACGAAGCCACCGGAGAGCTTTGGGTAGCGGATTTAGGGCAGCAATGTGTTGAAGAAATCACAGTGCTATCGCCATCTGAAGCTGGCGCCAATTTAGGCTGGAATCTGGTGGAAGGTTCAAGACCATTTATGGGTGAGCCATCTGAGTCCCTAAGGGCACCAAACTTCGAGTACCGCCATGGACGGGGTCGGTGCGCGATCATCGGAGGCTTTGTACTTCGTAATACATCTCATCAATCTCTAAAAGACCGCTACATCTTTAGCGATATGTGCGGAGGCCAATTAATGACATTGGACCTAGGGGGACAATCTCAAGTGACCTCCCTTCCCTTATTCGTCGATCAGCCGGTGGCATTTGGTCTCGATTCGGAAGACAACCTTTATGTCGTTGACTTAGCCAACGGGGTTTGGCTTCTAAACAATTTCGAATGACACTTCCAACCAACAAAGTCCGTAGAGTCAAACTGCTACAAACTGATCCAGCAATAGGGAACTAGGGGTTGTTATGCCATCGATCGAGGCGATCGAGGACATCGGTGTCCGTCACCGCTCGCGTCTCAGAGCTGCTGAACTTGGGTCTTGTCGCGCCCTACTACAAGCTGGCGCAACGAAGAAAGGGCGGCGTATCGTAGCCGAGACAGTCGGGGTTTCTGAAAGCCGTGTACTTGAGTGGGTTCACAAAGCCGATCTAATGCGAATCACCGGGATTTCTACCCGTTATTCCCAGCTTCTCGAAGCTGCAGGGGTTGATTCCATCCGCAAACTTAGAAGAAGTCGACCTGCCCAACTACATCAATCGCTAATAGCGGAGGACAAGAAACGCCGTAAGAGACTGGTAAACCGTCTACCCCCTGCAAAAGAAGTTGCCGCCTGGGTACAACAAGCTAAGAAACTGTCGCCAATAGTCAAATAAGTGTGTTTAAAACGTTTTAGCCCCGAAGTTTTCTAAGAATCGCCGAAACTGCTTTCCCGTCAGCTTGTCCTTTTGACGCTTTCATCACCGCTCCGACAAATACTCCCTGAACCTTGTCTTCGCCTTCGCAAAATTTTTCCCAAGCATCTGGGTTCTCGGCAATAGCGGTATGAACCAAGTCTTCGAGTTCACTCGAATCCATTGATTCGAACCCACGCTTCTCCGCTATCGAAGCAGGGTCCAGCCCACTTTCAACCATCTCTACAAGAATCTGTTTACTCTGCGTCGCCGTCAAAGCACCAGATTTCTCCATATGGATCAATTCCGAAAAGTGCGCTGGGTCAAGTTTGTCCGCTCCCTCAATGGCCAAATTCTGCATAGCGTGTGTGATCGCGCGTCCAGGGTCAGCTCCAAAATGAATCGCCGCTGAAACCAGCCCTGCTAGCCCCCTGCTCACAACGGTGGCCGCTGTTTCCATATCAACACCGGCTTTAGCAATAAGGTTCTCTCTTTGCTGGGCCGGGAGTTCTGGCATAGCCGATGCGATTTCTTTGATCCATTCCGCATCAGGGTCAAGTAGAACTAGGTCTGGTTCTGGAAAATACCGATAATCGTTAGCTTCTTCTTTCGATCGTAAGGTGTGCGTTCTTCCCTCTTCTGACCAATGTCGGGTTTCTTGTACCGGTTCTTCCCCAGCCTCATAGAGATTGATATGGCGTTCAGCCTCATAGGTCACCGCACGCTGCAAAGACCTCAAAGAATTCAGGTTTTTTATTTCGCAACGGGTCCGGAGTTCTTGCGAACCAACAGGTCGCACACTGACGTTCGCATCAACACGCATTGATCCTTCTTCAAGGCGTGCTTCTGAAGCATTAGTAGCAATCAATATTGCTCGGAGCTCTTCAACATAGGCTCTCGCATCTTCTGCGGACCTAATGTCCGGTCTAGACACAACCTCCAAAAGAGGTACACCAGCGCGGTTGTAATCGACTAATGCTTCTTCAGCTCCGTGGATTCGGCCGTCACTTCCTCCAATATGTGTGGTTTTTCCCGCATCTTCCTCAAGGTGAGCACGTTCAATGCCTATGCGAGTCCCGTTCGGCAGATCCAGCGCACCGTCGATACAGATAGGGCGGTCGTACTGACTTACTTGGTAGTCCTTCGGCATATCTGGATAGAAATAGTTTTTGCGGTGGAATACCGACGGCCGGATTTCGCAACCCAGCGCTAAACCAATTGTCATCGCTAATTCGACCGCTCGGCGGTTTAGGACAGGCAAAGATCCCGGCAAGCCAAGACAAACCGGAGTGATATTCGTATTTGGTTCATCTCCGAACCTGTTAGGTGCGTGCGAAAATAATTTGGTTTTGGTTGCTAATTCAACGTGAACTTCTAAGCCCACTACAACTTCCCACTCACTCATACGGCATCTCGCTTTGGCGCTTGTGACTCGATGAACGACGCCACCCGAAACATCTCAGATTCACCTAGCTGGGGAGCCATTACTTGAACCCCGACTGGCATTCCACCCTCTCCGGTTCCATAGGGAACAGAGATAGCTGGGTCACCGACCAGATTGCTAGGAACCGTGCAAGTGTCGCAGCGATACATGGTCATCGGATCCGACCGCTCACCAAATCTGAAAGCCACTGATGGAGAAGTGGGCGATAGCAAGATGTCGTGACTCGCGTAAGCCGAATCAAAATCTCGCCGAGTAAGCGTTCTCACTTTCTGTGCTTTGCCATAAAAGGCGTCATAGTAACCAGCGCTGAGCGCAAAGGTCCCCAACATAACTCTGGCAATAACTTCGTCGCCGAAGCCTTCTCGCCTAGTAGCAGCGTTCATATCTGCTACCTCGCTGCCTTCGGCTCTCAGCCCATATCTGACGCCGTCGTACCTGGCAAGGTTGCTGGAAGCCTCGGCAGGCGCAATTAAGTAATACGCAGTGAGTCCGTATTCAACTGCTGGCACTGAAACTAAATCGACAGTCGCTCCTCCAGCTCTTAATGCATCAGCCGTCTGGTGAACCCGTTCGACAACATCTTCATCGATGCCTGCCAAAAGCTCAGAAACCAAACCCACACGAAGGCCTTCGACTCCGCTAGAAAGACCGCCACTCAAGCTGGGTGACGGCAAAGGGATTGACGTGCTATCGAGAGGGTCGTGGCCTCCAATTGTTTCCAGCACTAGCGCTGCATCAGCAACATCATTCGCAAAAGGACCTATTTGGTCAAATGAAGACGCGAAGGCCACTAGTCCATACCGACTGACGAGGCCGTAGGTCGGCTTAACACCCACCACTCCACACAAGGCTGCTGGTTGCCGTATTGATCCCCCGGTATCAGAACCCAATGCAACGGGTGCAAAACCTGCTGCTACAGCTGCTGCCGAGCCGCCGCTCGAACCTCCTGGTACCCGGGTTAGGTCGTGGGGATTACGCGTTGGGCCGAAAGCAGAGTGTTCAGTCGAACTACCCATAGCAAACTCATCAAGATTGGTTTTCCCAATAATCACAGCCCCTGCGGACCGGAGGCGCTCCACTACAGTCGCGTCATACGGTGGCTTCCATCCCTCAAGAATTCGAGAAGAACAAGTAGTGGCAAGATTTCGAGTACACAGATTGTCCTTGAGAGCGACTGGAACCCCAGCCAGCGGACCTGGGTCACGCCCAGAAGCCACTATTTCATCAATTTTCGCAGCGGCCTCAACCGCATTTTCACGGTCAACCACATTGAAGGCATGAACCTCTTCTTCTTTATCTTCAATGCTTCTGAGGAAGTCTTCCAACACCTGCACCGCTGTCTGGCGCGAGTCTCGGACGTCAGATGCCAATTCTCGAGCTGAGTTCAAGATGACTCTCCCAAAATAGGAGGCACACGAAATTGGCCATCAGCGACATCCGGTGCTTGAGCCAACACCTCTTGAGGTTCAACAGTCGCTCCCGCTACATCGTCCCTCAGAACATTCGACAACGGATAGGGATGAGACATCGCTTCGACGGAGTCAAGATCAAGACTCTCCAACTGACTTACATGATCAAGAATTTTCTCAAGATGTTCAGTGAAGTGGGTTATCTCTTCTTGGGAGAGATCTATCCGCGCGAGTGAGGCTATGTGGGCAACGAGATCTTGTGAAAGTGGTTGATTCATAATGCTTAATCTCCAAAGCCATTCACATGTAAGGGTCGTTTACGCTCAAGGGTTCTTGCCACCATTCTTCTGACGAAGGGTCCCAATCTTCAGCGGCAAGGGGATAAATACAATCTACGGGACATGGCTCTAAACACTTATCGCATCCAGAACACAACTCCGGCAAGATAATTACATCAATACCATGGTTAAAGATTGCGCCAAAGTTCGGTGGGCATGCACGAAGACACGCATCACAGTTAATGCACTGAGACATGTCGATATACATAGGGGGGTTCGGCCATTTCGCGTTTCGTTCGCGATTTTCAATTCGCGCCAGTCGTGCTGGACTGTTCCCCGATGCCATCTAAAGAATTCTACGGGGCAACATTGGTTCCAATTCGACAACCCTTAACAACTATTGCTTATCAATCAGAGGGGACCCACAAAATTACCGTCGAATTCGGAGCCAACATAGTTCCAGCAGGCGGTTCTGTAGCCTGAACTAGCTCTCCTTCGCCTTCAACATCTCCTAGCTTCAACCCCACTTCGATTAGGCGTTCTCCGGCCTCCACAACGTTGAGACCTCGCATATCAGGTACCTCTCGCCGATCTGGACCTGTCGAAAGTGTCAACGACACCGCAGAGCCTCGCTCCACCAACAATCCTGCTACCAAACTCTGCCGAATCACCGCTCCTTGAGGAACAAACTCACTGGTCTCGTAAGTCACCGGTCGAGCAAGAGTTAGCTGAAGCGAGTCAAGTGTTCCCTCTGCAGTCCCTAGATCAAGCCCGGTGAGCTGTGGCACGGAACGAGGAACAGGGCCTCCAGAAACAATCAAAACCGCTCGCGTTCCAGGTTCTCTAAGAGATCCACCCAACGCTATTTCACCATCAATCGTTAGCTTCATCACTTCGCCGGTTGAAATGCTCTCATCGTAAAGCGGCTGCACAAGGTCAACTTCAAAACCCTTAGCCACCAGCCGGGCTGTAGCTGCCTCGGTTGACAACCCTAAAACAAGAGGGGTCATACGCAGACGGGGCCCACTCGCGACTTCGACAACGAGCATCGCTCCTTCAGATAGACGGCTCCCAGCTTCTGGTCGTTGCGCTATTACGATCCCCGCAGGTAGCTCATCAGTTCGTATCTGATCCTCATCAAGAATCCAAGAAACTGAATCAGCAATCGCTCGGACTTCACCAATAGTCCGACCGATGTATTCATCTACATCGTGCGTAACGACCCCCTGTGGGCGGACACTGCTTACAGCCCACGCAGTAGCAGCAGAAAGGGCCATCAGCACCACAACAGCGGAGACGCCCAATCTCCATACTGGTCGCCAACGAATTTGATCGATACCGGGCGCTACGGGCGCCACCGTTCGCCTATCTAAATTTCCCTCCGTAGCGCGATCGAGAGAAGATTCGGGCAGTGCAATTGGCGCTGGTTTCGCAAAATCGGAAGCCGCATTGACAAGACCTTCG
This sequence comes from uncultured Acidimicrobiaceae bacterium, assembly GCA_913020735.1. GTDB lineage: Bacteria > Actinomycetota > Acidimicrobiia > Acidimicrobiales > Poriferisodalaceae > MedAcidi-G3. The sequence continues at coordinate 28,160 of CAJWBN010000013.1, forward strand.
ATCAGAGATTTCGTATCACAACGCTGCTCGGGGTCTGGTTCCAGAGCTAACTCAAGGACATCCTTACCATGCCCAAAATCTGACAATTCAGTGAGATTGAATCCGTCAACAGAATCAGAAACAGCTGACCGTTGCCCCGCAGCAGCGCGAAGAGTCATCGCTAGCGAATACACATCAGACTTCGGGTTACTACTGCCATTTCTATGTTCCGGAGCTTGAAACTCAACCAGACGATCATCGATGCCTGTTCCAACTAGTTCGAGGCGACCAGCTTCAGCCGCTGCTAACGCATTAGCTAGGTAAATAGACGAAAGTCTTGGAGGTCCATCCAAACTTAGAACAACGCTGTTAGGGGAAATATCGCCGTGGCAGAGTCCTTGAAGGTGAAGGTCATCTAGCCCTGACGCAAGCTCGATTCCCAACTTCAAGGTTTGAGCTGGGCTAAGCATCTGCCCTGCATCTAGAAAGGTCTTTAGTGTTACACCGGGATAATAATCGGTTACCACATAGGCGCTTTCTTGAAAGCTGCCCCAGTTGTGAACTCTCTCTACAGAAGGGTGTGAAACTAATGTCGCCTTCGTTGCATCTGCGATGAGATGCCTCGAAAATTCAATATCTTCAGAAATTGATGCACCAAAGATTTTGACTGATACCTGGCCACCGGTTTCAAGGTCACTTGCGACGTAGTCGGTTGCAGCCCGAGAACGACCTAAATAATCAGTGAGCCGGTAACGATCTTCGAGTACTCGACCGGTTAGTTGGTTTAGGTCGTCGAGAGGCACAACCCGACAGTATCGCTACTAACAGCCAGTCTCATGGCGCCGAATTTCAACTCTCACAATATTCAGCCATGATAGGGAGGTGGAGAAGCCTCAAAAAGACAATCGGACTAAGGACGATCAGGTTGCCAACTGGAGCCTCAGAAAGGGTGTCGCCTCATCCTTGACGATATTGGTCATCTTTTCATTGGCGTTGGTAATTTGGATTGCCTCCTCAACTCGGGGAGCTCCTCAACCTTCAACTCTGCCTACTGGATTACTTGCAGTGATCCCTGATGAGGGTGACCAAGCTCCAAAGCAGACGTTGGTCGGGGTTTCGTTAAGCCCTGGTTGGGAGCCAACTCTCATCATTGATGGTGTTGCCATCCCCAATAACCAGCTAGACGCTGGCACTAAGCAGCTTGGAGAATTCTTCTTCAGCCCCGGTAGCGACATGGTGATCCCCCAGCTTCGCAGAGGCCTAATTTGCGCCAGAGTGATTGCAATTCCCATTATCGATGTTGAGGTCGACAACATTGACCACCAATGGTGTTGGACTTCCTTCTAACGAACCCTTTAAGGCAATTCTCCAGTTTCAAGAAGATGACGAAGCTCCGCCTCCCCAACTACCGGTATTCCAAGATCAGACGCCTTATCTAATTTCGACTGGCCAGCTTCGCTGCCAACGACCAATGCATACGTGCTCTTAGAAACACTCCCAGGGGACTTGCCACCTCTATCGATAATCAATCTTTTTGCTTCATCTCGACTTACGAACCATCCATCTAAAGACCCCGTTACAACCACTGATCGGCCATCGAGCACCTGTGGTGCATGAATCTCTTCTTCGGTTATGTCGAGACGGACCCCATTAAGTCGAAACTTTTCAACTACCGATTTATTGTGCTCATCATCAAAAAATTGCCGAATGCTTTGGGCAATAACTGGACCAATCCCATCGATAGCTTCAACATCACCGGTTTCCGCTCTAACAATGTTGTCTATGTTGCGGAACCGGCGGGCAATGAGTTCGGCTGCACTAGGCCCCAGATGTTCGATCCCAAGTCCGATGAGCACGTTGGCTAAGGGTCGCTCTCGAGCCCCGTTGATTGCAGAAATCAAGTTATTGACCAATGTCTCATTTGATGAGTCACTAACTAAGAGTTCCATGAGTTGCGGCTTGGTCAAGGCAAATAAGTCGCCAACATCATTCACCATGCCTTGTTCAACAAGTCCACGAACTGTGCGTTCGCCTAGACCTTCTATATCCATGGCATTTCTGCTCGCGAAATGGCTAATCCCAGTTTCAATCCGAGCGGGACACTTCCGATTCACGCAGTAAGTGTTGGCATCACCTTCCAGGCGCTCAAGGGGCAACTGGCAACTTGGACACACGCTAGGGAAGACCCAAGGCTTAGAGTCCGCTGACCGGTCGGACAAACTAGGTCCAACTACTTCTGGAATGACATCACCTGCTTTGCGAACCACGACCATGTCACCAGGTCGAACATCTTTGCTCGCTACCTGATCTTCGTTATGCAATGTCGCCATGCCAACCGTGGAACCCCCAACAAATACGGGGTCAAGTACCGCAAACGGTGTGGCGCGTCCAGTCCGCCCTATGGACACATCGATTGCGACTAGTCGCGTCAGCTTTTCCTCGGGTGGGAATTTGAATGCGATAGCCCACCGTGGGGCTCGACTCGTAGACCCCAGTGCTTCTCTTTGAGCTAAGTCGGCAATCTTGACCACTACACCATCGATCTCGTAATCCGGGTCATGTCGTTTCGACATCCAGGATTCACAGAACCGCTGGACTTCTGCAAAGTCAGAAAATTGTGTGACTTCGGGGTTCACGGGAAGTCCGAGACTCTTGAGCAGTTCAAAAGTTTCTATCGACGAGCTCATCTGGGGGCCACCAATAATCTCACCAAGTTGGTAACACCAAAAAGCGAGTTTCCTATTGGCCGTAACAGTCGCGTCTTTCTGTCGGAGGCTGCCCGCAGCAGTGTTTCTAGGGTTTGCAAACAGTGGCTCGCCGTTTGCAAGCTGCTGCTCGTTAAGTAATTCGAAACCGGAGATCGGCAAATAGACCTCGCCTCTGACCTCTAGGACCTTCGGCGCGTCTGGGATTCGGTGCGGAATGTTTTCAATTGTTAAGACATTGTGCGTGACATCTTCTCCAACTCGACCATTGCCTCGAGTTGCTGCTTGAACCAATTCGCCATCCTCATATCGAATAGAAACAGCTAACCCGTCGAATTTAAGTTCACACACAAACTCGCAGGAAGCTGCCCCTTCTATTCCTTTAAGGACACGCTCGTGCCATGACGCGAGTTCATCTAGATCCATCGCGTTATCTAGTGACATCATCGGAACTTTGTGTTCAACCGGAGCGAAGATTTCGTTCGGAGCTGAACCAACCAGTTGAGTCGGAGATTCTGCAGTTAATAGATCAGGGCGACGTTGTTCAATTTCGGCAAGTTCACGCAGCAGCTGGTCGTACACGGCATCAGGGACCGTTGGCTCATCACGACCGTGGTATGCCTCGTTGTGAGCGGCAATCTGTACGCGTAACTGAGCCACACGATCCTGGTCTGAATCAAATTCATTCATGACAAGACTGACTTTAGCTACATGGAAGACCAGGTTTTGTCGTTCTAATACTTCAGTAGTTATGAAGAGCGCGCCGAAATAAGCCACGATTGAGATGTGAAGGTCAATAACCCCCTTACAATTTTTGTGGCTATTTGGGCGGCGGCGCCATTTTCGATAGGAATTGGCATCGATACCGCTTTGCAACAAGACACGATGCAACGGCAAATCGGAGCATCCGTTTGCTTCTGGTTCGGATGGGGATTGGTTCTGGGGGCATGCATTATCAGAAGACCTTGGGGCTTAACTGTCATGCGTGTTCTAACGCCGGCAACACTGCCCGCCTTATTGGCAGCGCATCTTTATTCCCATATTTCGACGGGCATCCTCGTTGTGGCACTAACTCACGCCACTCTCGCAACTTTGTTAGCTCTGTTACCCGAAACGGGAAACGTGATGGTCGATGGCTTGAGCTACGGCGATGAGAAAAGATTTTTGCTTCGAGTGCCTAGCGCAATCGCTATTGGACCGTTGATGCTCCTTTGGGCAGTTGTGGTCTTGGGCCTGATCTCTGGCCCAATTCTCGTGGCCTCTGACAACTGGATTATTGGAATATTCTTGATCGTCTTTGGTTGGCCTATCGCCACGTTCGGTTTTAGATCCATTCATCAACTCGCTCGAAGATGGATAGTTTTCGTTCCCAATGGATTTGTAATTCATGACTACCTGGCAACCAGGGAACCTTTTCTTCTCCGTCGACAAGACATCCTTTCTCTTGGTCCCGCACCATCAGACACCGATACCGATAGTGAAGAAGTAGTCGATGTAAGCCAGTTAGCGTTGGGCCCCGTACTCCAAGTAGCCCTGCACGGCGAAGTGGAAGTTGTGCCACGATCTCGAGGAATTAGCGAAGTGAAATTGGCAAAAAAAATCCTATTTTCACCAACTCGTCCGGGAGCTGTACTCCAAGAGGCTCACTTAAGAAAACTCGTTCGCTGATTTTTAGACTGCAGTAGCTCCGCCGATCACAAGATCGTCAAGATAGAACACCACCGCTTGGCCGGGCGCTACCTTTCGCCGAGCCTCATCCCAGTGCACATTTCCAGCTGAGGTCAAATAAGCAGACGCTTGTGCACCATGAGCACTGATTTGAACCTGAACTGGCCCTATGTACGGCTCGTCTGCCCAAACATGATCCGATAGTTGGACATCTTCCGAAAGCAGGTCCTCGGCACTGCCCGCCACGACTCGACGAGACCGAACGTCTACCTGCACCGCGTAAGTCCGGTCAGCATTGCCACCAAGATTTAGCCCTCTTCGTTGCCCAATGGTCACTAGTTCAACCGCGTCAATAGACCCAAGTTCATTACCGTCTACATCGACTACGTCTGCGCTGTGTAGATCCAGTCGGTCTGACAAGAAACGAGCACGCCCTTCTGAAGCGGTTATAAAGCAGACGTCTTGGCTGTCTGGCTTTGTCGCTGACCGCAAACCTCTACGGCTCGATAATT
>CAJWBN010000014.1 GCA_913020735.1 uncultured Acidimicrobiaceae bacterium
GACGGTGGTCATAACCCCATCAATCGCATCACGAAACCCAAGGTGTATCCGCGTTTCTTGGTCAACGCCGCGCATAGAGACAGGGCCGCGTTGCCCGCGTCCAAACAGGTTCCCAAACATGCCACCAAGATCATCAAAATCTTCGAAATGGACGTTGAAGCCATCAGACCCGGAGGCAAACCCTCCTCCCCCTGAAGGCCCAACTCGTCGAGCTTCGTCATACTCCCCACGTTTCGAGTGATCACCTAAAACGTCGTAAGCAGCCGAGACTTCCTTAAAACGTTCCTCATCTCCACCTTTCGCATCAGGATGATGAGCACGCGCTAGCTTCCGATAAGCCTTGGTAATTTCTTTGGAAGAAGCAGCTGAGGACACACCGAGAACCGCGTAGTAATCCTTTTCGAACCATTCACGCTGAACGGCCATCTGTCACCCCCTCATCTCGGCTAAAGCAAGTTATTGCTCTCGAACTTTGACCATTGCCGGACGCAATACTGTGCCGCTCCACAAGTAACCCGCTCGCAGTTCCTCCACTACAACCTGCTCATTCCCCTCACCTGTTTCAAAAGACATTGCTTCATGGTGATTCGGATCAAACGGAGCTCCGAGAGCCTCAATGCGAGTCAGTCCCTCGTTGTTGAGGACGGTGATAAGCGCACTTTGGATAGGTCCAACATCATGCAACCCTTGAGTTTCAGCTGCATCGCAAGCATCTAGAACCGGTAACAGAGCGTCTACAAGCCTTGAAACTCCTGCTGATATTCGCTGTTCTGATTCCTGTGAGCTTCTCCGACGAAAATTTTCAAAATCAGCTTGGAGTCTTTGTAAAGAGTCTCGAAAATCATCGCGTTCAGCAGTGACCCCTTCTAATGATTCAAGTATCAGTTCAACTGAAAGTGGATCTTCTGGAACCGACTCTGAAGACTCGACAGCTGGATCTGAAGGAAGACCCTCCTGTTGTTCAACATTTAGATCAAGTTCTTCTTGCTCGGAACTGTTTTCTTCTTCGTCGTTCACTGGTCCTCATCAATGATTTCAGCGTCGACTACGTCGTCAACATTGTCGCCAGAATTGGGATCCTCGTCAGATGCTTGCTGAGCTGCAGATTCATAAAGTTTTTGGCTAAATGATTGGCTGACCTCGGTCAGTGTCTCGGTCGCTTTACCAATTGCTTCTATATCGTCACTCTCGTCTGCCAATGCTTCTTTGAGGTTCGACAACGCCTCTTCTAATTCAGTTTTGTCCTCGTCAGCTACCTGGTCAGCTTGGTCCGACAACATTTTCTCTATCTGATACACAAGCGCGTCAGCATTATTTCTGACTTCAGCTGCTTCTCGCCGTTGCCGGTCTTCTTCAGCATGGGACTCAGCATCTTTAACCATGGTTTCGATATCAGCATCAGTCAGATTCGACTGCCCACTTATGGTTATTGATTGTTCTTTGTCAGTTGCTCGATCTTTTGCAGACACATTCACGATGCCATTGGCATCAATATCAAAAGTGACCTCAATTTGAGGAACTCCTCGCGGGGCTGGCGGTAAATCAACTAGCTGGAACTTGCCCAAGGTTTTATTTCCAGAAGCCATCTCACGTTCTCCCTGGAGAACATGGATTTCTACCGATGGCTGCATGTCGTCAGCCGTAGTGAAAACTTCTGTTCTTTTCGTAGGGATTGTGGTGTTACGTTCGATTAATCGAGTCATAACCCCTCCCTTGGTTTCAATACCAAGACTCAACGGGGTGACGTCGAGTAACAAAACATCTTTCACATCACCTTTCAAGACCCCGGCTTGAACGGCGGCGCCAACGGCCACAACCTCGTCAGGATTCACGCCTTTGTGCGGCTCTTTGCCAGCGATTTCCATCACTAGTTCCTGCACTGCGGGCATCCGGGTCGAACCGCCAACCATTATGACGTGATCAATATCGCTAGCGGTTAGGTTCGCATCGTCTATCGACTGTTTAAAAGGTGCTCGACAACGGTCGACTAAATCAACAGTGATTTCTTGGAACTTGGCTCGGCTTAACTCATAATCCAAATGAAGGGGGCCGCTGTCTGTGGCTGTAATAAATGGCAGATTGATCTGGGTCGTCTGCTTCGAAGACAAGTCTTTCTTAGCTTGTTCAGCGGCTTCCTTAAGTCGCTGAAGCGCCATAGGGTCCGCTTTCAAATCAACTCCATGGTCGCCCTTAAAGGAGTCAGCCAACCAGTCAATCACTCGTTCGTCCCAATCATCACCACCTAGGCGTGTGTCTCCAGCGGTTGACTTCACTTCGAAAACACCATCTCCGATTTCCAGTACCGATACATCGAAGGTGCCTCCACCAAGGTCGAAGACCAAGATGGTTTGATCGTCTGTCTCTTTATCTAAGCCATAGGCGAGAGCTGCAGCAGTTGGCTCATTGATGATTCTCAGGACGTCAAGGCCAGCGATTTGTCCGGCTTCTTTGGTTGCTGTGCGCTGAGCATCGTCGAAATACGCAGGAACTGTGATGACTGCTTCTGTTACCTCATCTCCTAAATATTGTTCAGCGTCGCGCTTTAGCTTTTGAAGCACTCTCGCCGCAATTTCTTGTGGTGTGTACGATTTTTCGTCAATATCGACAGTCCAATTGGTACCGACATGTCGTTTCACTGAAGCCAAGGTGCGGTCAGGGTTAGTAACAGCTTGTCGTTTAGCAACCTCGCCTGTTAGGACTTCGCCACCTTTGGCGAAACCAACGATAGATGGAGTAGTTCGGTCTCCCTCCGCATTGGCTATCACGGTCGGTTCGCCGCCTTCCATTGCTGAGACGACTGAGTTCGTAGTTCCGAGGTCTATGCCAACTGCCTTCGACATGGTTATCTCCTGTTCTGGGGATTTTGGTCAGGTAATACTTCGAATGGCCCGAGATCTAGCGGTATTAGAGCTATCTCCACATTCGGGGACTAACCATCATAAAAGTTGAGTGCCCTATTTACAACTTTTATACGGCGATTCTTAGCCTAGCTGGAGTATGAACGTGCGGCTAAGGTGCAAATCATGGTCCAAAAGGCTCCTCGTCTAGTTCTTCTTCGGCACGGTCAAAGTCAGTGGAATCTTGAAAATCGATTTACCGGGTGGTTCGATGTTGGATTAACTAAAAAAGGAGCTGAGGAAGCCACGGCTGCTGGAGACCTCTTGATGTCATCAGGGGTAAAGCCAGACATAGTTCACACTTCACTCCAAACACGAGCGATTTTGACCGCCAATTTGGCGTTATCGGCCTGCGAACAACTCTGGATCCCAGTGCATAGAAGCTGGCGGCTTAATGAACGTCACTATGGCGGTCTCACCGGTTTAAACAAACAAGAAACTGTTGATCTTCACGGCGAAGAAAGGGTGCGGGAATGGCGACGTAGCTATTCCATCGCACCACCTCCGATGGCATCTGACCATCCCTACAACCCAAACGCTGATGTTCGTTATCAGTCTGTACCGGCAGACCTTCTACCAAAAACCGAATGTTTAGCGGATGTCGTAGAACGCCTTATCCCTTACTGGGAGAAACAGCTTGCGTCAGACTTACGAGAATTTCAGACCGTTCTGGTAGCAGCGCACGGCAATAGTTTGAGAGCCTTAGTAAAACACTTAGAGGGCATACCAGAAAATGAAATCACCGAACTAGAAATTCCCACCGGTGCGCCCATTGTTTATGAACTCAACTCAGACCTGAGCCCCACGAAGTCGATGCCTATATCCGAACGGTACTTGGCTTAGCTTTAGCTGCTAACCAAAAGGCCTACAAAGCGTCAACCCCACGTTCGCCGGTACGTATTCGAGTAACACTTTCCACCTCAGTAACCCAAACTTTGCCATCACCGATCTTCTCTGTGCGGGCGGCTTCAACTATGCAATCCACGACACGATCCGTGTCAGCATCATCTACCAGGATTTCAACTCTCACCTTGGGAATAAAGTCAACGTGATACTCAGTGCCGCGGTAGGTCTCGGTATGGCCGCCTTGGCGACCAAAACCTCGAACTTCAGAAGCAGTGAGGCCCTGAACGTTGGTATCTTGCAAAGCTTCAACCACCGCTTCTAAACGGTGAGGTTTGATTACCGCTGTGACCAGACGAACCATACGGACCCCTCCTGATTCATTTGCTGTCTTACAACCTTGTCACGTGAGCCCTTCTGCGGCCAGTGTCATGACGTTAAAGATCGATCCTGATGAGGGTCCCACCAGGAACACTTGAGGGCTCAAGGGAGAATCGACTTCAGTCATTAACGTTTGTAGACAAAGTGTCCGGTAACTTGACCTACGTGAAAGCACGAATAAAACCGCATCACCTCGCGCTCGCGATTGGAGTCGCGTTCGCTTCGGTGACTGCACTTTCTGGAGTAGCCGCTACTGTCTTCGGATTCCACAACCACAATGCCGTTCATCGAGAAGTCTTCGGTAATATTCCTGGCTCTCTGAAACTGGCGTTCTACCTAATCACACCGCTGCTTATAGTTTTCGGGGCCTGGAACTTTGCGCAGCGAGTCAAAAACTGGGAACGAGGAGCGCCGGACCGCAGAGCGACTAATAGCGGTAACGCGAAAAAACGCGTAAGCGATTACCGATCTGGCGTAATGATGCAGACACTGTTACGTGATCCTGCAGCAGGGGTTATGCACGCATTGCTGTACTACGGCTTTTTAGTTCTGCTTGCTGTTACAACAACCCTTGAAATTGATCACCAACTGCCAGAACGGCTGAAATTCTTACATGGTGGGACGTATCAAGGCTTTAGTTTCGTAGGTGATTTGGCCGGCCTGATGTTCACCGTCGGGATGATCTGGTCAATAGTTCGCCGTTATCTGCAAAAGCCATATCGAATCAAGATCAAAAGCCGCCCCGAGCATGCTCTAATCCTTGGTGTTCTCTTGGGTCTCGGCCTTACGGGCTTTGCTGCTGAAGCGTTTCGTATCGCTGTCGAAGGCCGTCCGTCATACGAACAATGGTCATTCATTGGATATCCGTTGTCAGCATTGGTCAACGAGGTAGGAGCTGTCGCAGGATGGCATCAGGCCATGTGGATCGCTCATGTCCTTTGCTTTATGGCTTTTCTAGTCATGCTTCCTGTAACGATGCTTCGTCACATGTTTACCTCGCCACTCAACATGTATCTGAAAGACCGCGAACGCCCTAAAGGCGCAATGAGAGCTCTACCGGACTTGATGGAAGCTGAGGACATCGAAACCATCGGGGCGTCAGTTATAGAGGACTTCACCTGGAAACAACTGCTTGACACCGACAGCTGCACTATGTGCGGCCGATGCACAGCTGTGTGCCCCGCTCACGCAACAGGCAAGCCACTTGACCCGAGAGAAATCGTGCTCAAAACCGGTGAGGTGATGGCAGCAACTGGCGAACACGGACAGGTCTCACCACCGATAGGTACTGATACTGAAATAACCGTTGAAGCAAATAGTTTGTTTGAGCGAATCAGCAATGAAGAGCTTTGGTCTTGCACAAGCTGCAGGGCCTGCGACGAAAACTGCCCTGTCAATATTGAAATCCTCGACAAGATCCTCGACATGCGCCGCTATCTCACGCTGATGGAAAGCGATTTCCCCAGCGAATTGGGGGGCGCCTTCAGGGGCATGGAAAACAACGCCAATCCTTGGAACATGAATAACGGTGAGCGCGCCGACTGGGCCGAAAATATAGACATCGAAGTGGTCGACCCATCGGATCCGTTTGACCACGAATATTTGTACTGGGTTGGGTGCGCCGGCTCTTTTGACGACAAAAACCAAAAGGTGTCCGAAGCAACGGCCAAATTACTCCGTCGAGCAGGCGTGGATTTCGCCATTCTCGGGCCATCAGAAATGTGCACCGGTGACAGTGCCCGACGGTCGGGGAATGAATATCTTTTCCAAATGTTGGCAGCAGAAAACATCAACAACCTCAACGAGATGGGCGTTCAAAAAATAGTTACTCAGTGTCCTCACTGCTTCAACACACTGAAGAATGAGTACCCCCAATATGGCGGGAACTGGGAAGTTCTCCATCACACCCAGTTCTTAGAAGAGCTAGTGGAGTCTGGCGCCTTGGACTTGAGTCAAGCACGCCTAGATGAGCGAATCGTCTATCACGACTCATGCTATTTAGGTCGACATAACGATGTTTACATGTCCCCCCGAAACGTTATTGGGACACTCAGTGGCGTTGAGATCGTTGAAGCCCCCCGCAACGGCACTAAAGGAATGTGTTGCGGCGCAGGAGGGGCTCGTATGTGGATGGAAGAAACCATCGGAACAAAAGTGAACGATGAGCGTTCTGAAGAGCTCATCAACACGGGTGCAAGTCGCATAGCAACAGCGTGCCCGTTCTGTTACGTCATGATTGACGATGGCGTTAAGGGCCAAGGGTTTGAGGAAGACCAAATTAAAGTGGCAGACATTTCAATTCATCTCGTTGAAGCACTAGAAGCCGCCGAATCAGAGTCAGCCGCTACTGATTGACACTTCAGTCGAAATTCTCGTGAAAGCGACTCGGAGTAGGACCACGCTGTCCTCGATATTTTGAACCCAACGAGGACGCGCCATAGGGAACATCAGCGGCTGTAGTCATTTGGATAAAACTAATTTGCCCAATCTTCATTCCGGGATAAAGAGTGATGGGGAGATTGGCCACATTGGACAACTCAAGAGTGAGGTGACCGTCCCATCCCGCGTCCACAAACCCCGCCGTGGTGTGGATCAGCAATCCAAGGCGACCCAATGAAGATTTCCCTTCGATCCGTCCTACTAAGTCATCCGGAATAGCTACGCGTTCAAGGGTTGAACCTAAGGCAAATTCTCCCGGGTGAAGCACAAACGCATCATCTTCGCCAACCACTACTTCTTCGGTTAGTTCGGTTTGGTCTTCCTTAACGTCAATAACTCTTCTTGTGTGATTCAAAAACACCCGAAATCTGTTATCGAGATGGAGGTCAACTGAAGAAGGTTGAATGTCTTGTTGATCTAATGGGTCAATCACAATTCGACCTGCTGCCAGCAACTCGCGAATTGTCCGGTCGGAGAGAATCATGAGAATGGCAGCCTAGCGTTGACTCTCATTAGCAATTGCTCCAAAGCTAGCCTTCATGGTCAAATCGAACCCTTAGACACGTTCCTCGTTAGACTTCTCGGCTGGTTCGCTGAACAATTTGCGGGTGTAGTTCAATGGTAGAACGTCAGCTTCCCAAGCTGAGAACGCGGGTTCGATTCCCGTCACCCGCTCCAATTTCTTGTATCAAAACGCACTTTCTTAAGGGCCACTGGAACTCTCGGGCGTTCGCTTCACCCGCACCGCTGGCATCCAGCGGGGGCCTGCCGTTGAATTAATCCTGTTGAGGAAAGCTTGATGATAGGGCTCGACTAATTCGCAGAACCGAATAGTTTCTTCTTCCCCAACTACTTGCCAGGCGGGTGTCATCAACTCATTGGTTCTGCTCTCAAGATCAAGGCGAAACTTTCGCCCTGTTTCACTAACTGCACCATCTAACGCGAGCCCCTTTGCTTCTAGACGAGCCCAGCCAGATGAGATCGCCTCATCATCATTACCTCGACTACGAGCAATCCACTCTTCATCTCCGTATTCGCCGAGATCAATCATCACCGAGTGAAGTAGCCCGACTTCCACGTCATCAAGATCTTCACTTGCGCACAAAGCCCAATGATTGTCACCTCGAAGTTCACGCAAGCAGTTCATCGCTAACCATGCGGAGAGGGGGGACTCAATATCAGCTGGTCTGGGGCGATCCCTGTGTGCAACAAACATCGGTCGAGCCCCATAGTGTTGGGCATCAACTCCACGCCAAAGTGCGGTAGCAAAAGGTGCAAGTTTTTCTGACAAGCTCGGCACTATCTCCTCGAGCCCAGGAACAACCGCAGCGTCTCTCACGGCAAGAATAGATTCGCAATCAGTTACATCTTGATATGCCTCCATCACCAAAGCGATTACTGCCGGATTAATCGAATAAGCAGCTGCTGCAGCAACTGAATGCGATACATCTCCTAAAGCGGCGAGACGCCAAGCAACAAGCCACCCCATCCCTTCGGGGACACCGAGTGCTGCGTAGCTGGAAATGGCCCGCTGGTCCCACATCATCCAGCCAACCAAGTCATGGCATACGAGACTGGCGCGCCAAGACAAATGATTCCAATCTCTCATGGCTTACCCCAGGAGCGTCGCTAATGCCCATACCGACGCTAATAGCCCGACGACAACCATTAACAAACTGCGTCCGATAGGTGCTCGCTGCAATTCATTATCGTTTAACGGTTGAGGTCGAGGTTTCAACATCGCTAGCCCATTACCCACGAAAAGGGCAGCCCCAAGAGCAAGCATCAGAAAGGGAATTAAATCGGGGCCTAGAAACATCTGGAACGAGACCTTATGCCTGGTCTTGATATCGACTCATATTTGCAAATCTCGTGTAGTTGCTCAGCCAAGCAAGTCTGACAGTCCCGGTTGGGCCATTACGGTGTTTAGCAACAATGACTTCGGCTGAACCTATGTCCGGAGATTCTGGGTTGTAAACCTCGTCGCGATAGAGGAAAGCCACGACGTCTGCGTCTTGTTCTATCGATCCAGATTCTCGAAGGTCAGCAAGCATCGGACGCTTATCTGTCCGCGACTCCAAGGCCCGGCTGAGTTGGGATAAAGCAACGATAGGAGTTTCGAGCTCTCGAGCAAGAATCTTGAGGCCTCGTGACATTTCTGAAACTTCAACCTGCCGATTTTCAGCGGTTCCTCTGCCACTCATCAACTGGAGATAGTCCACGACTATCAATCCAAGATCACCCAATCGACTCTTGAGTCGTCTTGCTTTGGCTCTAATTTCCATGACAGTCAAGTTTGGATTGTCATCAATCCAAATCGGGGCTTCCCCCAATTTCCCGACTGCTCTTGTGATCTTTGGCCAATCATCTTCTGAAAGGTTTCCATTACGCATTCGTTGCGAATCGACTTTGGCATCTGAGCACAACATGCGTTGAGTGAGTTCGAGATGTCCCATCTCAAGAGAGAAGAACAACACAGGGCGTTGAGCTTCCAAAGCTGCGTTAGCTGCCATTCCTAACCCAAAAGCAGTTTTACCCATCGAGGGCCGAGCTCCGACGATAACTAAGTTGCTTGGTTGAAGCCCAGACAGAAGCTCATCAAAGTCCACATATCCAGTAGGGAGGCCAGTAATGGCATCTCCCTTTTCGTACAGTTCTTCCAGACGGTCAAGGTTTGCATCGAGCAATTCCCGGATTGGTTTAGTGCTGTCAACTACTCGACGTTCGGCTATCTGGAACATCATGGCTTCCGCTTCATCAACGGTTTTCACGACGTCTTCAGGATGGCTATATCCCAATTCAACAATGTCTCCTGCCACACCAATTAGTCGGCGCAGCAAAGCATGTTCTTCGACGATGGTTGCGTACCGGGCTGCGTTAGACGAAGCAGGTGTAGCCATTTGCAATTCCAGCAACCGCTGCGGGCCACCAACTTGCTCTAACAGATCTGCTCTACTGAGCTCTTCAGCCACAGTAACTGGGTCAGCCGGCTCACCTGCTCCATAGAGAGACGCAATAGCATCGAAAATATATCCGTGGGCCGGAACATAGAACTGATCGCCACTAAGGGTTTCAACAGCGGGCCCAATTGCGTCGCGAGATAGCAACATTGCACCTAGAAGTGATGCTTCAGCATCAACATTGTGCGGTGGTACGCGTGTATTTGAATTTGAGAGCGGTGGTATGAAAGACGGGTCGTTACTCATTGTCGTTAGCTTCTCAGATATCTCATGTGTAGAACTAGGGGCAGACATTGGGGATTTAGGGCCCTTTTTCTGTGGATAACTGCTTTAGTTATCCACAGAAGATGACAAATGTGTAACAAACCACGTCGAGTGAACTGAGGCTCTTGTTTCGGCCACAATTCGCGCGTGAAGTGATGTTCTATTGATGCGTGTTCTACAAAGAGATGCGGCGAGCGCATTCTTGAGCATCTTGATGATCTAAATAACGTTCCGGGATAGGGATTCTGAACACTTCAGCGGCATTCAAACCCAAAATCCTTGCCCGGTTAGCGTCATCTAACTCACCCATAGTTCGTTCAATTGCCTCAGCTGAATGCGGCCAGGAACCTTCGTGGTGCGGATAATCATTCGCCCACATGAAGTTTGCCACTAAGTCGTGACGAAGCGCGAGGTCTAGACCCGCTGCATCTTCTTGGAAGGTAGCGAATCCTTGTCGCTTAAAATATTCGCTTGGCAACAACTCAAGTTTCGGCCTAACCGCCCAATGATGTTTGAGGTAGGCCTCATCCATTGCTTGCAGGGCCCATGGGACCCAACCAATACCAGCTTCAACACTTCCGAACCGCAAATTCGGAAACTGTTCCGCTACTCCAGACGCACAAAGATTGGCTATCGGTTCGATGTTTTGAGCTAGCGAGTGGACTGCGTAATTAATTACTGCACCTCCACGGCTACGAGAGGTACGAGGGTCTCTTCCGGTGGAAATATGAAACGTCACCGGCAAGTCAACTTCAGAAATAGCTGCCCAAAGCGGGTCGAATTCTCGCAAATTGTAATTAAGGGCTTCATGGTCCGGAGCGCCCCATATTGGTTTGCTTGGCAATTGCAGCCCTTTAAACCCCAAGTCAGCGCACCGTTGAATTTCCGCTATTGCTTCGTCAAGAGAAGCGGGGGCGATGCAGGCCATGGGCAGTAATTGATCACCGTGAGGGCCAAAAACTTCCCAAGCCCAATCGTTGTAGACGTGACACATAGCATGACTAAATTCAGGATCAGATGTGGCCCACATCGTCAGACCCTTGTTCGGGAAAATAATTTCGGCATCAGTTCCGTCCGCGGCCAGATCGGCCAGTCGGCCCTCTGGCGTGTACCCGGCTTTGTTACGAAGCAGGTCCTGGCCTTCGAACTGAATATTATTCAGTTTCAATGGGTTGCGAAAACCTTCAGTCTTTTGAAACTTCTGACCTTTCATTCCGATTATGACCCCAGGCAACCGGTCCTGGTATTTCTCATCCATACGGGTAGCCCATAAATCTTTCGGCTCTTGAGCATGCCCATCCGTAGAAACCATGAAATATTTATTCGCCGCATCTGGGCGGGGCGATCGCTCCCAACCCGATGATCCGGGGGTCGAAAGACGCCATTCATTATTTGAATCTGGTGCAGGGATAACAGTGGTCATAATTTATTTCTCCAACTACAGCATCGCGCAAAAATGGGTCTTATTTCAGTGCAACCCACTCATCACGCAGCTCGAGTATTTAAATACATGGAATAGAGGCTTGTTGTGCCGCATATGTAAAGACGGTTCCTCTTTAGCCCCCCGAATTCAACGTTGGCGACCACCTCGGGAATACGTATTTTTCCGATTAAGTCTCCACTTGACGAATAACAGTGAACACCATCCCCGGCAGAAGTCCATATGTTCCCGTTCCAATCAATGCGAAACCCATCAAAAACACCTTGGCTGCATGTAGCAAAGGTTTCGTAAGAACCGAGGCTCATGCCATCGGAAGCAACTGGATAAGCCCGGATATCAGGAGGACATTTCATCCCCACATGAGAGATCCCGGTATCCGCGATATAGAGAATTTTTTCATCCGGAGAAAACGCCAAGCCGTTCGGACGAACCATGTCCCGGACAACTGCCTCCAAATGGCCTTTGGGGTCGTACCGATAGACATATGACGCTCCAATTTCCGATTCGGCACTATCACCTTCGTAATCACTATCGATCCCATAAGTAGGGTCTGTAAACCAGACACTTCCGTCCGACTTGACCACTACATCATTCGGCGAGTTGAGTTTCTTGCCTTCGTAGCTATCGACAAGCACCTCTCGCAGGCCGTCATGGCCAATTCGAGTCACTGCCCTGCCCTGGTGCTCAGCAGTTACTATTCGCCCTTCGCGATCAAGGCAATGACCATTAGCGTTAAAGGCTGGTGATTCAAAAACATGAACGTTCCCGGTTCTTTCGTCATACCTCAATGTTCGATCATTAGGAATGTCTGAGAACACAAGATGTTGCGCGCTCGGGACATAGACGGGTCCTTCCGCCCATCGGGCCCCAGTCCAAAGTTGTTCGACATGAGCGTTATGAATCACTAGCCGATAAAACCTTGAATCCAAGACCTCAATGGCCTCGTCAAGGGCCATATTCCCACCCAACCTAAGAATTACTTAACAGCTAGCGCTTCAGTCGACAGAGCTAACTTCAACAGTTATTTGAATCCTCACATCTGAATGCAAACGCATCTCCACTTGATGAACACCAACAGTTCGAATTGGTTCTTCTAGTGACATGTTTCTACGATCTAATTCAATTCCAGTTTGTGATTGCACTGCCTCAGCTATTTCGCTGGTGGTAACAGAGCCATAGAGTTGATCATCTTGGCCAACACGAGCTTGAACTGAGATTGTTTGAGCCTGAAGTTGCTGACCCAATTGCTCTGCCCCTTCTCGCTCTTTCACGTCTCGGAGGTCTTGTGAACGCCTCATGGCTTCGGCTTGGTTCGCTGCCCCCTCGGTAGCTCTCATAGCCAGACCTTTTGGAACGAGGAAATTCTGTGCGTAACCGTTAGCGACATCGACTAGATCGCCGGTGTTCCCTACTCCATCTACGTTTGATCGGAGGATTACTTTCATTCGCTAACTACCTCCTCCATCGTCTCTTCAACCATTTCAGTGTTTTGATCTTCGGCTAACTCAACAAATTCGTCGGTTTCCATTTCTGGTACAGATTCATCACCCATGCTCTCTGACCGTGAATCATCTCGATCAGGGCGTCCTCGACGACGATCCCCTTTTCGCTGCGTCACAACTCGCTGGTGATACGGAATCAGCGCTAGTTCGCGAGCAAGCTTTATAGCTTTAGCTACTTCGCGTTGCTGCTGACGATTATTGCCAGAAACTCGTTGTCCCCGAATCTTGGCGCGATCAGAGATAAAAGCTCTCAGCAGGTTGACGTCCTTGTAATCGACGTACTCAATCTTGTCTTTGACAATAGGACTGACCTTCTTCTTTCGAGGTTTCCTCATGTCTTTTGCGCTCATGCGCTGTGGTTTTTTCTTACCAGCCATTAGAAGGGCTCCTCATCAGGAATTTCATAACCTGCTCCAAAATCAGAACCGGTGTTGGGTGAATTGGATTGCGAGGGTTGCGAAGGTCCGCCTCCCCCGCGTTCGTTCTTGCTTACTTGGGCAGTTGCCCATCTGATGCTTGGGCTGACTTCGTCAGCAACGATCTGTACCGCTGATCGTTTCTCGCCTTCTTGGCCATCCCAGGTGCGGTAATCGAGCCGGCCGTATACAACGACTCTCATGCCTCGGGTTACGGACTCAGCTACATTTTCAGCTAAATCTCTCCAACAAGAAATATCAAAAAAGTGGGCTTTGTCTTCGCCTTGCTGCGACCGTTGATTCCACGCAAGCCCAAAGCTACATACAGCAGCTCCACCTTGAGTAAATCGAAGTTCAGGGTCGCGGGTGACGTTTCCTACGAGCACAACGTTGTTATCGAAAGCCATTTCATTCCCCCGAGTTATTGGTTGTCGTTTGCTGGTGCAGGTCCAGCTAATAAGCCGCGTCGAGCAGCTTCATCGTCAGGTAGACGGATCAGCTTATGTCGAACCACGCTATCTGCGATCCGCAGAGCGCGTTCCACGGGATCCATTGCGCCACCCTCAGCAGTTAGTTCGATTACTGAGTAGTAACCCTCCGTTTTGTGGTCAATTTCATAGGCGAACCGTCGGCGGCCCCAAAAGTCCACTTCAGCAATCGTGCCTACTTCTTCGATACGGCTGCGTAAATCCTTCAGTTCGTCCTGAACTTGGACATCATCAAGGTCTCCGTCGTGGATAACCATGAGTTCGTATGCGCGCACGCCATTTCCTCCTTCGGACCCGGTGAACCGGGGCCCCGCATGGGGCAGGGGTTATTAGTTTTTTGCAACGGGTCGAAATCTAAATTGCTACACCGTCAGCCGATACACCGTATTGGTTAAAGCGCCGAAACCCACCAAAATATGGTCAAAGAAGATGACCAGTGTTGATTCTACGTTTACTCGTCACGATGTAATTCACTAAAAATACTCGCAGCAACTCTGGTAACCGCACCAGAATTTTTGGCTACTTCCCCCAATGGGTATCTAATCCATAGCGCTACCGCGAAACGTCGACTCGCCCCGCCATACCAAGCCACACCTTGTTCTTCATCAGTGCCCTGTTTACCCTTCACTCTGACCTGACCTTCTAGTGGGCCTATTTTTTGATCAATGGTCGCAAGATCAGCAAGTTTTTCAGTTAATTCAGAAATTCTTCGAGAATCCAATATCTCTAAAACTTCGTGGCTGAAACGATCGACTTGTTCTCCAGAAGTATCAAAGGTTTGCAGTAACCTGCCGGTTCGGTATCTAACACCCTCACGCGCTAGAACTGAATGCAGCTCTGCTAGTTGTGTCATAGAAATTTCGTCGTTTTCACTCAAAAAATCTAGGTCTATGAGTTCGGGCGACCAAGCGACACGGCGCAAGACCCCCAACTGAATATCGTCAGTCGCAAAGTCACCTGTCGTGTAAGCAGCGCGAAGCTGATTCCGATCATCCAAAATGACTACAGCAACTTGCCGCGCCGATGAAACAACGATTGCTTCATCAGCAATCTCAGCAACTCGCGATTGGAGATCGAGATCGACTGTGGTGATGGCTCCAATTTTGCCTTTAATAATGTGTTCTTCGCCGTAGTTGTCAGATAGCTCGGCGTATATTTCTTCTAAGGCAGGCATCAAACCAAGACCAGAAACCGCTGGTTTTATCGAGCTTGCAAGAGGCTCTCGGATGCGGAGACCCTCTGACAAGAGCCCACGATGGTGGAGATACTCTTTTTCAGTGACCATTTGTGCTGCATACATCTGGGCAAGAATTATGTCGGCCGAATTTTCTGGTCTCGACGCCCATTTTTTTGTCTCAATTTGAGAGGCTAGGTAAGCAGCTTGACCTATCTCTAAGTCTTTAGAACTAACACCAAACCAACTCATTGACCCGGCTTCAACTCCAAATGCACTTCTCCCAAGGGGTACCTGTGACAAGTACTGCTCGAGTAGAGCTTCCCGAGGATACGTCCGCTCAAGGTAAATAACTTTTGACGCTTCCTGCAAAGCTTTCTTTCGCGAGTCCGGGGTTCCTTCTTCCAGCCTGAGATAGAGCTGCGTTATAGATGCGGGGTTATCAATGAAATTTCCACTGAGGATGGGTTCCATAAGTGACCAGACCTCAATCTCGTCTGTCGCGAGATAATCAGGGTCGAGGCTCACTAATACTGCATCGATAAAGATTGGCGCCATGCTTTCTAACGGCACAGGCACCATGTTCATTTCCGGATGGAAGAGCGCTAATTCGAAACCATGACGGTCGTAAATAACCGTGTCGTTGTCAGAGCTTGAATTGGAGATATCTGTTGACATGCCAATTATCCGCACCAAAATGCCGCAAGCGAAAATCAAGGCAACTGCCAGTACATACGACAACATCGGCCAAAGGGACCTGGGGCTTAACCCCTGCTCTTCTATAGCTGGACCCGACATTTATATCGACAGTGCTCCAATACGAACTTCTTTGCAATAGTCCCTATCTAGGCAGAGTACCGATGGGGGTCCTTCTACTCTGCCGCAGTTGAACAAAGCTCATTCAAGCGGATACCGACGGAGGAGATGGTTCCATCCACATGTGGCGCAAACCTCCACTTCGTATGAAACAAATTTTCCTTGTCGTCGGCTTATTCTTTGAAGTTCTTCGTCAGAGATAACGCACTTTCCTCCTGCGCCTAACCGTGGTCCGAAAACATAGGCGACTAGACGAATGTCTTCTTTCAAGCACAAAGGACAATCCTCACCGCTCTTTGGTGCAGCATTGCGGGCAACACGAAGAAGCTCTGGATGGATATCACAGGCTTCTGCTGGATCGACCAACCCTCTATCGATTTCACTCAGTAACCGCCGACGTTGAAGTCGATAATCAACTTCTCCGGTTCCTCTTGTTAAATCCGACTTCACCAGGTGCGGCACAAATTGCACACTGGCAGCGTAGTCATCACTCCTGGTTAATTTTCCACTTCAAAACCAGATTGATGGCTTCTTTTTTAGAGACAGGGCCAAAGTCAAGGCGGTGCTCCATCAAACGATCCAGCATTGCACCCACCGCTGGTCCTTCTTTCTCAATCAATTCAGCGACTTCGAAACCATTGAGAGGAACAGTAAAATCTTCTTCACCCTCTTCAGCCTCAAGCTGATGTATCGCGGTAAAAAGTTTGTCCGATGGTCCTTGTCCATAAGCTTCTAGCAAAGCTCGAGCTCGCAGCGTATTAGGGCGAGTCGCATGCAGTAACCGTCGAATTGCTGAAGGCTCTAGCTCTACTGCCTGAGCCATGCACTGCGTCGCTCCCAGAATTTCAACTACTTGAGATGTAATTGTTTTCGGGACTTTCAGTTGATTCAAGACTGTGCGTATCTGCGACGCTTCTTGCACGACCGGCCATAACAAGGCCGCCCAACGTATTCCGAGATGACGCGGCACTAGATCAAGAGCCTCTGGTTGGACCAGTCTAAAATCAGCAGATATTGAGAAAATCTGTCTAACTAGACCAGTGCGTTGAAGCAACGAGACTCCTGCGCTCGGCTTGTCAACCATCAAGAATTTTGTCATTTCATCGTTTACGCGTTCTTTGGAAACAATCGATAGGCGCGACGCCATGTCGCTTATTGCTTCTTCGACTTCTTGATCAGGGACCAGTTGGTAACGAGATACAAATCGCGCAGCTCGCAACATTCTTAAAGGGTCTTCTGAAAACGCTATTTCAGGACTCAGTGGTGTACGTAAAACACCCTGACTTAAGTGTTCCCGACCATCAAAGGGGTCAATTATCTGCCATGAAGGAAGCTCCATTGCAATTGAATTAATGGTGAAATCTCGTCTGGCGAGATCATCTTCGATTGTCTGTGAAAATTTAACTTGTGGCTTACGAGACGTTTCCTCGTACTGCTCTGAACGATGAGTTGTCACTTCTACGACGACGTCACGGCGACGAGCACCGATCGTTCCAAAACGTGCACCTTGATCCCATACGGTGTCACCCCAGTGTTTCAAAATGGAGGTTGTTTGTTCTGGGAGAGCGTTAGTAGTGATGTCGATATCGCCGCTGCGTTTACCTAAAAACAAGTCTCTTACAACGCCACCAACAAGAAAAAAACTAAACCCGGCGTTCTTAAAGAGTTCACTTAGGCTTCCGACCCGTTGATCTAGGTCATCGCGATCGGATTGAGCGATGCCGTCCATGAAAAGAAACCGTAGCTTCGTCGAGGAGCAAAGCTGACCTGATTTATCAGCAGATACGAAATTAGTCAGAGATATCTTCGACTAACTGGTTGGAGATCTGTTCTAGTCCTGGCAACCTAAGAGGCCCGGATTCCATACTGGGCCGGGATTCAAAGGTTTGATGGAGTGATCATGAAGTTTGATCTCGGAGATCGAGTGATTTACCCGCATCACGGCGCAGCCCTTATCACCGCTCGGGAGAAGCGCAAGGCCTTCGGTGAAGAGCGTGAGTATTTAGTTCTTGAAACAGCTCATGGCGATCTGACCCTTTCAGTCCCAGCCGATATGGCCGATTCAGTTGGTATGCGTCCGCCTATTGATGAAGACGACGTCGAAGACCTTTTTGAACTCTTAGCGAAGAAAGATATTCGCGAACCAGCAAACTGGAGTCGGCGGTTCAAAAATCATCAAGAGAAACTAAAGTCTGGTGATATTTACCAGGTAGCTGAGGTTGTCAGAAATCTTGCACTACGCGAATCAGCTAAGGGCTTGTCGGCCGGGGAAAAATCCATGCTCGACAAGTCACGCCAAATTTTGATCTCTGAACTTTCTATCAGTATGGATGTGACAGAGGATGAGGCATTAGAGCACGTAGAGACTCGCCTAGCTGGATAATCCCTATTGGGCAACGCGCGACCCCTTGAGGCTAATCCGTCCCTATAAGTTCATTACAGGGAGGGGCCCGTGTCTTCAGAGCATCCGCAACAGTGGAGTACAAACGGCCTGCGTGTCCGAACAAGTGGAGTTAGTAACTCAACCGCGCATATAACTCCCTTATTCCCCGCACAAAAACTTATAAAGACTCACGTGTTACGTTCGCTCGAAACGCTTCAAGCAGCTGGAATTACTGAGGTGTTTACGTCAGCATTACGTTCTAAAGAAAAACAATTCTTTATGAACCTAGGGTTCAAGCTTCACGAAGAACTTTTTCTCTTAGCTCATAACTTGGACACTCCAATCAACTTTCCAACACGCCCAACCCGCAGGGTTCGGCGTTCCGATTGGGACACAATTCTCCGACTTGATAACGCGGCCTTCTCATCTTTTTGGCAATTTGATACTTCTGCTCTAGCCGAAGCACTTGCTGCGACTCCAAGAACCAGAATGCGCATTGACGCGCCTGACATTCCATTGGGATTCGCCATAACTGGACGGTCAGGCCGAATGGGCTTTCTCCAGCGCCTGGCAGTTCATCCTGATTACCAGAGAATGGGTGTTGGCAGGTCTCTAGTTGCCGATGCCCTTCAGTGGTCGCATAAACGCTTTGTAAAGGAATTGTTAGTCAATACCCAAACCAACAATTTGGGGGCTCTATCACTATATGAATCCATGGGATTCATTCAGAAACGTGATGGACTTGCTGTACTGAGATGGAACGGCAATTCATGAACATCCCGAGGTTATTGACAGCCTTACTAATTGGTCTGGGAGCCCTAATCAGTTTTAGTCACCCATCAGATGCCTCTGAAATTGATGCTGGCGGAATGCAAATAGTTCATCAATCTTCCGAGACCCGGGTTGGCGAGATATTCGAACTACACCTTCAACTCCCCGGAGTGGTCACTAGCGGCGATCAAGTAACAGTGACCATTCATGAACCAGTAAGAAACGAAATTCAATTCCTCGATTCAACGGTTGGACAGAATTTAGGTGGGGTTCTGACCTCACTTAATTTCGATTTAGCAGAACTCAATCCCAACGCGTGGGGATTAGCAAAGATAGCGATTCCTATTACAGATTCCGGAACAACTGGTGCCCGCATCGCTAGGCCAGGGGTTTATCCCGTCAGTATCGAAATGCGAACCGCAAACCAGGAACTTGTCGGCAAGATTTCAACACACTTGATCCGAACAGGAAACGTTACATCGCAGAAATTACGGGTAGCCATTGTCGCTAACCTCAGCACCTCTATTAGCTCTTCAAGTGATCAATCAGCGGTGATAGCCAACTGGGCTGCAACACTCAATTCTCACCTTTCAGTTCCGGTAACCCTCACTTTTCATGCGGGTTCTATAAAGAATGAACCATCAGATATCTCTATTACGAGGTTTACTTCACAAAGCTACGAAATCATCAGAAATTCTGTTATTCCGATTAACGAAGCCGCACTAATAGACGCTGGTTTAAAATCTGAAGTTTCATCACTTCTGCAGATGGGATCAGAGGGCCTAGCTCAATTCGGTGAACTTGCCCCCACTACTTTGTGGGTCGGCCATGGAAACGCTGACGCAGCACAACTTCAAGTCCGTTGGGATCGCGGAATACGGGAAGTAATCGTGGATCCTGTTTCTTTGTCGCCAATCCCAGAAAAAAGTCCTCGGGGACCCATTGAGTTGGTAACTGATTCTTCAACAATGAGAGGTCTAGTCGTAGATGACCTCGCTGCTCGCCAACCTCACGACACCGCTTCGAGCGAGGCTCATCGAGCCTTATCGCACCTAGCGACTATCGCGTTAAATAACCAATCAAACTCATTAGTGACAGTCGCTCTTGGAAGAGAAGAGAGAGGCCCTGAGTTCGCTGACGTCTTTCTCGCTGGCATCACAAATTTGGAATGGCTTGATCCTGTTTCTGTCAGTTCAGCAATTAATGCGCCGTTGCTAGTAGAAAATGGCCGACCTCTACAATTCAGCGTTCGAACTGGCATGAGTTCCACGGGCCAAGACTTCACTCAATATCGAGAAGCAACCCGATATTTACGGGCTCTACGTTCCATGGTTCGTGACGAAGATGCGAAAGACTACGACGAGCTCTCGAACCAGTTGTTACTTAGTTTGTCTAGTGATGTCTCTCGGCTAGAACGGCGGAACCTTTGGGAGTCCATAGTGGACCTGGTCCGAGTACAAACAAGTTTGGTTGATATACCACCCGATGAATCCATCCAGCTGACTTCACAAAAAGCGTCAGTTCCTTTTAGTTTCCAGAACAGAGCGAGCGTCCCTCTTCGAGTTGAACTACGCATCATCAGCGAGCGAGTAACCGTTGAAGATTTTGATGATGGTGAAAGCACAACAATTGTTCTTGATCCCGGTGTAACAACCCATCGTTTCCGCTTGCGAGCACTTGGGTCAGGTTCCTTCCCTATTTCGATTGAACTGCACTCTCCTAACGGCGGACTAATGGTAGGGAAAGCTCAAGCTGCGCTTCGCGCTACTACCCCAACCGGAGTAGGTCTCGGACTAACAATAGGGGCTGCTGTCTTCTTAGCTTGCTGGTGGTTTATCGACACCCGACGAAGAAAGTCCAAAAGATCGTGAAGGTCTCTGGGGCAGGGGCAGCTGCAAGCGGTATTGGTCTCTCGAGGTTTTCTGGTGTCATCCGTTCAGTTCTTATCACCAACGTTTTAGGTATCGGACTAGTCGGTGACGCTTTCGCTGCCGCGCAACGTATTCCAAACATCCTTCAAAATCTTTTTGGTGAAGGTGCTTTATCGGCAGCATTTGTGCCTGAATACAGTCGCCTAGCAGACGAAGATCCTGACCGAGCGGGCCGGTTAGCTGGTGGCGTCGCGTCATTTTTAATTTGCCTTATTGCCATTTTGACTACGGTTGGATTTCTCGCTGCGGAACCACTAACCAGAGCAGTTGCGTGGGGTTTTACTGGAGAGCGGTTTGACTTAACAGTTCGTCTAGTTCGGATCATTTTGTTGGGTACAGGCGTCTTGGTTATGAGCGCTTGGTGTCTGGCTATTCTTAATAGCCACGGCCGCTTATTCCTTTCGTACGCAGCTCCAGTAATTTGGAATCTGGCACAAATTAGTGTCCTTGTAACGCTCGCTGTTTCAGAAATCCGGGACAGCTCATCGGCCGAAAAATTGGCCTGGGCGCTTGTAATCGGATCAGTGCTGCAGGTTCTTATTCAAATACCTTACGTGTTGCGCCAAAATCGGCACATTCGGCTGAACCTGTTTTGGAAAGATCAGCCCACTGCTCTTGTGCTCAGGAGATTTTTCCCGGCGATTCTTGGAAGAGGCGCTCTACAACTTTCTTCATTTATTGACCTGGCTTTAGCGTCACTGTTGTCTCTCGGTGCCGCTTCTTCATTAGCGGCGGCTCAAACGTTGTACCTACTTCCAGTTGCTCTAATCGCGACAAGTGTCGTCGCCGCTGAACTACCGGAACTAAGTCGCTCTGATGACATGGCGACTATCAGTACTCGCCTTTCAAAACGCTTGCTACAAATGCTGTGGCTGGTTGGGCCGATTCTGGCGTTGTATCTCGCCGCTGGCCCCCAAATAGCCGATGCCCTATTTAATCTTGGCGGCTTCCGGATACGAATTACGCCGGATGACCTAACCGTAATTGGGTTAGCCCTCGCTGCTTATGCTTTAGGTCTCCCAGCTCTAATGTCGTCGCGTCTACTTCAGAGTCTCTGTTTCAGCTCTGGGGACACAAGAACACCAGCCCGCATAGCTACCTCCAGAGTTCTAGTTTCACTAATAGCTGGCGCTGTTTTGATGTTTCAGTTTGAACAAATTCTAATAATTGGCCAAAGTCTTATCGGCTTTGGAGATTGGAACTTTAGTTGGGGTCCATTATCTGACTCCACCCGTCATTCTTCAAACCTCCCGGCGCGACTAGGACCCGTCGGCTTAGCTTTGGGATCGGCTATTGGGGCGTGGTTTGAGTTTTGGATGCTACGCAAACATGTCGTTTCTAACTGGAAACTTAATCGGCTAACTAATTCATCTCTCTGGCGACATATCTTGCCAACCTTGTTTGCATTCGTTGCGGCAGTAGCTCTCCGACAACTTAAGATTGGGCAACCCCTGCTCCAGATATGTCTTATAGGGGTCGGAGTACTAATAGTTTATTTTGGGACTTCAAGCATCTTGGATACACCCAGTCAGTCCCAGCTAATTTCTGATCTCCGAACAACTCAATCAAACTCAACTTCTGAAGAGGATAAACCTTCATTATGACTTCGGTTCACATTGTTACTGATAGCGGATGCGATCTTCCTGACGACCTGATCGCTGAAATGAACATCAAGATTGTTCCTCTGAAAATCAGGTTTGGGGACACTGAGTTCGTCGACCGTGTCGAACTCACGACAGATCAATTTTGGGAGAAATGCCAACTTTCTGATGAGTTACCTTCAACTGCCGCTCCTTCACCAGGAGCATTTGTAGAAGAGTTCCAGCGTGCCGCTCAGGAGGGAGCTACTGGTGTCATAGCGATAACTCTCAGTGGAGAACTTTCCGCCACTATCGAAGCGGCCCAACAAGCAGCAGAATTGGTCAAAGACGAAATTGAAGTCAGGGTCATCGACAGCCGCACGGCGACATCAGGCCTCGGTTCAATAGTCATGGGGGCTGCCTCCAAAGCTAAATCTGGAGCCAGCATCGACGAAATCTCAGCGGCGGCCGCAGACACGATTAATCGAACGCAGGTTCATGCTGCATTAGACACTCTCGAAAACTTACGTAAAGGCGGTCGTATCGGTGCCGCGGGCTCACTGCTCGGCTCAATGCTTTCAATCAAACCAATAATTGAAGTTCGTAATGGAGTGGTTGAACCAGCAGGAAAACAACGAACTAGAAGTAAGGCTCTCAGCTATTTGATTGGCGTAGTTGAACAGAACGCTGACCAAATCGAACAAATATTTGTTACCCACGCTGCTTGCGAAGATGTGGACTCGTTCGTTCAACAAGTTGAATCTGTTGTAAACGTGGAGGTCTTAGTGGCTCAAGTCGGCCCAGTGGTTGGGGCTCATGCCGGAGTCGGGACAATAGGCGTCGCTTTTCAAACAACTAATTGATCGGCTTCGCCGCAGAAAATGGTTACGGGCTCTGATAGATACCAAATAACAAAGCGGCTTCGTTCTGGCCCGATCGAATCGTGGTCTGGGTTAGACCAGACCTTGGATCGCCCAGTGACGATCAGATTCTTGGACCCTGCAACCGAAATTGGAAAACGGGTGCAACTTCAGGCCAGATCGCTGATGAGACTCGAACATTCAGCGCTTTTACATGTTTTAGACACCATCGAGTTCGATGGTCGATTTGGACTAGTCACGGAATCCTTACCGACCCAAAACCTTGACGAATATCTATCTCTTAACGGAACTATCTCTTCTGAAGAGACTTTGCTCATTGCAATACAGCTCGGTGAAGCTCTAGCCGCACTCCATTCAGCGGGCTTCGCTATTGGTGATTTACAGCCAAAACATGTTGGTCATAGAAAGGACGGGACCGTCGTCATAGTCGAAGGACCTCCTACTGGGGACGCAAACAAAATTCCTGCACGGCCCGAAGATGACATTTCTTCTTTAGGGGAACTAATACACGAGCTACTCGTTGGCTTCAGACCTCAGCTGGACCACCAAGGACGCCACGAACTTCACCCATCTATTACTGGGCCCTTTCAGGAAATAATCAGGAGATCAATTGACCGCGATGCTCAATGGTCCAGCGCTTCCGCGCTCGTGTTGGCCTTGAGATCACTTTCTCATGATTTGGACCGTCTTTCATCTAAGGCAGGGTCTGAACAAATTGATTACCTCAAGGCTGAACGTTCATGGTTGGCTCCCGCTGCGTTTCTCGCGGGTCTCGGGGTCTTAGTCATCTTTGTCGGCATTTTTGTCACAAGAACACAGATTGGATCATCTCTCGTTGACAACGTCCGAGAAGTAGTTCGATTAGAACCAGAGGAACCAGTTGTTATAGAAAACTTTGACAACCCGAACCAAGGGTCTGTTCCAGTTACCTCTCGCCCCGGTGCTACGGCTGCTGAACTTCAGATCATCCGCATTGTGGATTTTGATCCAGCTGGGGACGATCAAAAAGAACACCCCGAAAAGATTATTTTCATCAACAATGGAGACAGCAGCAACGGCTGGTATTCCGAGCGATACACGACCAGTGACTTTGGAAAACTCAAAGAAGGTGTGGGTCTAATTATTGGCCTAGG
This sequence comes from uncultured Acidimicrobiaceae bacterium, assembly GCA_913020735.1. Classification (GTDB taxonomy): domain Bacteria; phylum Actinomycetota; class Acidimicrobiia; order Acidimicrobiales; family Poriferisodalaceae; genus MedAcidi-G3. Next base: position 24,301 of record CAJWBN010000014.1, read on the forward strand.
TCCGCCCCAAAAAATTGACCGATTGAGAATCAGTTCTCCTAATATTGATTGGTCTTTCAAAATCTTTACCTCAGACAAAAATGCCTTTGGGGCTATACAAAGCTGGGGTGAACCAGTTGCCGAACGCGACAAAGTAAGTGGAACTACCACTGTCAACCTCGAAGGATCATCCGGCGCGACATTATTGCTCTGGATCAACGACTTAGGAAAAGAACTAGCTGTTGGAGGACACCGCGTGACCATCACCGGACTTACAGTTACTGGCCGCCCCCTCCACGGCTAACTGCTACTGGCTTCAAATAGCTGAAAGGTGGCGGGTAGGCTCTGCTTGTGACTTCTCCACCACAAGAAAAGTCAACTAACAAACTCGCTGCTCAAGCGACAAACAAGGTCGTCCGCGTTGTTAAAGCGGTCCGAGGGAAGACCACGGGTCCCCTACTTTTCGTCGCCCGTTTGCTCGTTTACAGCATCACTATCTGTATTGCTGCCGCAGCTGCAATTGTGTTGTTAACGATTGCTTCAGTGAAAATTGTAAACCAACTGCTCCCCGGCGATGTGTGGGCCGCTTATCTTCTAATGGGCGCTGTGTTCGCTTTAGCCGGAACATTTCTTTGGTCTAAGCGCGTTACTTGAGCAACTTTGAAAACACCTCTACTGGAGAAACTGTGAACGATATTCGTGACGTCATAATCATCGGCAGCGGTCCGGCTGGTCTCACCGCAGCTATCTACACTGCTCGGGCCAATATGTCTCCCCTGGTAATTGAAGGCGAACCTTCTTCGACAAGCGATCAGCCTGGGGGCCAATTAATGCTGACAACTGACGTTGAAAATTTTCCAGGCTTTCCCGATGGAATTATGGGGCCGGAACTCATGTCAAATTTTCGCAGTCAAGCATCCAGGTTCGGTGCTGAGTTTGTGACCGCGAAAGTCACGAACGTTGATTTCAGTAAACGTCCTTTCACAATCGAAGTGGGAGGGACTTCCTACCAATCTCAGACAGTCATCGTTTCTACTGGTGCTCAAAGTTTGATGCTGGGGCTTCCCAACGAAGAAAGGCTTATTGGTCATGGTCTTTCAACATGCGCGACTTGTGATGGTTTCTTCTTCCGAGACCAAGAAATAGCAGTTGTTGGCGGCGGAGACAGCGCAATAGAGGAAGCTACTTTTTTAACAAGGTTTGCCTCCAAGGTTTATCTAATACATAGACGAGATGAACTTCGGGCTTCAAAAATTATGTGTCAACGAGCTTTCGACAATCCAAAGATTGAGATCTTGTGGAACAGCCAAGTTGTCGAAATTGAAGGGGACAAAAAGCTGTCCGGAGTGGTCCTCCAGGACACAGTTACTGAAGACAGGCGTTCTCTCACGGTAGAGGGACTATTTATCGCTATTGGTCATCGCCCCAACACTGATCTATTCAAAGATCATCTGGAACTAAAGGACAACGGATACCTAATAACACAGCCGAGCAGCAGCCATACCAAAGTGCCTGGTGTCTTCGCCTGCGGTGACGTACAAGATGACTATTACCGTCAAGCTATAACTGCCGCCGGTTCTGGATGCATGGCAGCAATTGATGCCGAGCGATGGTTAGAAGACCAGAACTCCTAACAATTAGAGCAGCCACATCATTCACACAACCAAGTCGGTATATCTGTCCCAATTGGCACTAGAGTGCCTTCACCCAAGATGAGGAGCCCAAAATGGCCGAGGGAATTACCGACCTTGATATGAATTCATTTGATGAAACCATTGGTTCTTCAGACACTCCGGTGCTTGTTGACTTTTGGGCAGAGTGGTGCGGCCCATGCAAAATGATTGCACCAATCCTCGAGGAGATCGCAGTTGAGCAAGAGAACATCAAAATCGCCAAAGTGAATGTTGATGACAGCCCTGATCTTGCGAGGCGCTATGAAATCATGAGCATTCCAGCTCTCATCGTCTTTGAGAATGGCGAGCCAGCTAAAAAACTTATCGGAGCAAAACCCAAGGGTGCCCTGCTCGAGGAGATAGGCGAATTCCTGTAAGCCAGTCACGTATTCGTCCTTTTGGCATCGGGGCTCAAGGGGACCATGTACGTGATCTACAAACCAGGCTGGTGTCACTTGGTCATGAAGCCGGTGAGCTCGACGGTCTTTTCGGGGAAGCCACCCAAATAGCCTTAAAGGCTTTCCAATCACATAGATCTATAGATATTGACGGTATTTGTGGCCCGCAGACCTGGAGCCAACTTATTGAAGCCGGACATCGATTGGGTTCTCGATTGCTTTATCTTCAGGCCCCTCCCCTCCGAGGCGATGACATCGCAGACTTGCAAAGACTGCTCACTTCACTCGGTTTCTCCATGGGTCAAATTGACGGAATTCATGGCCAACAAACTGCTGACTCGCTAGTGGATTTCCAACTCAACGCAGGCTTAGTCCCTGATGGAGTTTGCGGCCCAGTGACAATTGAGTTTCTACATCGTGTCGGCACGCGATTCGGCGAAGCAACAGACTCCAATCGCTTACAAGAAAAACAGCGCATCTTAAATTTCGGTTCTGAACTCAATGGCTTGAAGGTCTTGCTTGCCGAGGGGGGCGGCCTAGACGCGGTTGTGGCATCTCTCCGCAGAACTCTGGTTGAAGCGGGTGCCGAAGTATTAACTTCCCATCACCCAGACTGGAGTAATCACGCTCAACAGGCCAATACATTTAACGCAGATTTCTGCATTGGTGTAGAAGTTCGAGAAGAAGGCTCTTCCATTTGTCATTTCTTAGGTGACCACTTCGAAAGTCCTACTGGGAAGCAGTTGGGGGCAGCGATATCACTCGGCTTGGCAGAACTATTCAATGAAATCCCTTCTCTAGGGATGCGTCTTCCTTTGCTGAGAGAAACGCGAATGCCCGCTTTGCTTATCAGAATTGGTGACGTAAATACCCTTGTGAAAGATCACTTAGCGATGTCACAGGTGGTAACTAATGCGTTACGCGATTTCGTCGAAATCGGCCTCGACTAGCCGTTTAAGTCAATCATTTCTGTGCTTCGAAGAATGCTGAAGTCAGAGAGGCTCAAGGGTGGATGAGATCATAGATTCGCTGTAAATCTTCCATGGTGGCAAACTCTATCACTATTTTACCACGCTTAGCAGTTTTTTGAACGCTCACAGTGGTATTTAAATACTCGCTCAATTGATTTTCCGCTTCTAACACAGACGCCTCAGGCATCAAAGTCGATGATTTTGACCGTCCCCTTGCGGATGACTTTTGATCCTTTGTCTTAGCCAGCACTTCTGCTTCTCTAACTGAAAGATCCTGACTCAAGATCCTGCTTAAAAGTTGAGCCTGTTCCGGTTCAGAACCACATGACAACAAAGCTCTGGCATGTCCCGCTGTAATCCTTCCCTCAGCTATCGCTTCTTGAGCATCGCCTGATAATTCAAGAAGGCGGATTGAGTTTGAAATTGTTGCGCGCCCTTTACCTAACCGCTCCCCCAGCTCCGCATGGGTTACATCAAAGTCATCAAGTAACTGCCTGAAAGCAGCTGCTTCTTCTAGGGGGTTTAAGTCTTGCCGATGGAGATTTTCCACCAGGGCTTCAACCAAGCTGGCTTCCTCATCCGAGTGCCTGACAACAGCTGGGATTGTCTTTCTCCCCGCGATCTTTGAGGCCCTGAGCCTCCTCTCCCCTGCTATCAATTCATATGGTTCATCACCCTCATGGGATCTAACTACTACTGGTTGAAGAACTCCGAAGCGCTTTATTGAATCAGCCAGCACCTGCAACGCTTGATCATCAAAAACCTTCCTTGGTTGGAGACGATTAACAGTAATTGCTTCTAGCGGTATGTCTATGTACCCAGTTGCTTCTTGCTGACTTTTATGAAGGCCGGGCTCCGGGCTCGCTGGCCTTCCAGCTTTATTTCGCGGATCAGCTGGAGGAATTAAGGCTCCTATACCTCTGCCTAATCCTCCTTGTGGGCGCGCCATCACGGGCTCCTTTCAGAAATATTTTCTGACTCTATTTGGCTACGATCAATAACTTCCTTCGTAACTTGCCGGTAAGCCAAAGCCCCACTACTGCTCGGATCGTAAAGCTCGACCGGCTTCCCATAGCTTGGGGCCTCTGAGAGTCGTACTGATCGCGGAACGACTGTCCTCAAGACTAAATCCCCAAAATGCTCTCTAACTTCTTCAGCCACCTGTTGCGCAAGTCGGGTTCGAGCATCAAACATGACCAACACAATGGAAGAAACATGCAGTTCAGGGTTCAGATTTTCCTTCACTAATTCAACGTTGTTCAGCAGTTGGCTTAGGCCTTCTAACGCATAATATTCACATTGAAGTGGAACGATTACTTCAGTAGCGGCAGACAAACTATTCACTGTCAAAAGTCCCAAGCTGGGCGGACAATCAATAAATATGTAGTCATATTCATTGGCAATGAGCGAAATAGCTGACCGCAGCCGGAGTTCTCGACTGAACATGGGAACCAATTCGACTTCTGAACCTGCTAGATCCAGAGTCGCGGGTACCAGGTCTAATCCTTCTACGACAGTCTCTACTCGAGCTGCACTAATAGGAAGCTGTTGAACCAAAACGTTATAGCTTGAGCTTTCGACATTCTTAGGGTCCACACCAAGCCCAGTCGTGGCGTTCCCTTGTGGATCAAGGTCGATCAAAAGCGTTCGATGTCCTGAGATAGCAACGTTTGTAGCAATATTCACAACGGTGGTGGTTTTGCCAACACCGCCTTTTTGATTAGCTACCGCAAGAATTCGTGGCATCTGCGCATCTCTTTCAGGCAACTAGTTCACCTTTAACGAATAAGCTAATCTCAGTCCCTTTAACTAGCCCGGTCAAGCATTCATCTGTTGTTTCACGTGAAACTTTATTTAGAAGACATTGTTAGTTTCACGTGAAACATTAAAAAAGAGGTCTTTTGCTTACGTGTTTCCATGCCCGAGGAGTTTTCGGACCCGGGGGAGTGACTAGTCCCAGCCTGGCAAATCTTGGTGGTCCTTCAATAAATTCAACTTCTCCATAACCTAAAGCTTTCAACTCCTCTGATGGCCAACGATCCAGGGTTGTCGCAGGCGGCTCACTCACAACCAGATATCCGTCAACCATCAAGAAACCAATAGCACACTCAGCCGTAGTTGCCGGCGGTCCAAAAGATCTACTAAATACTCCATGAAACGCGCCTCGAAATCTGGCTTCATGGGCCAGCACGGCGGCATCGCCGTTAACTACTTCAACATTTACTTTGAGATCAAGGTGTTCCAGAGCCTGTGCGAGGAATTCTGTTCTCGATGCTGAACGATCAATCAATGTCAGTCTTAAATCTGGTCGCTCAATAGCAACAACAAGTCCCGGCAAGCCACCCCCAGAGCCGAGGTCACACCAATGGGTTGCAGGTCCTGGCTGGGCAGCTCGGAGGTGACACTGAGCATGTTCGACGTACTCTTGCACTGAACCAGGACCTATGTGTCCAAGCGTCTGGGCTCGCTGTAAAACCGCCGTTAGCTGCGGCGAGCTCACAAATTCTCTCAGTCGTCTGCGACGACAAGAACTACGCGACGCCTAGGTTCGTCACCAACCGAGATGGTACCGACCCCAGCAATTTCGTTAACCGTGTCATGAACAACTTTACGATCTGCAGCGTTCATCGGCTCTAAACCTTTTTCGACGCCTTCGCTAACCACAGTCTTCGCTAATTCCTGTACGTAGGCGCTCAACGCCTCTCGGCGGCGGCTTCGGTACCCTCCGACGTCTACACGGATTCGGGCACGGTTAACACCCGGTAAGCGTCGTTGCAACATAGTTTTTGATACTTCATGTATCGCGACAAGATGGTTACCTTTAGGCCCAATTAACAGACCGAGTTCTTTGTCCTCCCCAGCTAAATTAACTTCAAAGCTGTCCTCATCTGAGGCAACATTTTCAGCTTGGGCTTGGATACCAAACGATTGGGCAAGTCCTTGTAGGAATTCACCAACCATTTGTTGTTGTTCTTCAACATTCATTTCTGTGGTCATCGCAGTCTCCTGCCTCTATCTAATAAGGGGAACTAGTCCCTAGTGGTCGATCTTTCTTGTGCGCCGAGTCTTCAATGGTTCACTAGGAAGAGACTCACCGGCGACATCTATCGAACGTACGTTCGATGTTTGTGGGCTTCCGCTAATGGTTCTCTTTCTGGTGTTTGCAGTCTTGGGTGTCGGCTCACCCTGTTTGGAATTGTTATTTTTTGGAGCGCTTGTTGTGTTCCGCTGTTTGCCACTTTTATTGTTTTGAGTTTTTGTATTTGTGGAAGACTTCTTGGAGGCGTTTCGGTTGGGTTTTGATTTGCCGGCCGTGGTGGCTTTTCTAGCTTTTTTTCGCTTGTCTGATTTAGAAGGTCGTTTCCATTCGCGTTTAGCCGGCGGTTCAATCGGTCGAACCCTTGCACGGACTTGAGCGACACTTCTACGAAACCCAAACACTGATTTACGGCCTTCTGTAATCACTTCGAATTCGATGTCGTCGTTTGTTACAGCCAACTCATCTAATGCGACATCTAATGCCTCATCGACTGTTGAGCCTGTCGTTACTATCCAATCCATGGTTATTTGCGCCGTTTCTTCGTACGGCCATCACCAGAAGTTCGTTTAGATTGAATTGGGTTTTGCTCATCTTCCGCTTTAGCTTTCTGGGTCTTTCGAGAAGATTGAGTCTTCGCTGGGGATGGTTTTCCCTTTGAATTACGCTGTTTGCTTCGTTCTTCACGGGCACGACGGCGCTCGTCTTGGGCATCAATTGCTTTTTTGGAACGTTGATTACTGACTTCTTTAATTGAAGGTTCTTCTTCGGTTACCTCCACCTCAATGGGGGCGGAGTCAGTGGCCACGGGCTTCATGGTTTTGTGAATAAAAGACTGCTGGGCTATTCGATAGAGACTTGATGCAATGAAGTAGACGCCAAGGGCTGCCTGGACCAAAAACGCGAAGATAGGCAGCATGTAAGGCATGATTTTCATCAACATTTCCATCTGCGGGTTTTGCGCAGCCGCATCCCCTCGATGAGCCTTCATCTGTGTCTGTTGAAGGAAAGACAAAACAAAAGTGATTGCTACGAGGGCTAGATAGGGGAGCCCATCAACAAAATTTGCTTGGATTACATCCTTAGCCGCTTCGGACAAGTCAATTCCAAAAGAGACCATTTCGCCGTTATCGGCGACTAAATCTTGATAAAGAGCTGAGTCCTTCTCTAGATAGGAAGGGTTTGGAACTCCATCCCCACCCATTTTGGTC
>CAJWBN010000015.1 GCA_913020735.1 uncultured Acidimicrobiaceae bacterium
CAACCGACGGTAATACTGTTCAATCAAAATGGGAACCTCAAATCGAATCAAACTTTGAAGCTTCAGGATCGAGCTTCCGACCAGCTCTGACCACTTTGCACATCAATATCGTGTGGAAGTCCTAGGACTCGCTCGGCGACAATGTTTCTTTGAACTTCACTTGTGCCGCCGCCAATTGTTAATGCTGGTGAGAACAAAAACCCGCCATGCCAACTCTGCCACCCCTCAACCACAGCATGTGCAGTCGGAAACTCTGAGTTGCCGCCCAATGGACCGGTGTCAGTCAACATGCCATGGGTCCCAGTTAGGTCTTTTGCTAGCGCCATAACGTTTTGGCCGTGTTCGTCAGCCAAAGCTTTACGAACTGAAGCTTCAGGCCCGGGTTGCCGTCCTTGAAGTTGGGCACTTAAGGTCCTCAAACGAATTAGACGTAACACTTCACCCTCCATGTGGAGTCGCGCAGCTCTATCTCTGAGCGTTGGGTCAGATATCCCGCCCCTGTCACGAATCACATTTAGAAGGTCAAGTGCGCTTGGTCCACTTCCCCACAAGGCCCCTTCACCCGATAGCGAAACCCGCTCGTTGCCCAAAGTCACTTTGGCAAGGCGCCAACCATCGTTCTCGTCGCCTATGCGATTCTCGACCGGCAGTTCCATGTCAGTGAAGAAAGTTTGGTTAAACGAATAAGCGGTGGTCATATCAACTATCGGTTGGAGCTCTAACCCTGGAGTGTCCATCGGGCATATGAAGTAAGAAACGCCTCTGTGTTTAGGGACATCGGGATCGGTTCGCGCAATCAGTATTCCGAGCTGACTCCGATGAGCCCCTGATGACCAAATCTTGGAGCCGTTTACGATGTAACGATCGCCATCTCGCACCGCGCGGGTAGCAAGGTTCGCCAAGTCTGATCCGCTATCAGGTTCGCTGAACAGCTGACACCAAATCTCTTCTCCAGTCAGGATCGGCCACAGATAACGATCTTGCTGTTCAGGGGTTCCACCGAACAAAATAGTCGGGCCAGCCCAACCCAAACCAATACCTCCAGCTGCCCGTTTAACGCCCGCGGCCGCTAGCTCTTCATCGATAATTAACTGATGAATAGGGTCAGCATCTAGTCCGTAAGGCTTCGGCCAATGTGGAGCGACATAACCTGAACGGGCCAAAGCTTCCTGGCTCGGGTCTCCGTTGTGTTGAGCTAGCCACTCGCGTATTTCAAGACGTCTGGGATCATTGTCGCCTGGCCAGTCAAAGTCCATTGACGGAGAATAGAACGATCAGAGCTATGAGGGCTATCGAGATTTGTTAAATCCTTTATCCGTAACTCTCCCGGGGTCATCAATACCTCTAGAACTGAACTGCAAAACTAATCAACGGCCTTTCGAGATGACGTCTTTGTGGTGCGAGCACTCCCTTCAGATGCCTAAGGTGATGTCGCGTCATTAGCCACAGAGAAGAAGAGGGATGACCGTGGAGGACTACAGCAGCGAAGCAGCAAACTTCAGAGCTGAAATAAAAGGCTTTCTAGAGAAAAATCTTCCCGCGCAATGGAGCGGTATGGGCGCATTCACGCCCGAAGAAAGGAAGTCATTCGTCGGAGGTTGGAGAAAAACTCTCTCAGAAGAACAATTGTTGGCTGTCGCTTGGCCGTCCGAATATGGGGGTGCAGGGCTGAGCCAAATGGAACGTACCGTCCTCGCCGAAGAACTAGCGGCAGTCGGAGTACCGAACGGGACCGACAACGATATTTTCTCAATCGGAATGATCGGCCACACCATCATTGAGTGGGGGACTGATGAACAGAAAGACTATTTCCTGCCGCGAATTCTCGATGGAAGCGACGTTTGGTGTCAGGGGTACAGCGAACCCAACTCTGGCTCAGACCTGGCGTCTCTAGCGACTCGAGCGGAGCTTGATGGCGACGAGTGGGTCATAAACGGGCAAAAAATCTGGACATCTCAAGGACACAACGCGAATTGGATATTCGTGCTTTGTCGGACTGAACCGTCGGCAATCAAGCACGCTGGGATTTCGTTCTTATTGTGTCCCATTGACCAACCTGGAGTAGAAGTTCGACCGATTGTCAACGCGTCGGGCCACCATGATTTCAATGAAGTGTTCTTCAATGAGGCGAGAACGGCCAAAGAAAACGTGTTGGGGGGAGTGAATAATGGATGGGCTGTAGCCAACACCCTCTTGGCATACGAGCGCGGTGATGATGCGACGACTAACGGTATTAGATACGGCGAGGAATGGCAGCGGTTAGTGGAGGTCGCTCGAAGCTACGGGAAATTAGATGACCCAGTGATGCGTCAACGATTTACAGCTGCCTATACAACAACTCAGATCATGAAGTTCATGGGTCTACAGACGGTTGCTCGCTCAATGCGTGGATATAGCCAGGGACCAGAATCATCGCTCAATAAGCTGCTGTGGTCTGAGCATCATCATCGATTTACCGAGTTGGCAATCGATGTCATCGGCATGGATGCAACAGCACCATCAGGCCGAGATGCCGCTACCGGAGTGGGTGTAGATGATGTTGGGTCACCCTTTTCTTCGCAGGCTTGGGTCACGACGTTTATCGGGGCTCGACCTGGCTCAATTTATTCGGGTAGTAACGAAATTCAACGCAACATTGTCGGCGAAAGAGTTCTAGGCCTCCCCAAAGAACCACGGGCCGATGTGGGTCCCTGGAACGAAACCAAACGTTCTTGAATTATTCAAGCGCTTCGGCCGCTGCCAGTTCAGCGATCTTGTCAACGTCATAGCCCAATAATCCAGTTAAGACCTCGAAGGTATGCTCACCTAGCAGGGGAGCGGGCCCCCTTGGTCCGTGAGTGCTCCGAGACAAGGTGAAACGAGCGTTTTCAACAACACATTTCCGATCAGGACGTTCAAGCCAAAGGAAAGCCTGTCGATGTTGCAACTGCGGGTCCGCTAAACACTCAGCGCTACTTTGAATGCTATGGGCCGCTATTCCCGCCTCGACTAACTGGTTCATAACCTGATCAGAAGACCTAGTCGAGGTCCATTCCGTAATGGCTTCTTCAATCATTCTTTGATCTGCTCTTCGCCCGCTCGCAGAAGCTAATTCTGGATTGCTCGCAAGATCGGTCCTACCCATAATTCGACAAAAACGTGTCCATTGAGCGTCGTCTTCGATTGCTATAGCTACCCACTGATCATTCCCTAAGCATGGGAAGCCGCCGTGAGGAGCCATATCTGAATCTTCGTTACCCATGCTTGCCGCGATACGACCAGTAGCAGATGCCTCCAAAATTGCGGGTGCTATGAAATGAAGCGCTGCTTCAGTTTGAGCGAGATCAATGTATTCGCCCGCCCCTGTTCGTCTTTGTTTATCTAAGGCCGCGAGGACTGTTGCCAACATGAAATGCGTTGATGTGTAGTCGGTGTAAGCACCAAACGGGCCTGAAGGAGCGCGATCTGGCCAACCGGCTAACCCATAGAAGCCCGACATTGCAGCTCCTAAATTGCCATAACCAGCAAAACTCGCAGTTGGGCCGAATTGCCCAGTCAGGCAAGTCGAAAGCATTATGAGTCTCGGGTTTAGCTCTTGAACCTTGTCCCAACTCAAACCCCATGAGTTCATCTTTCCAGGAGAGAATGAATCACAGAGAACGTCCGCCCACCCTATGAGGTCATGAACAACATCTAGTGCTTCCGGCGTGTTCATGTTGAGGGCTAGTGAGAGTTTGCCGGCATTGGCTGTGTCGAAAAGAGCGGATCTCTCGAGTCCGGGTTCATTATCCCAGATCGGTAAGAAACCTCGAGTTGCGTCCGGCTTCTGTAACGATTCGATTTTGACCACCGTTGCACCCAGGTCTGCCAAGGCTCTGGTCGTGAAAGGCCCAGCTAGAGACCACATGAAATCCACGACCTTCACGCCATCGAGAGGTGCCGAAGGCTCTATTTCACCCAAGTCCGATGAAGGGATATTCCTAGTAGTAGCTGCAACTTCTGCAGTGTGTTCTCCCAATTCTGCTACCTGAGTTGCGCTAACCAAAGGACTACGCTCAGTGAGCGCAAATCTGCCTGGTGCTGCTATTTCAATGTCGCCCAGCTCAATCTGATCAAAATAGGATCGGTGTCTTAATTGGTCGCTTGCCAGGACGTCGCCTGCATCGGCAATCGGCGCCATTAGAAGCTTGCGCTCCATCGCAACTTCCAAGAGTTCGGCCTTAGTTTTGGATGAAGTGCAGTTTGCTACCGATTCTTTTGCTTCTTCCCATTCCTCGACACTGACCTGTCCTGACTCCAACAATGTCGCGAAGTCCAACCAGTCGAGATTCGCGATCTCGGGCGTAACAAACCCCTCCTCTAACACCCAATCCATCAGCCGCGCGGTTACTGGGCCAATAGCACCGCCAAACACGTGCGTGATTGATACGAAACCATCCTTTGCTGGATACACAAATCTGAGGTCAATTGGCCCAACCGTGGCACCACCACCGCTTCTGATGGGAGTGGGGAAGTTACATGCGTCGGCTAAGACACCGGCCTGCGTAGCCATAGGTATGACCTGCTGCGCTGCTACATCGACAACTTGGCCGAGCCCTGAACGCCCACGTTCGAAAAGCGCGGCGATCACTCCACCTGCTAGGACGGCGGCACCGAAATGAAATGCTTGCGGTACCGACACTCGGAGAGGGGAGCGATCGACGTCTCCGGTGAAGGCCATTGTGCATGCCGAAGCCATAAGAGTCAGGTCTGTAGCAGGCCAATGAGCTTTGGGCCCAGTGTGGCCAAAAGCTGTGATGGTGCCCATTACCAGTGAGGGGTTACGTTCCAGAAAATTTTCGCTGCTGAGCCCTAACTCGTCTAGAACACCGGCACCTTGTGACTCAATAAGGCAGTCGGCACCTTCGACTAGGTCGAGCAACAGGTTTCTTCCTTCAGGGGATTTGATATCTAAAACAACTGACTTTTTGCCGCGGTCATAGGCAAGGTGGGTCAAAGAATTACCTGCATGATCGAAGGGGCCACTAGCGCGCGTAGACACACCTTCAGGCGGTTCAATTTTTATGACCTCAGCTCCCAACATGGAAAGCATCAGTCCCGCCAAATGACCCCTTTGATCTGTTATGTCTAAAACTCGGTATTCAGAAAGCATTGCTTGATCGACCCCATTCCCCTGACACAGTGTGCCCTGTGAAGGGTGGGTAGGTCCACGCAGGATTAGTCGCTGGTTCGAAGAGCGTTCCAACTTGTGAACTAGCGCTATTTCCTCGCCTTAATTTCCACCGCAAATCAAGGCGCGACCAATCCCGCATGGTGCTAGTTCAAAGCTTGGAACACGACTGAAACCAGAGGAAATAGGACTCCCAAATGTCGAAGAAACAAGGCGAACAGATGTCAGTCGTTAACTCGAAGCCGCGGCGAAACCTTTCTCTAAGTCCTCGATGATGTCTTCAAGAGTTTCGAGCCCTACTGACAGGCGAACTAAACCAGGGGTGACTCCCGTGTCTTGTTGCTCAGACTCAGATAGTTGGGAGTGAGTTGTTGATGCTGGGTGTATGGCCAAACTACGAACATCGCCAATGTTCGCGACGTGACTGTGAAGCTCGAGGCCATCGATAAATTTGCTCCCCGCTTCTGACCCACCTCGTATTGTGAACGCTGGGACCGATCCGTAACCGCGCCCTCCGCCAAGTTCTCGTAGGCGCTGATGCCAAGCACTTGATTCCAGCCCTGCGTACTGAACGTTTTCAACTTTGGGATGACTCTCTAAGTACTCGGCTACACCCTGAGCATTAGCGAAATGACGTTCCATTCTCAAACTGAGGGTCTCAAGACCTTGGAGGAAATAGAAGGCGTTTTGAGGAGACACAGCCGCCCCAAGATCGCGTAGTAACTGCACCCTCGCCTTTATGATGTATGAGCCCGCTCCTAATGCTGGCCAATAAGCCAGTCCGTGATAGCTCGGATCGGGATCAGTGAAGTTTGGAAATCGACCACTGGCCGCGTAATCAAAGCTGCCGCCGTCAATGATCACTCCACCGACCGAGTTGCCGTGACCTCCAATGAATTTGGTCATTGAATGGACCACAACGTCGGCTCCCAACTCCAAAGGGTTTAGTAGGTAGGGAGTGGCGATCGTGTTGTCTACAACCAGCGGAATTTCGGATGCATGAGCAACTGCTGCTACACCGGCAACATCGAGGCAGTCGTTACGCGGATTGCCGATCGTCTCTCCATAGAACAGTTTCGTATTGGGTTGAATAGCAGATTCCCAAGCCTCTAAGTCATCGGGATGTTCGACGAAGGTGGTGGTGATACCCATTTTGGGGAGGGTGTAGTGCAACAGGTTGTAGGTACCTCCGTAGAGCGAAGCGGACGCCACGATATGGTCGCCCGTTTCCGCGAGATTTAGGATCGCGAGCGTTTCTGCGGCTTGTCCTGATGCGACGGCTAAGGCGCCAGGAATCCCAATAGCAGTATCAGTTCCTCCCTCTAAAGCTTGAAGACGAGCTTCGAGAACCATTTGGGTTGGGTTCATGATCCGGGTGTAGATATTTCCTACTTCATTTAGAGCGAACAGATCGGACGCGTGGTTTGTGTCTCTGAACACATACGACGTGGTTTGGTAAATCGGCACTGCTCGACTTCCAGTCGTTGGGTCAGGTTCTTGTCCCGCGTGAATTTGTTTTGTATCGAAACCCCAATTCGCGTTCATCGCAATCTCCTTATGTGCTGGGTTGTCGTAGGAGGGGACAAAAGGGGGCTTTCGTTGCCGTGAGATCACAAAAGCGATCTCCCCGGACACTTTGTTGCTTCGGTTGTAAACCTCAGCCATATCCCTACAAAGTAGGAAAGCACCTTGGGTGTCCACCCCAGGTTGCTGGGCGCACGGAAGTGCACCGCTCTTGATAACGGCCCTATCTCAGCACCCTTCTCGAATGACCGCAAATGATTTGGATGATTCGTGCCGGCTATTGAAGTATTGAGAGCCGTTGTCTCTGACAGACTGAGGGCATGCCGAGATTTCAGCGGGTCAAAGAAACCGATGCGTCTGGAAGTACGCGTCTAGTCAGCCTTGAGGTGACAGAAGACGCCGTGTATTCAACATCGAAAGCAGAAATGTGGGAAGGACGACTGCCGCTAGCTGCTCTAATCGATTTACATATTTCTCGAGATGGATCCTCCGATCTAGTAACGGCAGAAACTAAGCACGGTCGAATTCAATGGGTCCTGAAGAATGGTCAGAACCTGATTGACGCCATTGAAAACGGTCGAGGTTAACTCTTTCTATAGGACACTTGTTCGTCGATGGGTTCACAAGGGCCACGCCTGATTCAGCGAGAACCACCTGAAAAGGCTTAGGCTTCGATAAGCGAGACAGGACACTCCCATGATCACTGCAATGCCCCGAATAGCTATCGCCGTCAACGATTTCGAACGCGCCCTAACGACCTTCAGAGACCAGATGGGTATGTACGTCTTAGATTTTTCTCCGGAAACGGTTCCATCGCTGGGTGCTCACGTCGGAATGTGTCAACCATGCGGTGGTAGCAACATCGAATTGATGGCACCTTCGAACCCAGAAGAGCCACTGAGCCAAGCGCTGCAGAAATTTCTTGATCGACGAGGTGAAGGTGTCTACGCAATGATGCTTGAATCGCCGGACCCTAATGCAGAGGCCGAAACCCTCCTCAAGCGCGGAATCAAAGTACTTCCCCTGATGAGAGGTGCAGGCGGTCGGGACATTCACCCCAGTTCCACTCACGGAGTGTTGATCAGGGTTTACCCCGACGAATCGGTTGTGCAACCAGAAAATCCTGCGAGCGCGGCTCCCCATTACACAGGAATCCAGAAAGTAGTTATTGCAACTCGCGACGCTGGCCTTGCAGGCAATGTGTACGCACAAGGTTTAGGTCTCGCTGCGGACTCGCCGCAAATTGATGCGGACAGTGGACTTCTTCGCTGTGTTATTCACCCTCCTAAAGGTGGCGTGATCGAACTTGTTTCCCCAATTGACCCTTCCAGCGAGCCATCTCAGGAACTTCAAACCTTCCTTGAGAGCAAAGGCGAAGGAGTCTTCGCGTTAGAGATCGCTGCCCGTGAGCAGGTGGCGAAACACGAGTTCGAAATCTTCGGCACCCGTTTTTTGGTCTCGTAATCAGGCAAGGGAACTTTCCCCTAACCCAATCAGGCAAGACAAAGACCAATCCTCCTATCATTAAGAATGTCGCGAAAGTGCAAGGAAATTTGGATATGACCAACAACACCGAATCGGATTATGAAGTCATCGTTGTGGGAGCCGGCGTCGCTGGCATCTATCAAATCAAACGACTGACAGACATGGGGATTAAGGCGACAGTATTGGAAGCCGATCCTGATTTAGGAGGCACCTGGTACAACAATCGTTATCCGGGTGCACGCTTCGACTCAGAAAGTTACACCTACGGTTATTCGTTCTCTCGAGAGGTTCTGGACGAGTGGGACTGGAAGGAAATGTTCTCCGGACAACCGGAAAATCTGAAATACCTCAACTTCGTAGCTGACAAATTCGATCTACGCGAACACATGCAATTTAATTGTCGGGTGCAGTCAGCGATCTTTGATGAAGCAAGCGAATTGTGGAAGATCCAAGTCTCTGATGGACGCGATCTCACATGTCGAATTCTTATACTCGCCTTAGGTTTACTCTCTCAGCCGACTATGCCTCGCATCGAAGGCGTACAAGACTTCAAAGGACGTTCTTGGCACACCTACGGATGGCCACATGAAGAAGTTGATTTGAGCGACCAGCGAGTGGGCATCATCGGCACCGGAGCAACAGCGATCCAAGTGATTGGCGAGATAGCAGACAAGGTAGGCGAACTAACAGTATTCCAACGACGACCAAACTGGGTTGCTCCACTCAACAACAGTGAAATCAGCGTCGATCAAATGAACGAAATTCGAGAACGTTACGACGAGATTTTCGAAACTTGCGCCCGTACCCCAGGCGGATTTGAACACGAACCAGACAGAAGAGGCTTCTACGAAGTCACTCAAGAAGAGCGTTACGAACTTTGGGATCGCTTGTACGAAGAACCCGGCTTCAGTATTTGGCTCAAGAATTTCAGAGAGATCTTTACCGACGAAGAAGCTAACGCCGAAATATCTTCCTACATAGCTGAACGAATACGAGGTCGAGTTGACGACCCTGCTGTGGCAGAAAAACTCATCCCTAAAGATCACGGCTTCGGTGTTCAAAGGGTTCCTATGGAGACGGGTTACCTCGAGGCGTATAACCGTGAGAACGTGCACCTTGTCGACATCAGTGAGACTCCACTGGAACGAATAACTGACAAAGGAATCCGCACCGCCGAGCAAGAATTCGAATTTGACATAATTATCTACGCGACCGGATTCGACGCGATAACCGGTTCCTTCGATCACATCGACATTCAAGGTCGAGATGGTCTAACACTTAGAGAGAAATGGTTTGATAACCCGACCACGTTCCTCGGAATGATGGTTTCAGGGTTCCCTAATCTGTTGATGCCTTCAGGGCCTCAGAGCGGTTCCGCTTCGACAAACTATCCTCGCGGGATCGAAAATGGGGTGGATTGGTGCACAGAACTGTTGGAGTACATGTGGGAACGAGACCTCACATATCTAGAAGCAACTAAAGAGGCCGAAAAACGATGGACTGATCACGTCGTCAAAATGTATTCGGTGATGCTTATGCGAAAAGCCCAGTCGTGGTTCACCGGCTACAACAGCAACGTTGAAGGTCACGAGGCCGGCAAAGTTCGCTACATGGTTTATAACGGCGGAACCCCAAAGTATGTCGCCTCGATTAGTGAGGTCGCATCTAAAGACTACGAAGGCATCAGATTCGCTGCTGACGCTGAAGATCGCGGTGAACTACTAGCGGCCGATTAAAATGTTTGACCCACGTCGTTAGAGAATTTGACCAGCTATGGGTTGTCGGCCTCAGATCTGAGGCCGCGAATGTTGCGGACGCAGTCAGAGCAAAGGTGCCGCCGGTCGTAAACGCTTTCGTTGCGGATACGACCAAATCTATCTGCCCACCCCTCGTTCCATAGAACGGCGTCGTCTTGTTCGTTCTCGGGAAACAAAGAGAAACTCACCGCACACAGTTGGCAAACAACGAGACCTAACTGATGCAATAAGGTCGCACGACTGAGCTTTTGAGTACGGGTTAAGGGGGCAGGAAGAGTTCGTTGACACTGTTTGTTGCTACCAATTCGGAGTAGGCCTATTCCTAGATGCAGTGCGATGTCGATCTGCTCCTCATCGAATTCTTCACTTCCTAAATAGCATGCTAAATAGGTGCGGTCTGCGTGAATCGAATGAGCGTTGGCTTCTCCGCATGCCGAAATGAATCGACTAGTAGAAGGTCGAATTACCACTGACACAACTTCGAAGTCTCCGTTAAGTTCACCGCCGACATGACGGATACCGACTGCATCTGGACGCGGATTTGACACGGTTTTCGAAATTTCCGGCGTCAGGATACATCCGAGACCCGAGGGGCTATACAGCCAAGAGGATACGATTTCCTTCAAGACCGTTTCATTCAGCTTTTCGGTTGTGGGGTCAGGCATTTTGGTCGCGTGGCCTCTCAGCTGCGGGGTTGGGTTCCTTGTTGGTTAGCTACCGTAGCTAGGTTCGTCGACATCTAAAGCAGCCACCACCCAAGATTACTAACTAGTGGCCCTGAGTCCTATCGGGTTCACTCTCACCGGTGTTGTCCTAGAGTCGTTCAATGAAGTTCTTCTCCCAGGCGAAAATAGATACCAAAGAGCTGCAGAGCTTTGTCGATCTTGCAAGCTCGCGTAGAAGCGTTAGAAGCTTCGACAGTGGCCAACAAATTCCTAAAGAAACGTTAGAGAAAATCGCTGATGCTGGTCGTTGGGCACCATCGGGAGCAAATTCACAACCATGGGAAATTTGTGTGGTCGAAGATCCTGAACGCGTTCGAGAAGTAGCGGCGGTGATGGCCAGTCAAGCGGATCGGTTGAACGATCATTGCAAAGGATTTCCGCATGTCCATAAGAAACATTGGGTTCACGACTCGGTCGCGTTGATCGCAGTATTCGTTGATCCACGCTGGGCGGAAACATACCCAGTAGCCCTCGACTCTGACCTAGACCGAACCGAATATATGGAGAATCGTTCCAATATTTTGCTCGTTTCAGTTGGGGCAGCGATTCAAAATCTTCAGCTGGCCACAACGGCAGCAGGTCTAACTAGCGCGTGGCTATCTGGGGGAGGCGAACCTCAAACAGCTCGAGATCTGCAAGGCCTATTGGGCTTCCCACCTACCCATATTCCATATGGAATCGTCCCCATCGGATGGCCTCGCCGGAAAGCGGAGAGTAGATGGCGGAGACCGATTAGCGAAGTGGTTCATTGGAACAAGGCGGCAGGAGCGAATCTACGAAGTCAGCAAGACATTGACCACTACCTAGCCAAGGAGCGACGGCACTCGATTTATAAAGACGCGCAAGCCCGAGACGAGCATGTCGAGAAAGCAGCTAGCGACGGAGAAATTGACGTAGTCGACGACGGAACGCCGTAAGGGTCTCTTCGCGCTGTAGGTCGCGTTGCCGCAAGTCAGCCAATGAACCACAACCGCAGTCGTCAATCTCAGGGTCACCGAGATGACGATGAGGGCAACCTAGGTGATGGTCAAGGAACACGACACACTCATATTTAGTGGCATCGGGCCCTATTCGAATGTAGCGCTGAGCGCCGCCGGCAAACCGTCGGTCGAACTTCATGAGTTGAGGGTAGTCGTCAAGTCGGTTCTGCTGGCGGAGGTCTAAGCGAACGCCAAAAGCGCTTCGCTTGCATCTCGGACTTTGAAGGATTTGACTGGGCGTACGTTAAATGAAGGGAAGCGAAGTGATATCTGTTGCAACTCGTTGGGAAGGAACACCCGAAGCTATGCGTGCAGTAGAGGCAGGGTCCCGAGCCGCCAAGGCTCAACATGAATCTTGGGGAGCGAAAAACCCTCGGCTTATGCGGCCTCTTACCGGCACAGGTGGCATGGAGGTAGCTCTATATGTCACGGACTTTGATTCAATGGAGGATTACGGACGTTTTTGGGATCAAGTCTCAAGTAGCGACTGGTTTACCCAACTCCAGACCGATGTAGCGGCGGCATTTCCCGACCTACGTATGGCAGACACGGTCGTCATGTACGACGCGATTGGCGACTAACGATCTGTCTAAACGGCATAGAAAACTAGGTGAAGGCCGCTCCATTTTGGGAACGGCCTTCACTGTTATCTAGAAGTAATATTGCTCTTTCTAAACGGCTCTAACGTTCTGGGCTTCATCACCCTTGCGGCCTTCGCCAATCTCAAATTCGACCGCTTGGCCTTCCTCTAAGGACCGGTATCCCGACCCTTCGATGTTTGAGTAATGGACGAAAACATCTTCGCCGCCTTCACGAGATATAAATCCGAAGCCCTTCTGAGCGTTGAAGAACTTCACTGTTCCTTGTGGCATTGGTTGCCCTCAATTTCTTTCTACACGAGTACAGAATATCTCTGCACCTCTTGACCTTACAGAGCACCACAACGTTCACCAATAAGAAATCTGACTTTCATTCTTGAGAAAATGATGAGATCGAAGTCCGTTGATAGGTGAGCCGAACGCTCACGACGATTTAGCAAAGTAGAGGCGCAGCATGTCGAGAATTGTTGATGTGGTCATTGGCTGAGAGCTTTCCTAGAGCTGGACAGAAATGCGGCCAGATAAGTCGTAACAGGCAAAGCTGCTACGAGCCCAATTGAGCCACACAAAGTCCGAACTAGCTCAATAGCTATCAATTCCGAGTTCGCCACGTTGGTGAGCGACTGTTCGGAAACAGCGAACAACAAAAGAAGAGGGATGCTAGAACCAGCGTAAGCCAACAACAAAGTATTGACCGTTGACGCGATGTGCTCCCTACCAACGCGAAGCCCTGAGACTGCTAGTTGACTCGCTGATAGCTCGCTATTTCGGTTTCGCAACTCGAGAACGGTAGCTGTTTGAGTGATCGTCACATCATCAAGGGCGCCTAAGGCTGCAATGATCGTGCCGCCCAGGAGAAGGCCTCGTACATCTAGGCTTTCAGCCAAGAACGGCAACACAAAGGCTTCTTCACTCGAATAGCCAGAGAATTTCGCTAGTTCAAAGAAAGCCCACGAAATGCCTAACGTGAGTCCCAAAGCTGTCAGGGTTCCAGCGAGCGCAACGGTGGTCATCAGATTGAAACCATGAGTGAAATACAAACTGAAATAGGCAATCAATGCTGCAGCTACGACGCACACCAGAACAGGGTCATTTCCGTCGAGTACCGAGGGGGCAACGAATTTGACGAGCACCAACACGGTTCCGCCCATAGCGAATAACGCCAACAAACCACGGACCCTGGCTAAACAGATCACTGTCGCTGCAAATAGAACGATCAGCCACCAAAGAGAGCCCATTCGATCTCGGTCCTGGTAGTAGTAAGAGTTGGTAGGCGCATCGAAGCCGAGAATGATGTCATCGCCGGCAGTTAGCTTCGGAAAAGTAGGGTCGAACGAGGTATTAACCTGCGGCAAAATGACCAAAGAGCCGCTTTCTGGTCCATCTTGCAGGACGACCGTTACGTTTCGGCAGGTTTCAACTTCAGAAGTTATCGAATAGGGACAGACAGTCTCAGTGGCTTCTTCAACCGTTGCTTTTAGCAACTCAGAAGTCAAAGCGATTTGATCGGCATTCTGTTGTATTTCTTCGGACCTCTCATTGTTCGGCCACAGCGCGACAACGCCTAGAACCGTTAAGGCAGCGGTAATACTCACGGCGGAAATGATCAGGCGAAAGACCAGAGATGTTTTGACGTCGCGCAATCCAAAAGTGAGATGCGATGAGTGGTTGTGGCTATGAGAAACGTTGAGGTCTTCAGACTCTTGCTCGCCCATTCAATCTTCCAATTAGTGCCCTATAGCTTCGTAAGACCTTAACGAACGTGTGCAGCTCTATGAGTGCATCGAAGGCGAACAGCTAGATGGTCTAGAGCTAATTCAAGGTCTAGGGCCCCACGGAGCTGACTGCATGAGCTGTATCTCTTGTTTCTGTAGCAAGGGTCTGAGCTGAACAGCAAAAGACATGAAGTCGTCATCGGTGAATAAGTTCTTCCAAAAATCGCGTCGTTCGGCATCGTTGTTGAAGCGCCATATATGAATAAGTTGATGTAGTGGACCGGTGTCGGAGACAAAGTAACCGACAAGGAATTTAGAGTGGCCTCCGGCTTCGAGAGCTGGCCAGCCCTCGTTGGAGTACAACTCAAGAACTTTGCTCATTTGACCCACGTGCACGTCGTAAGTGCGACGCTCGTACAGTTCCAACTCAGCCATAACAAAATCTTAGCCTGCCCGCTCTAGGTAGACGTCATGGCTTAACTCGCTGGCAATCGGCATGTCTCCAATAGGGGAGAAGCTCAGCGGATCCACTCGTGATGAGCATCGAGATTTCGGTAGGTCACAGAGGATGCCGCTTGCTCCTTAGCAGCGCCCTCTTGCGTGGCCTCAAGGTCGTTGTTGTCGGAAGCGGTGTCCCATGATTCGAACTCGACGATGCTCAAGATCTTTCCAGGAACATCACGATCAGTGCACAGAGTCAATTTCTTGACCTGGGTGTCATCTCCGGTGCTCTCAAAATAGCCCTCAATCTCGGCACGAGCTTCTTCGATATCACCGCTTTGCTCCACTATTTGAATAAATTTCATTGGTCCACCTTCTCAAGGATCATTAGACAATTAGATCTGACACTCTCGTTCTAGCAGGGGTACCGTTTCTATTCAAAGTGGGCATAAACCGTTTAATAAGGCCTGTAGCTCAGGCACGGGGCCGAAGAAAAGAGAGAAGGTCCCTGCGATTCCTACCAGAAATGGTGTAATTGGTTTACTGTCCCAGAGTTGCCTCAGGAGCGTGACGGAGATGTCCTCTGAAATTAATGATTTAGAACGGCTTATAGCCCTGCGAGACTCGGGTGAAATCGATGAAGAAGAGTTCACTGCACTGAAACAGCAGATATTCGTGCCAGAAGCAACTAGGCAACCGAATAGTGAAGAACGAAAGCAACTTATAGGTCTTACTGTTGTGGTGACTCTTCTCGTATGTGGAGCAGCATTTGGTATCTACAAGGCTGTTTCTGGTTCTTCAGATGACAGGTCACCGCAAGAACAAGTATTTGTTGACCGGTTCGTATCGAGTGGGGCAGCGTCGGATTTTGGTGGACTAGGTGAAATCGGGTTCGAATCTTCAGACGCGCGCTGTGTTGGTAACGGCCTGGTTGATCGCGTAGGGATGGACACTTTAAATGCCACAGGCGTTGCTTGGCTTACTTCTGATGAACTTCCACCTCAATTGGAAGGTCCGTTTCTTAAATCTATGAGCGACTGTGTCGACCTTAAAGAACTTGCTGCAATTGGAATGGCCGATGGCGCCGAAATGGATGTGGCGTTGTTTGCATGCGCGTTACAAGATTTGTCGGAAATGGAGCTAATAGAGCTTTTGTTAGCGGCAGAAGACGAGTTAGCGCTTGATGATGACGCCGCAGCCCGAATACTGTTTCCCGTCATTGGAAGTCTGTTTGATTGCGCTGCGGAATTACCTGGTATCGATCTCGATGAACTTATGGATTTTGACTGGTAGAACCGCTCTGCCGGCCGACGTATGCGCCATAAAAGTTTATAGCGGCGGCAATGATGCATGCCCATGCTCCCCATCCTAAGAACGAAGTCTCAAGGATGAGTTTGAGTAAAAGAGCGCCCATCATGACCGCGCCAACAAGGAACAACACCTCTTCCCAGCTTTTGCCTTGGGGGCTTTCTGGGAGCTTGTCGCTTCCCAACGCCTGGGCAAAGGAGATGAGCATAGATATAACCACTGCAAGAAGGGCGATTACTCCTAGTAATGCATTTGGAGCTTGAATCGCAGATTGTGATAATCCCCAAGACCCTTCTCCGAATTGATGCCATGGAGCGAAGATCAAAAAGAGGAGCAGAATTGGTGCTGTAGGCAACATCAATTGGAAACGGCGTTCAAGGTTTTGGAAGTCCATATTCATCCCTTGGCTTGGAAAGCGATTAGTTACAGATGGTAAGGCATGGATTGAGTTTTGAAGGTGAACTGGCTTACCAGTTACCTCTTGGGTTTCTAATTTTTTACTCGTCTAAGGTCGTGAGATGTCCGATGAAATAAATGCAGAAACGATCAATCTGTTTGTCGCCGGTTGTTTCCCAGAGTTAGGTAGCCGTTGCATCGATATCGGTGAAGGGTTCGCGATAGCCGAGTATGACTTGAGAGGTGTTGCTCGACGCCCCGGAGGCTACATATCCGGACCTGACCAGTTTCGCTTAGCTGATGGTGCCCTCTGGTTCTTGGCTTTGAGTGCCACAGGCGAGCTTGAAGAGATGACTGTAACGAGCGAGCTTTCGATTCGATACCTACGGCCCGCTCTTGGAGACAAGCTCTTTGCACGGGCCGAACTCGATTCTAAGAGCAGGCGAAGTGTTGTCGGGTCGGTGTCGCTATGGTGCGATAACGAAGAGAAAAAGGTTTCGGTTGCACAAGGAACCTACACATTGCCTCTGGCATAGATCGGCTGAACTTAGGTAGCGTTCTGACCACATCGATCAAACTGATCCTGATGGGTTTGTAATCAAATGGGGGGGTAGTGGGTGCTTGAACGTTTTCGAATTCTCGACCTAACCGATGACAGAGGCCACTTCTGCGGCATGGTCTTGGCTCAGTTAGGCGCTGAAGTAATAGCTGTCGAACCGCCAGAAGGGCAACGATCCCGGTATCAGGGACCCTTCGCCGGAGAAGTACAAGACAAAGAGAAGTCATTAACGCATTGGGCCTATAACCGAGCGAAGCAGTCTTTAGTGTTGGATTTTGATCGACCTGAAGACCTTCAAAGATTCGAAGATCTTGCCGCAACGGCAGACGCTGTGGTTACCTCAGAGGGAAGAACGGTAGATCTAGAATCACTACGTAAGAGACACCCACATCTCGTGACCGCCTCTATCTCGGGATTTGGTGAGACTGGCCCGAAATCGGATTGGGCAACGAGCGATATCGTCAACACCGCCGCCAGCGGGACAATGGGTATCACTGGGGACCGAGATCGCCCTCCGGTCAGGTTGTCTCTCCCACAGACCTGGCATTTCGCCGCTTCCGACGCCCTTTGCGGGATTTTGCTCGCCTTGAGAGAGCGTGAATCTTCGGGGCTAGGACAACATGTCGACGTAGCGGGACAACATAGCTATTTGATTGCTTCCCAGTACCAGATGCTCTACCCATTCGCTGGTGCTCCCAGTACACGTCGGTTGTCAGGTGGCGCCGAAATAGGGCCAATCACACTGAAATTGGTATATGAAGCGGCTGATGGACATGTCTCGATTGTCTTCCTAGTGGGCCCCACAGTTGGTCCTTACAACACACGCCTCTTCGAATGGATGGAAGAGGAAGGGATGTGTCCGACAGAATTCCGAAACGTTGATTGGATCGGTTTTGGGACCCAACTGCTTTCTGACCCGAAAGCCCCCGAACTGTTGAATCGAGGCGCTGAAGTAATCAATGAATTCACTAAAACTAAAACCAAGACCGAACTGTTGGCTGGAGCGTTAGAACGCAACCTTTTGCTTGGACCTATAACGACCACCCGTGAGCTCTTGGATATGGAACATGCCGCCGAAAGAGATTTTTGGCGCTCGATAAACGGAGTCAGGTTCGCCGGACCAATAGCGCGACTTTCAGATGCGACCCTGACAACAGAAATACCTCCCCCTCGTCTTGATGAACATAACTTTCGGCAACGACAGGAGCGACAGCTACCTGTTGCAACGTCCGATAGCAATGTTGAACCGTTGAGTGGCGTAAAAGTTCTAGATATGACCTGGGCCATTGCCGGTCCGTATGCGTCGCGCATCATGGGTGATTTTGGTGCCGATGTCTTACGAATTGAATCAGAATTGAAACCTTGCATCATGCGTGGCGCCGGTCCGTTTGTGAACAATGAAGCTGGCGCAGATAGTTCGCTCAGCTATCTCTCTATTAACGCCTCAAAGCGTTCCTTAGCTGTAGATCTCCGCGACCCGCGATCCATCGAGGTTATGAAGGAACTCGTTGAATGGGCTGATGTGTTAATCGAGTCTTATTCGGTGGGGGTTGTAGGGCGAATGGGTTTGGGGTATGGCGAGCTAGAAAAGATCAACCCCGAATTGATCATGGTGTCAACGTCACTTATGGGTCAGACAGGCCCGATCAGAGAGATTTCTGGTTTCGGCAACATAGGGGCGGCGGTAGCCGGCTTTTTCCCCTTTGGAGGTTGGCCTGACAGGCAACCATGCGGACCGTTCGGAGCCTACTCCGACTACATCTCGCCTCGTCTAACCGTTGCCTTAGTTCTGGCGGCTCTAGATAAACGCGAACGGTCGGGTCGCGGTCAACATATCGACTACTCCCAGATGGAAGCCGCAGCTCAATTATTGAGTCCGGCGTTCCTGAACGATGAAATCAACGGAGTCGAAGGCAGTCGACTTGGCAATGGTGACTCTAATTTCTGCCCGCACGGCGCCTACCCAGTCATCGGAGACGATCGGTGGATCGCTATTGCCTGTGAAACTCAAACCCAGTGGGAAGCGTTGACCGATGTCATAGGAGCACCACAATTGGCTTCACTGACCTACGAGGAACGGCGTCAACGAAACGAAGAAATTGAATCCTTAATTTCTGGCTGGAGTTCCCAACAAGACGGTGTAGAAGCCGAATTAACGCTTCAGCACAAGCAGGTGCCGGCGCACAGAGTTCTCTACGCACCCGAAGTCGCTGAGGACGCGCAGCTTCGACACCGAAAAGCGTTTAGTCAAGTAAGTCACCCGCAACACGGGCAAGTGTGGGTGGAAGATTCAGCGATACACCTGTCGCGAACTCCAGGCGCTGCGCGGTGGGCGGCACCACCCGCCGGCGAGCACCTGTATGAAGTGCTCACAGACATTCTTGGGCGCGACCCAGACGAAGCAGCAGAACTTATAGCAACTGGCATCTTTACCTGATTTGCCGCCAACGCTTTTGGAGAGAAACCTTGACCCCTGACTTATACAGAACATCGTTTAGAAAATCCGCGCTACGAATTACGGAACTTGCTAGGAATGATCGCCAAATAGATATTCCGCATATTCCGAACTGGACCGTGGGCGATGCTGTAATTCACGTTGGGCTGGTGTTTGACTTCGTGGGTCAATCAATCCTTCAAGGAAGTCCTATTGGTGAGCAAGGCGTGGCTCCATGGGCCAATGACCCGGCCAACCAGCCAGAGACATCCGACCTCGATAAGTGGTTCGAAACAGTTGCCGAAGACTTAGCGGAAGCGATATGGAGCCACCAAGCAAACGACAAGGTCTGGACATCCAGCAAGCAAACAAATACGGCACAGTTTTGGATGCGCCGAATGACTCAAGAAGCCGAGATGCATCGCTGGGATATAGAAGCGGCCTACGGCGACAGCCAACCGATCAACCCTGAGTTAGCGGTAGACGGAATTGACGAATTTTACGACTTCTTTGTCGCTGAACGCTTACCCGAAGCGTTCGCCGGAGACGGGTCTGTGCATCTTCACGCAACTGACGCGGAAGGCGAGTGGATGATTACACGAAATGATGCAGGGGTGGTCGTCGAAAAAAAGCACGGGAAAGGCGATGTAGCTGCACGAGGACCAGCTAGCGACTTGCTGCTGTTTGTGTGGAATCGACAATCTCATTCAGCGTTAGAAACCTTCGGAAATACGGAACTCCTAGAAGACCATCAACGCTTTTTGCAGATCTAGGTGTCGATCTTGTGCTCAACTGGAAGTGGAGGAAAAAAAATGAAAGCACCCTCAATAGCAGAATTGCTGTGTCAGCAACTGGACGAAGCCGAATTCGGCAAGACAGGCCGTCGTTCATTCTTTGAATACCGCGACACTGGCCTAACTGATCTCACCAATGGTGACTATCGCGCTCAAGTGATGAGAGCGACAGATGTTATGGAAACAACTGGATGGCACTATCACGAATGCGACTTGCAGTTTGTGTACGTGTTAAACGGCTGGGTTGACCTTGAATTTGAAGGTGGTCGAACGGAACGAGTCGCCGCTGGAGCTGCATTGTCGATACCGCCGGGCCTGGTCCACAATGAGATCACCTGTTCATCTGATTTTGAAGCTCTCGAAGTCGTCGCACCTGCGCAGATGGAAACAATTCCCTGCGAAGCACCCAACTAGCTTGAGTTACTTTAAACCGCTAGCGACAGTATCGATGGCTTGGCGAGTGACGTAAACCATTTGATCAAGGTGGTCTTCTTCCACGGTGAAGGGAGGGCCAAACATAACGGCGTCGTCAAATACCCCTGACCCAGATGGGTAAACCCACACTCCGTTATCAAGTGCCGCATTTGCGACTGACTCGGCGAAGGCAGCTGATCTCGGAAACGGTGCTCCTGTTTCACGATCAGCTACTAGTCCAAGTCCCTGCAAGAGGCCGCGCCCTCGAATATCTTCAACGTTCGGGTGGTCCCGGAATTCTTCTTCGAGTCGTATCCGCAGCGATTCTCCCATAACAGCTGCTCGATCCACCAAGTTCTCGGTTCTGACGATCTCGAGCACCTTGGTAGCCACAGAACAACAAAGATCCTGACCAGCAAATGTGTAAAACATCAACGCGAGGTCGGTCTTTCCTATTGGTTCAACCACCTCGGGGTGACAATAGACGCCTCCAATTGGGACATACCCGCCGCCCAGTCCCTTGCCGGCGACGATGATGTCGGGCGTGAAGCCGAGCGCTTCATGACCCATTTTTTTGCCGAGTCGTCCGAAGCCGGTCATCACTTCGTCCGCGATTACAAGGATGTCGTGTTGAGCGCATATTTCTGAGATCCGCGCCCAATAATCATCCGGCGGCACATAGGCGCCTGCGGCGGCACCAATCACTGGTTCTCCTATAAATGCGCTAATGGTTTCGGCACCTTCGACTTCAATGACTTTTTCTAGCTGGTCAGGATCGTGATGGCTGGTCTTGGGCATAGATGGGAGCAGCTGTTCTAGTCCTTTGCGTCTCCGGTTGTGAGCGCCAGCAGCCAATGCGCCCACTGTTGCACCGTGGTAGGAGACATCGCGCCCGATTACTTTGTGTCTCTCAGGTCTGCCGCACGCAACATGATGGAGTTGGGCGACCCGGATTGCTGCGTCAACGGACTCCGAACCTCCGCTAACAAACACACAACGCCACGAAGGGTCTGGTAACCAATGGTCGCTTACCTCTTCGACCAACGCGACTCGAGCTTCAGTTGCAAAGACGGGCACTACATAATCCAATTGAGTCAAAGCTTCTGCAGCGACCTGAGCTATCTCTGGGCGTCCGTGACCGATGTTCGTGACGATCGCACCACCTCCGGCATCAAGTATTCGACGGCCATCAGAAGTGTGAAACCACACACCCTCGTTGTGAGTTACCAACATTGGAGATGAGCCTGGAACTAGCGGAAATCGGGAAACATCCATACCTAAACAGTAGTTCCATCCCCGTTTTCGGTCACTCGCCATGGTTCACTAAAACTGTGCGTTACTTAACTCGACCCATAGTCGCGGCACTAGTGGCCCTTTTCATATTGGCTAACGGCGGCGGCGCAACGGAGCTAGTCATTGGCGCGATTCTGTTTGCTCTCATAGACCTCGGTTCTCGTTACGTCGTCAAACGCCTCAGCCGAACATAGGTAAAGATGATTCGGAGTATCAATTGACACTTGAACAGATCGCCAACTGGGCTCAAATCTTGGAAGCCGTAATCCTCTCTTTATCGATTGTATTTATTGGTGCTGAAGCTCGCCAAACCTTGCAACACAGTCGAACGCAATTCGGTCACGGCCTCACGGACCGACTTTATGATCGATATTTCGCAATATCGCGCGACCCAAATTTCAGTCAGTTTCTCATAAAGGACTGGTCTAGCGATGACTTGCAGGGAGAAGAGTATTTTCGTGCCCTGAACTTGTTAGGAGCGGACCTTATCGACCTGTTCGATACCTATGATGCCTGGAAAGAAGGACTCGTCGGACGAATGCATGTCGATATGCGCATGCAGTTGATTCGATTGGGCGCTTTTCTTTCTCCGGTGGGAAGGGCGACATGGGACCATTGGAAAATGACGCGAGATCAAGAATTTCGTGACTGGTTCGAAATCGAGGTCTATGGGGGCATTATTCGGGACTAGAAATAAAGTGGGTATGCGCTGAATGTTTATTCGAGCCGACGTGCGGTTCGAGTCAGGGTTTTCCAAGACTTAACCTGAAACTACCCACTAGGTTGATTAGTTATGAGAGCAGTCTTATGTAATCAATTCGGCCCCCCAGAAGATTTGGTGGTGGATGAAGTACCTGCCCCAACCCCCGGACCCGGCGAGATCCTGATACAGGTAAAGGCTGCACCAGTTACCTTTCCCGACACTCTGATGTTGGAGGACAAATACCAATTCAAAGCTGATTTGCCTTATATCCCTGGCTCGGAAGTAGCTGGAGTTGTCACTGAATTAGGTGAAGGGGTGGACAACCTACAAATAGGCAGTCGAGTCGTCTGTGGTTTAGGAGCAGTTGGCGGATACGCAGAGCTCGCAATTGCAAAGGCGGCTGCGGCACGAATCTTGCCTGATGGAGTGAGTTTCGCTGACTCTACGGGTTTGTTGTATGCGCACGGAACCACCTATTACGGATTGAAACAACGCGGAAACCTGCAAAAGGGTGAAACTCTGCTGGTTCTAGGCGCTGGAGGCCACGTAGGGCTATCGGCCGTTGAAATTGGAAAACTCATGGGGGCTCGCGTTATTGCCGCTGCATCTACCGAAGAGAAACTCGACCTCTGCCGAGAGCGCGGCGCTGATGAGACGATTAATTATTCAGAAGAAAGTCTCAAAGACAGAGCGAAAGAGTTAACCGGCGGTGCTGGAGTAGATGTTGTGTATGACGTCGTTGGTGGCGACTATGCAGAACAAGCTCTTCGAGCGATCGCATGGGAAGGACGGTTCTTAGTGATCGGCTTTACCGCGGGGATACCGTCTATACCTTTGAATTTGACGTTGTTGAAGAGTTGCCAAATAGTGGGTGTTTTCTATGGTGCAATGACGGCGCGTGACCCAGAGTTGGCAAACGAAATAGCAGAAGATCTCCTGCAATGGGTTGATAGTGGTGACCTCAGACCACATATTTCAGCTACCTACGGATTAGATGGGGCTTCCGAAGCGTTGAGGAGCCTGATAGATCGAAAATCTATTGGCAAAATTGTTATTGAGCCATAGGAAGCTTGGCAGAGCTAGCCGAAAGTTCGATTTTAACCACCAACTATGAAGCGTTGGTGAGTTCCCTCCGACACCAGAACCTCTCCGTGAGTTACCTTCACATCAAACACGAGTCGTTTGCGGTCAATTTCAGCTAGTTCAGCTGCCACAACAACTTCTTCGCCCGAAGCGACTGCCGCTGAATGGCTTACACATACATGGATTCCAACCGTCGTTTGGTCATCGTTTAGATAACCCTGCACGCCGAAAAGACAGGTGCCCTCTATGAGTCGAACCATGTCGGGAGTAGAAAGCACTTTGTTTGGGAGGTGAGGCGGTGACATGTCGTCAGTTACTTCGACGTTGTCGCTGAATAATTGACCGATCTGGAGTTCACTCATATTCATGAGGTTAGTACCCACCATGATTTCGAAACTCAAGAAACTGTTGATAGAGCGTTACCCAAGAACATCTCACGTTGCTGAGTAGCTACGTCAGAACTTGGATGATGAGCTTGCCATCTGGCGGCCGATTTACTGTTGGCTGCCGTTACTAGACGCCTCACTAAGTGAGTTGTCGGTGAGGAGTTTCAGATGGTGTTGTTTGATCTCTGGTGTCTGACCTTGCACTAAGAGAAATAAGGCTTCTCTGGCTAATCGTTGAGCTTGTTGTTCGACGAACAAGGCTGATCCGCCGACTGTCGCTACCAAAGCCGACGTAGCGCGAACACACAGATCACCTAAAACGGCGCGAGCTTCGGGTAGTTCTTCCGTAGTAGCCGAGTTAATTCTTTTGCGGGCTTTATCCAGTTGTTGATCGAGAGGGCTCGGCCCTAGCAGGCTTGTTGCTCTTGAGGCCACGCCAAGAGGGTTTGAGCCGTTAGATCGCAGTCCGTGACGGTATTTCTCAGCCCAATCAGAAAAAGCTTCAACTGAAGTCACCGATTTCTCTGACACAGGGTGGTTATCGAAACTGAGTTCAACAGTGACTGCCGAATCGATAGCGGCCAAAGATAAACGTCGACTTGTGAGTGTTTCGCAGTCTTTAGCGTCAAGCATCGCCCACACAATCGATTCGCCGTAGCGAGCGGCAGTGAGAACTACGTCTATATGTCCCCAGCCAGTGACAAAAGGAGCGGTTCCGGAAAATAGCCACCCGTCAGATGTCGGTTCAGCACGAAGAATGGGAAGTCCCGGTCGGTTCAGGTGAGCGAAAGCGACTCCTCCTCTCGATTCTCCAGTAGCAAGAGCTTCAACCCAACGAGCTTTCATTGGTCCGGCAGTTTCGGCAGCAGCTCGGGTGGGGCCCGCATGTTGGGCCCAAACGAAACTAGTCGTTAGACAACCACCCGATATGGCCTCGTGAACAGCCCATTGAGTTTGAGGCGAAGCTCCCATTCCGCCAAATTCGGTCGGAGCGAAGAGGCCGTGAAACCCGGCTTCGCAGATCAAATCAAGTTGAGTAGTGGGGACAGTTCCTTCAGCATCAACTTCGAGTGCTTTGGGGAAAAGCTGGTTGTCGGCGAGAGTTGTGGCTCGTTCAACGAGTTCATTATCTATTTGATTCATTTTCATCGAACAATTCGTAAATAACCGGAGAATAAAGATGCCCTAACCCTCGGTCTACTATCTCATTGAAGCGGTCACGAACCAAACGAGCTCCAGATGCATCTACAGAGACCTGCTCAGCAAGAGCTAATGCGTAGTCGAGATCCTTTACAGAGTAGGTGGTTGGAAACCGATCTGAAGGATAGTCGCCTGTTGTCATGAAAGAGCCATGACGCCTCAAAGCGAAGCTGTCTGCTGACCCTTGTCCTAACAACTCAAATACGCGTGTTCGATCGACGCCTGATCTTGTTGCAATCGCCATCGCTTCAGCGAGGGCGGAGACATTCTCAAAAAGCACCATGTTGTTCATGAGCTTTATAACTGTTCCGGTCCCCACTGGGCCGCAATGTGCAACGTCTGAACCCATGTACTGGAGCCAGGGGGCTATTTCGTCGAAGACCCCCTCTTCCGCGCCAACAGTGATCGACAAGGTTCCTTCAACGGCGTTGGGTACCCCTCGAGCTACTGGGGCATCAGCAAAATAAGCACCCCTGGACTTAAGCGCTTCTGCTACCTGAAGGTTGACTGCCACTGTTGCAGTTGTGCAATCTACGATTATTTGCCCAGGCCGAGCGTTCTCGCATATCCCGCCGGCGCCTAGGCAGACTTCTCGTGTCTCAGCTTCGCCCGGTACGCAAACGAAAATGATGTCAGCGTCAACTACCGAACTCAGATGCTCCGCTTCAGTTGCCCCGGCATCTACTGCTGAGGCAACCGCTTCGCTGTTGAGGTCGTAGGCGATAACCGGGACAGGTGATTTCGCAGCCAGATTCGCGCACATGGGCCCTCCCATTGCCCCCAGACCAACAAATGCAACCAGATCTATCGACGTCTCTGTCATAAGGGAATTCTGTCGCACTGCGAAGGTCGATGATGCCATCTAGAGTGAAAAGGGGCGAGTTATGGTTGATCCGAGACAAGAATCAGGCTGGGATAGTTCAGCGTTCAAAGAATATTGCGCTGAAGGTGAAACGCGAGCGCTCGAGCTAGGTAACCGGGGTCCGATCCAGTTCACCTCCGACGGACTTCTTGACCCAAACATAATTAGGGCTTACGAGCGATTCGGTTTCTACGTTTTTGAGAATGTGATAGGCGAAGATGAACTTGGAGAATGTCGCAGTGAGGTCGACGAACTGTTAGCTCGGGCTCCGTGGCCTCACCGAGATTCAAAAGTGGACCGTCGGGGTAGGCCAGCTTTGGGGCCGGAGTTTGCAATCAACCCATGGGTTATGACTAAACCTCTTAGCGACCCCTTGGGCGGAACATCGGAAAATAATGGGAGACATCCGGTCAAGATGTTCGAGCCAGAACCTCAAGTGGACAGTCCAGCTCATGTCCCATACCTAGTAGCAGGATGTTTGCAGCTCCTTCCTTCTTTCCTCAGAATTTTTGGCCACCCCCACATTCTGAGAGTTGCTGAGGCAATAAATGGGGCAGATTTCACTCCCTTCACGGAGGTACTTTTTGTGAAGGAGCCTGAAATAGGTCCGTCCGTTTCTTGGCACCAGGACGGGCAAATCCATTGGGATAACCCACAATGGGACCCAAACATTCATGGCTACAACGTCCAGGTACAGCTATATGGGAGCACTCCAGCCAACGGCGTTTGGGTGCTACCGGGAACTCATCGAGAAGGCAAAGTTGATATAGCGGCTCGCGTTCTGGAAAACAACGACTCAGATTGGTTCGAGGATGCTGTTCCTCTGGTTTGTAAGCCAGGGGATGCGTTCATTACGAATCGACAAACCGTTCATGGCTCTTTCCCTAACACTTCAAAAGATCGCCGTATCACCGTGAATTTTGGTTTTCACCGGTATTCGTCTGTCATTGGCCAGACCGGAAAACTAAGCGGAGAAGGAAACCTTTACACCGAAGAGTACATACGTCAGAGGTGCAGATGCATTCCGCTGGCAGTAGACGCTAGGGCGCAGCGCTTCCCGAATGAAGAGCGCTATAGCTATCAACCCTTCGCAGGTTTAGAAGAGGAACATCGCTATCACTCGGACACGATTCGAGATATCTTGACTGACTACAACCTGCGAGACTTGGGTATTTAAAAATGACTCTGAGCACCGAAGAACAAACATTTTCCGACGCAATCGAAGTGGCGAACATCCCTACGCTGCTGATGGTGTTGGTCCAGTTAACTGGAGAACTCCATTGGCTAGAAGAGCCTTATCTACCTCAACGGCACCCAGGGCTTGGGGACAACGACACTGGAGGTCTTGAACCCCGACACCAACAAGAGGTTAGAGAGGCGGCCCTAGAGGCAATATTGGCTTGGCGCGATGGTCGCCCGGTAGCTCTGCCTGAACCTGATTATGACCTGATAGTTCGAATGCTCAGTGTTTCGATGGCCGAACCTGTCCCTTCCGAGTATGGACAATTCACTGCAGCCCAACTAGGTCAAGTTAAATTCCTTGACCATCAGAGCATCAGTTCCCCTCCTGATTTTAACGTTCTGATCATCGGGGCAGGGGTATCGGGTCTCTGTGCAGCGATCAATCTCCAAA
This sequence comes from uncultured Acidimicrobiaceae bacterium, assembly GCA_913020735.1. Classification (GTDB taxonomy): domain Bacteria; phylum Actinomycetota; class Acidimicrobiia; order Acidimicrobiales; family Poriferisodalaceae; genus MedAcidi-G3. Next base: position 27,441 of record CAJWBN010000015.1, read on the forward strand.
TGCTGGATATCAACTTTCAGGTTGTTGAACGTAATCCGACCGTGGGTGGCGTTTGGTGGGAAAATCGCTATCCCGGTGCGGGCGTAGACACGCCAAATCACCTTTATTCCTATTCTTTCGCCCCGTATGACTGGCAAAAGTACTTCTGTCTTCGTGACGAATTGCACGATTACCTAGAAGAAGTGTGTGACAGCTTCGAGGTCCGCAACTCCATTCGATTTGAGACAACTGTCGAAGAAATCAAATACCAAAATGAGAAACAGAATTGGCTTGTAACTTTGCGCCTGCCGGATGGCAGCCAAGAGGTCACCGAAGCCAATGTAGTGATCAGTGCTGCCGGAATTTTCAATCCGCCTGTGTCTCCCGATATCGAAGGCCTTGAAAGTTGGCAAGGTGAGAAGTGGCATACAGCCCGCTGGCCTGAAACAGCCGACCTTGAGGGTAAGAAGGTTGCGATCATCGGAAATGGTGCCAGTTGTATGCAGATCGGCCCTGAGATCCAAGACGAAGTTGAATCTCTTACGATTTTTCAAAAATCAGTTCATTGGGCAGCGCCGTTCGAACAGTTCCGAAAAGAAGTTCCAGATCCACTCCGTTTTCTCTTGCGTGAAGTTCCCTTATATCGAAACTGGTATCGAGTTCGGCTTGGATGGACGTTCAACGATCGAATTCATTCTGCGCTGCACAAAGACCCGGACTGGGAGCACCCTGAGAGGTCACTGAATGCCCAAAACGATGGGCACAGAAAGTACTTCACCGACTATGTCATTAGCGAGCTAGGAGATGAAGCTCCAGAATTACTTGAGCGTGTACTGCCGAGCTACCCACCTTTCGGTAAAAGAATGTTGATGGATAATGGGTGGTATCAGATGCTGCGAAACCCCAAAGTTCAATTAGTGGATGAGCGCGTAAGCAAGATCGATTCAACCTCCTTAGTCACTGAAGACGGAGGTGAGTATGAAGCTGATGTTCTGGTTCTAGCTACCGGCTTCGATGTGCTTAATTTCATCACTACTTACGAAGCGAAAGGCCGTTCAGGCGCCTCCTTAATGAGTCAATGGGAAAATGACAATGCGAAGGCATATCTCGGCACGGTTGTACCCAACTTTCCGAATTTCTTCACCCTCTACGGCCCCAACCTTCAGCCGGGTCATGGTGGAAGCCTCATCTTTGTCGTGGAAATGCAAGTCCGGTACATCATGGACGTGATCCAAAAGATGCTTGATCAAAATCTCGGTGCCGTTGAAATTCGCCAAGAAATTCACGACAGTTATAACGAAGACGTTGACCGTGCCCATACCCAGATGGTTTGGACCCACCCAGGTATGGAATCGTATTACCGCAACGAGGGAGGGCGAATCGTGGTTAATTCGCCATGGCGAAATGTCGATTTCTATTCAATGACCCGAGAAGCCGACTTAAGCGAATATCTAACTGAACCCGTTCCAGAACTGGTAGCTGACTAGAACTTCAATTCTTCTGCGATAGAAGTAATTACGGTTTCGACGTCAGCCTCGCTTACATCTAAGTGCAGAACCATTCTGCTGTTTTTCCCTGACCACCTAGTCATAATGCCTCGGGCTAGTAGACGTGTCTCCAAATCCTGAGTTTCTTCGACAGTGTGAACAAAGACCATGTTTGTGTTTTGAGCATCAACCTCGAGCCCGTCTATATCTGCGAGACCCTGCGCCAGCGCTTCGGCATTGCGATGATCATCAGCAAGCCGTTCAATGTGATTGTTTATAGCGTGTTCTCCCGCGGCGGCGATCAGGCCAACTTGTCTCATGGCTCCGCCGAGCATTTTTCGCCATTTTCGAGCCTCGTTGATCAGGTCTTCAGTGCCGCACAACACAGAGCCGATTGGGGCCCCTAGACCTTTAGAGAGGCACACTGAGACGGTATCAAATGGTGCTGCAACGTCAGCGGGAAGCACCCCGAGCGCTACAGATGCATTCCAGAGACGGGCCCCATCTAGGTGGTATCCCAGATCATGTTCATCAGCGAGTGAGCGCCCTGACTGCAACTGTTGAAGGTCCAGTACCTTGCCGTCCGTGGTGTTTTCGATACACAAAAGACGGGTTCGAGCGAAGTGCGCATCATCAGGTTTTATAGACGCGCGAGCAGCTTCAAGATCCAGCATTCCCGAGTCCAACATGGGCACAGTTTGAGGTTGGATACTGCCCAGCACCGCAGCGCCACCTGCCTCATACATGTATGTATGAGCGTGATCGCCAACCAAATACTCATCGCCGCGCTGACAATGAGCCATTAACGCACATAAGTTTGATTGAGTTCCAGACGAAACAAAAACAGCTGCTTGCTTTCCCAGTAGCTCTGCGACCCGACCTTCAAGGCGTTGCACGGTCGGATCATCTCCGAATACGTCATCTCCTACCTCGGCCGTGACCATTGTTTGGCGCATTGCCTTGGTGGGTCGAGAAACTGTGTCAGATCTTAAGTCGATCACTTCATTAATTTGCCACGTGGAGAGACCGTACGCATAGTCTGAAGGCATGAATGCAATTACCGTCACTCCAATTACCCCGAGAATTGGGGCTGAAATAGGCGGAGTTGATTTACGCGAAGAACTCTCTGAAGAGACTGTCCGGCTCATTCGCGAAGCTTGGCTAGAGCACCAAGTCATCTTCTTCAGGGACCAAGATCTCACCCATGAGCAACACATAGCATTTGCCGCGCAGTTCGGAGAGTTACATATTCACCCCACAGTGCAGCATCACCCTGAGCACCCTGAGGTGATAGTTATTCATGCAGATGCGAATTCGCGACAGGTAGCAGGTGACGGATGGCACAGTGATGTGACCTTCGAAAAGAACCCGCCCGTAGGAAGCGTCTTGCGACTCACTGAAATTCCACCCGATGGAGGTGGAGCAACCTTGTTCAGCTCTATGTACTCGGCTTATGACACCCTGTCTCCTGCATTTCAAGAGTTTCTTGAGGATCGAATTGCGTCACACCGTCTGGGGAAACTTCCTGGACACCGACAAGATGAGAATCCCCCATCCGCTCAACATCCGGTCATATTGACGCATCCTGAGACGGGCCGAAAAGGCATTTTCGTCAACCAAGGTTTCACTAAAAGAATCGAAGACTTAAGCAGAGATGAGAGCCAAGCGATTCTTCAATACCTTTATAGACACATAGAAAATCCTAATTTTCACGTCCGGTTTCATTGGACAGAGAACTCGATAGCGATGTGGGACAACCGTTGTGTTCAGCACCTCGCAACGTGGGACTACTTTCCAGCTACCCGCCACGGTTACAGGGTGACTTTGAAAGGTTCTCCTAATAGTTAAGGGCGAACTGCTCGTTTCGGGCGTTGAGCTAATTCTCGTAATTTAGGTTGTGCGAGATTTATGAAGCGGCAAGCTAATGCCCGCGTTTCTCGGGGGTCTATGAGGTCGACGACATCTCCTCGGTGGGCGGCTCGAAAAGGAGACCGGAGGCGAAGTAGTCGTTCCTCTATTGCTGTGCGATGCGCGTCAGGGTCGTCTGCTTCTGCAATTTCCCTTCGGTAGGCAGCCGCAACTCCGCCTTCTATGGGA